>NZ_JBFUET010000015.1:0-193284 GCF_056403815.1 Mesorhizobium sp. P2_E9
TGGCTTCCGCCCCGGCGATCACCGCCATAAGACACAGCAGCAGCACCTCATCCAGCGGATACCTTACCTTCGCACTCTGCCGACCATCAGGCAGATCCTTGAAATGACCCAGAAAAACAACCGTTTCCGCGAACGCACCGGCGTTGCAAGCCACATCGTCCATCCAGATATTCCCCCTCAGAATCAAATGATCTCGACAGATTCAGCTCTCAACCTCCTTGTCACGCGTTAACTCACCCGATTGCCCTGCCCTTGACGGGGCCTGCTCTTGACAGAACAGGGGTAGGCACCTCATTTCGGCGCTGACGAACCGGCCAGGATTTAATGCTTCAGACAACCACCAAACCTCCACTGACGATCCGGCTCTGCCAGCCGCGCGGTTTTTGCGCCGGTGTCGACCGTGCCATCCAGATTGTCGTGCTGGCGCTGAAGAAATATGGCGCGCCGGTCTATGTTCGTCACGAGATCGTCCACAACCGTTATGTCGTCGAAGGACTGCAAAGCCTCGGCGCCGTCTTCATCGAGGAGCTTTCCGAGATCCCGGCCGAACATCGGCAGTCGCCGGTCGTCTTCTCGGCGCATGGCGTGCCGAAATCGGTGCCGGCGGATGCCCAGGCGCGCAATCTGTTCTATCTCGACGCCACCTGTCCGCTGGTCTCCAAGGTCCACAAACAGGCAATGCGCCATCAGCGGCTTGGCCGCCACGTGCTGTTGATCGGCCATGCCGGCCACCCCGAGGTGATCGGCACGATGGGGCAATTGCCGGAGGGCGCGGTAACGCTGATCGAGACCGAGGCCGATGCTGCCAGGCTTGAGCCTGCCGATCCAAAGGCGCTTGGCTTCGTCACCCAGACCACGCTGTCGGTCGAGGACACCGCCGGTATCATCCGTGCGCTGCAGGACCGCTTTCCCGATCTGCAGGCGCCGGCGGCGGAATCGATCTGCTACGCCACCACCAACCGCCAGGAAGCGGTCAAGGACACTGCCCCGGGCGCTGACCTCTATCTGATCGTCGGCGCTCCCAATTCCTCCAATTCGCGCCGCCTTGTCGAAGTGGCGGAGCGTGCCGGCGCCACGATGTCGCTTCTCGTGCAGCGCGCCGCCGAGATTCAGTGGAATGACATCGGCAACATTTCGACGCTCGGCCTGTCGGCAGGAGCATCGGCGCCGGAGATCATCGTCGATGAGATCATCGACGCGTTCCGCCAGCGCTTCGATGTCACCATCGATCTCGCCATCACGGCCACCGAAACAGAGGATTTTCCGGTCATGCGGGTACTGCGCGATGTCGAACTGACGCCGGCCGACATGGCCTTCGTCAATGGGGCCGCGTAAGGCAGATGGCGGTCTACACCGACGTCGCGGAGGGCGAACTCGGCGCTTTCCTGAAGCACTACCCGGTCGGCGATCTCCTGTCCTACAAGGGCATCGCCGAGGGCACAGAGAATTCGAATTTTTTGCTGCACACTTCGACCGGTTCCTACATCCTGACGCTCTACGAGAAGCGGGTCGAGAAGGCGGATCTGCCGTTTTTCCTCGGGCTGATGGGTCATCTCGCCAACAAAGGCGTGTCCTGCCCGCTGCCGGTGTTCGCGCACGATGGCAGTGTTATCGGCGCGCTGGCCGGCCGGCCAGCGGTCATCATCACTTTCCTCGAAGGGCTTTCGCTGCGGCGGCCGACGGCAACGCATTGCGCCGAAGTCGGCAAGGCGCTGGCCGCCCTGCATCTGGCCGGCGCCGATTTTCCGATGACCCGTCCCAATGCGCTCGCCATCGACGGCTGGCGCAAGCTTTGGAACGCGGCTCGCGATCGGGCCGACGAGGTCGAGCCGGGCTTGGCGGCCGAGGTCGATGCCGACTTCGCCGATTTCGAGCGGAACTGGCCGAAGGACCTCCCCGAGGGCATCATCCATGCCGATCTTTTCCCGGACAACGTCTTCTTCCTGGGCGAAAAACTTTCCGGCCTGATCGATTTCTATTTTGCCTGTGACGACCTCTATGCCTATGACGTCGCCACCTGCCTCAACGCCTGGTGTTTCGAGAAGGACTTTTCCTTCAACCTCACCAAGGGCAAGGCGCTGCTCGCCGGCTATCAGAGCGTGCGTCCGCTGAGCGATCAGGAAAAGGCGGCGCTGCCGATGCTGGCGCGTGGTTCGGCGTTGCGTTTCATGCTGACCCGGCTCTACGACTGGCTGACGGTTCCCGATGGCGGCCTGGTCATGAAACGCGACCCGACCGAATATATCAGGCGGATGCGGTTCCATCGGGCGATCAAATCTGCTTCGGAATATGGGGCATCATGAGCAAACAGGTTGAAATCTTCACCGACGGCGCCTGTTCGGGCAATCCAGGCCCTGGCGGCTGGGGTGCTATCCTGCGCTTCAACGGCACCACCAGGGAGCTTTCCGGCGGCGAAGCCGAAACGACCAACAACCGCATGGAGTTGCTGGCGGCCATCTCGGCGCTCAATGCGCTGAAGGAGCCTTGCACGGTCGAGCTTCACACCGACAGCAAATACGTCATGGACGGCATTTCCAAATGGATCCATGGCTGGAAGAAGAACGGCTGGAAGACAGCCGACAAGAAGCCGGTCAAGAACGGCGAGCTTTGGCAGGCGCTGGACGAAGCCAACCGCCGCCACAAGGTCACCTGGAACTGGGTCAAGGGCCACGCCGGCCACGCCGAGAACGAACGTGCCGACGAATTGGCACGGGAAGGCATGGCGCCGTTCAAGAAGGGCTCTTTCAAGCCTGCGGCTTCAGCGCCGAAGCCGGATGTCCAGCCGAAGCAGCCGGCGGCCACGAAGGCGCGCCGTTCGACCCAGAGCTATTGATTTCCGGCAGCCGGTCCGCTCCCAGGCAGGAACCTCGATCGTGCCGATCCTCTACTATGTCACGCATCCCCAGGTTCGGATCGACGCCGACGTTCCCGTTCCGGAATGGGGGCTGTCCGATGTCGGACGGGCGAGAGCCGTCGCCATGCTCGATCAGCCATCGGTCGGTGCAATCCGACGCATCGTGTCGTCGGGCGAGCGCAAGGCATTAGAAACGGCTGAAATCCTGGCAAGGCATCTCCACCTTGCGGTCGAGGTGAGGGACCGCATGCACGAGAACGACCGCTCCGCGACAGGCTTTCTGCCGCCGCCCGAGTTTGAAGCCGTCGCCGATCAGTTCTTCGCCAACCCGCACAGCAGTGTTCGCGGCTGGGAACGAGCCGTCGATGCCCAGAACCGTATCGTGAGTGAGGTCGCCGCCGTACTCGACGGCGATGGGGCCGGCGACATCGCTCTCATCGGTCATGGAGGCGTTGGAACGCTCTTGCTGCTGTCGCTCAGTGGGCGGGAAATCAGCCGCGAAGCGGATCAGCCGGCAGGCGGTGGCAACTATTTTGCTTACGATATCGTCGCGCGCCACGTCATCCATGGATGGCGGCCGATCGACAGGCTGGAGCAGCCCTAAACCCTCAGCGTATCAGCAGCGCCGTACCCCAGAGCCCGAGCGCGAACACGGTGTGTGCCACCAGGTTGAGCGCTCGGATCTGCATGGGATTGGGCCGCTTCGATGCTGCCCATCCGGCGCCCATGCCGGGCGCCAGCAGGAACCAGCCGGCGCCGACAGTGACGATGCCCAGGATGAAGGCCGGCAGGAAGGTCGGCGCGGCAAGCCAGCTCGCGCCAGCCACCACGACCAGGATGATGCCGTAGACGATGCCGACGAAATAGTGAAACGCCCAGCCCAGCGACACTTCATGTGCGTAGGGCTCTGCCTCGCCGATATCGTTGTGAAAGACCTTGTCGCTGAGATGCCAGACCCAGCGACCGACCGGTCCCCAGTTTGGCCGTGGCTGGCCGAACGCCTTGTGCAGGAAGACGGCCCAGAGATCCATCAGGATGGTTGCGCCGATCCCGATCGCGACAGCACGCCAGAAGACGTCGAACATCGTTGGATCCCCCTAAAAGCCGGCAGTTCTGGAGCGCAAGCGTTTGTCGGGCGAGGGCGGCCGTTGTGGCCTCGCCCGACACGGCCGTTGAAGCTTAGAGCTGCCCGAGAATATGGGCCGCGCCGGACTCGTCGACGCCGGGCTTGGTCTCGACATTGAGCGCGATGACCTTGCCGTCGTCGATGATCATCGAAAACCGCTTCGAGCGCAGGCCCATGCCGCCTGCGGAAAGGTCGTTGTCGAGGCCGACCGCCTTGGCGAAATCAGCACTGCCGTCGGCCAGGAACAGGATCTTGCCTTCACCGCCGGTGAAGCGTGCCCAGGCGCCCATGACATGGACGTCGTTGACCGAAACGACGGCGATGGTGTCGACGCCGCGTGCCAGGATGGCGTCATGGTTTTCGAGATAGCCGGGCAGATGGTTGTTGCTGCAGGTCGGCGTGAAGGCGCCGGGAACACCGAACAGAACCACCTTCTTGCCCGGGAAAATCTCGGCCGATGTGATCGCCTTGGCGCCATCGGCGGTCATCGTCTTGAAGGTCGCTTCGGGCAGCTTGTCGCCAACGGAAATGGTCATGAGTTCCTCGCTTGGGGAATGGGAAGGATGCCTGCTTGCGTAGCGAACTCGGCGGCTTCCTGCAATCGTCTGGGCAAGCTGGATCAAGGGAAAGGCAGAAGCCCTTCGACGGCGCCCGCCGAACTGGTCAGCGTGTAGTGAAGCCCGCCATCCGTTGGCGTTGTTGAAGGGCGGTCGAGAATCGGCACGGTGAAGATCAGCTTGCCGTCCTTCTCACTGCGGGCAGGGGTGCCGAACATATAGTCCCGCTCGCCGGCAACGAAGAAATCCGCTGCCTCGGGGTCACCGGGAAAGCTCGCCTCGACAACCAGCGTTTCGTGATCGCCCGGCAGCACGTTGATGCCGAAATCAGGCTTTGCCGGCGCCGGCAACGCCGTGAAACTCGCCTTCACCAGGGCTGCGTCGTCGGCATTGTCAGGATCGGAAGTGGGGTCGACGGTCAGCCGTGTCTGCACGGGGATGCAGATCGTTTCACAAATGCCGAGAAAGATATCGGCATCGATGACAGCCGGCTGGTTCGGTGTCGCCAACGTGAATGTCACAGGCAGCGAGATCGGATAGTTGTAGCCGGCCCATTTGCCATAACCATCATCGTGGCGTTGCGGTGCCGGAAACGAGAGCTTGGCATCGGCGATGTTGGTGCTGGCCGAAATGTCGAGCTGCGGTGGCACGCCGGCATCGCCCGGATCGCGCCAATAGGTCTTCCAGCCGGGCTTGAGCGCGATGTCGAGAACACCCTGGATGCGGCCGGCCTCGTCGGGTTTGCCTGATGTCACCAGCCGCACCTTGCCGCCTTCGCTGTTGTACCAGGCGGACGAGGAGGCGGAGGCGGGCAGGACTGCCGCCGATCCGATGGCGGCGCCGAGCAGCAGGATTCTCAAGCTTTGCATGGCCGTGATTTGATCGTCCCTTCGTGGCTTCGCAATGATTTCATCGCCCTTCCGGTATCATATTTGCGTGACCCCTGCTGGCAAGCCACGGCGGCCTGGCCCCATGGGCTTTGGTCGAATCCGGCGCGGCGCATCTTTTCGGCGCCCGGGAAACACGGTACCTTCCCTCCATGGACTTGTTGCGCCACAAAAAGACGGCTGCTGGACGCGGCTTTCTCGACGATCAGTTCCTGATTGCCATGCCCGGCATGAAGGACGACCGTTTCACGCGCTCGGTCATCTACATCTGCGCGCACTCAGATGAAGGCGCGATGGGCCTGATCATCAACCAGACACAGCAGATGCTGTTTCCGGACCTGCTGGTGCAACTCGGCATCATGAACGAGCAGGAGGCGATCCGCTTGCCGGCGCAGGCGCGCGATTTCGTCGTGCGCAATGGCGGCCCCGTCGATCGCAGCCGGGGCTTCGTCCTGCATTCGGGCGACTACCGCGTGGAATCGTCGCTGACCGTTTCCGACGACATCTGCCTGACCGCGACCGTCGACATTTTGCGCGCCATATCGTCGGGCCGCGGCCCGCGTCACGCGCTGATGGCGCTGGGCTATTCGGGCTGGGGCGCGGGCCAACTGGAAACCGAGATCGCCGAGAATGGCTGGCTGACCTGCCCGGCCAGCCCCGAGCTTCTGTTCGACGCCGACATAGAGCGCAAATACGATCGCATCCTCGCCTCGATCGGCATCGACCTCGCCCATCTCAGCCTGGCCGCCGGGCACGCCTGACCTATCACGCCGACGCAGAGGGCGTTTCGAAACTCGCTCATGCGAGTCATATGATGGTGATTTCGAGAACCGGAGCGGAGCGTACTCAAGGTACGTGAGCACCGGAAGCGCAGAAATCGCCATCAGATGGCCGCAGGAGTAGAGTTTCCAAACGGCCTCTAAGCCTGCGTAAGCGGATACTGTTCTTTCAGCGTCTTCAGCACCTGGTCGCCCGGCATCGGTGCGCCGAACATGAAGCTCTGCACATATTCGCAGCCCATCTGGCGCAATTCCAGCGCGTCGCGCTCATCCGAAATGCCCTCGGCGACCACCGACAGGCCGAGTTCATGCGCCATATTGACCATGGATTTGAGCAGTACGGCGCGTTTGGGCGTGCTGTCGTCGACAAAGCTCTTGTCGATCTTGATCGTATCGAACGGGAACCGCGTCAGATAGGCGAGCGACGAATAGCCGGTGCCGAAATCGTCCAGCGACAGGCCGATGCCGAGCTGCTTCAGCTTGGTCAGCACGTGGGCGGTCTGTTCCGGATTGTCCATCACCAGGGACTCGGTGAGTTCGAGCCGGAAGCAGCGCGGCTTCAGATTGGCCCGCGCGATGACCGAGCGGACGTCGCTGACCAGGTCTCGGCGGATGAGCTGGCGGCTGGACAGGTTGACCGAGACCGACAGCGGCGCGTCGCCGATCTGCTTTTGCCATCCGGCAAGGTCCTCGGCGGCCTGTTGCATGGCAAACAGCCCAAGCTGCACGATCAGCCCGCAGCTTTCGGCGACCGGGATGAAATCAGCCGGCGGGATCATGCCGCGGCGCGGATGGTCCCAACGCAGCAAGGCTTCGAAGCCGGCGACGCTGCCGTCTTCCAGGCGCACGATCGGCTGGTAGGCCAGCGTGAATTCACGCCGCTCGATGGCGCGCCGCAGGTCGGATTCGAACTGCAGCCGATCGGTGCCGACGGTGCGGAAGGCCGGGCGGAACGGCTCGATCCTGTCGCCGCCGAAACGCTTTGCCTGATGCATGGCAAGCTCGGCATCCTTGACCATGTCCTCGGCCGAGGTCTGCGCCGAGGTCCAGGTGATCAGGCCGATCGAGGCGGTCAGCACGATCTCGCGCTTGGCAAAGGTGATCGGGTTGTTGATCGCATGCTTGATGGCATCTGCCACACCGGCGATGCGGGCAGGGTCCTGTTCGGACAAAAGCATCAGCGCGAACTGGTCGCCGGCAAAGCGCGACAGCGAGTCCTTCGGCTTCAACAGCCGGTGCAGGCGGCGCGCTATGGTGAGCAGGATGGTGTCGCCAGCTGAGATGCCGAGCCCGTCATTTACCTGCTTGAAACGGTCGATGTCGATGACGAAGACGGTCGGGCGCACCTTCTCTTCGGTACGGGCGATCGAGATGATCGCCTCCAGCCGGTTCATGTACAATTCGCGGTTCGGCAGGCCGGTCAGATTGTCGTGCACGGCGTCGTGCAGTAGCCTTTCCTCGGACTTCTTCTGCTCGGTGACGTCGACCATGGTGCCGACGCAGCGGATGACCTCGCCGTCCGATCCGATGACCGGCCGCGCCCGCAAGTTGAACCAGTGATAATGCCCGTCGGCGCCGCGCAGGCGGAAATTCTGCGACACCCGGCCACGGCGATGCTCGAGCACCACGTCGAGCGTCGTGCGGAACGTATCACGGTCGTCGGCATGCAGCACCGGCAGCCAGTTGCGCGCAGCACCGCCGAGGCTGTTGGGCGCTAGGCCGAGCTGGATGCTGACATCGGGCTTGGTCACCACGCGGTCGCGCAGCACGTCCCAGTCCCACACCGTGTCGCCCGATCCGGCCACCGCCAGCGCCTGGCGTTCGAGGTCGGAAAACAGCCCCTGATGCAGCGCGCCGCCAGCAAAGGCGTGCTGCATGACGGTGAAGCCGATCAACAGGATGATCAGGATCAGCCCGCCGCCGAGCGCCGGCTGGGCGATGTCGTTGTCGAGCATGCCGGTGATCGCCATCCACGACCCGCACAGCCACAACAGCACCATGACCCAACTGGGCACCAGCATGATGGCGCGGTCATAGCCACGTATCCCGAGGAAGATGATCAGGCCGAGCCCGGTCAGCGCGGTGGCGGCAAAGGATATGCGGGCGATGCCGGCGGCGACCGCCGGATCGACGATGGCGACGCCGGCGATCAGCACCAGCCCGAGGATCCAGACCAGGGCGCCATAGCTGAAATGGCCGTGCCATCGGTTAAGGTTGAGATAGGCGAACAGGAAGACCACGAAGGTCGCTGCCAGCGCCACCTCCGTTCCCGCTCGCCACATCTGCTCATTGCCGGGCGAAATCTCGATGACCTTGTTGAGGAAGCCGAAATCGACGCAGATATAGGCAAGCACCGCCCAGGCAAGGGCAGCAGTCGCCGGGAACATCGACGTGCCCTTGACCACGAAAAGAATGGTCAGGAACAGCGCCAGAAGGCCTGCGATGCCGATGACGATGCCGCGAAACAGCGTGTAGGAATTGACCGAGTCCTTGTAGGCTTCCGGCTCCCACAGATACACCTGCGGCAGCTTGGGCGAGGCGAGTTCGGCGATGAAGGTGATCACCGTTCCCGGGTTCAGCGTCACCCGGAACACATCGGCGTCGGGGCTGGTCTGACGGTCGAGCGCGAAGCCCTCGCTGGGCGTGATCGCGGCAATGCGGGTGGCGCCGAGATCGGGCCAGAAGATGCCGGAATTGACCAGTCGGAAATGCGGCGCGACGATCAGCCTGTCGAGCTGCTGGTCGGTGGTGTTGGCCAGCGCGAACACCGCCCAGTCGCCGGTCGAGCGCGCGTCATTGGCCTCGACCTCGATGCGCCGCACGATGCCGTCCGGCCCGGGCGCGGTCGACACCTGGAAGTTTTCGCCCTGGTTGCGGTAGATCTCGAAGGCGCGCGACAGGTCGAGCGCGACGTCGTCGCGGGCAATCTTGATCGGTTCGACGGCAAAGGCCGACGAAGCCGCGCACAGCGTCAGGATTGCCGCGAGGACAAAGGCGAAGAACGGCCCGTTTCGCAGGAAATTCGTCAAAAATCAGTCCTTCGTTCCTGCGCCGCCCAGCGGATCGTCCGCGATCCGGGCGTAGAGGTAGTGGTCCTGCCAGATGCCGTTGATCCTAAGATAGGATCGTAAGAGTCCTTCGCGCCGGAATCCGGCTTTTTCAAGCACGCGGATCGACCTGATGTTGTCGGGAATACAGGCCGCTTCGATCCGGTGCAACCTCAGCGTATCGAAGGCGAAGCGCGCCACGACCTTGACCGCGTCGGTCATCAGCCCGCGGCCGCCGAAGCGCTCGCCGATCCAATAGCCGACATGGCCGCTTTGCGAGACACCGTGGCGGATGTTGCCGAGCGTGATTCCGCCGGCCAGCTTGCCGCTCGACTTCTCGAAGATGAAGAAGGCGATCGCGGTTCCTTGCGCATAGTCTTCGCGGTAGCGGCTGATGCGCAGGCGCCATGCCGTGCGGTCGAGTTCGTCGGGCGTCCAGCGCGGCTCCCACGGCTCCAGGAAGGCCCGGCTTTCGCCGCGCAATGTCGACCATTCCCGGAAGTCATTGGTGAATGGCACGCGCAACGTGACGCGGTCGCCCTTCAGCGCCGGCAGGTCACGGCGAAAGAAAGGGAGCGCGAACACGACGCTTGGGGAGCTTAGACGGCGAGCTTGCGGGCCGTGGTCTGCGTGCCCGGAAGCGAATCGAGGATCGCCTCATATGGAGCCAGCGTACCCACGGGCCCGACAGCGGTAAGCGTCGGCTTGGTCGAGAACATCCGCGACGACAGGTCGGTCAGCCGCTCGATCGTCAGCGCCGACAGGCGCTCCATCAATTCCTCCTTGGCGATCGGCCTGCCGAACAAAAGCAGTTGCCGTGCGATCTGCGAGGCGCGGCTGGCCGGACTTTCGGCGGACATGATCAGCCCGGCGCGGTACTGGGCGCGCGCGCGGTCCAGTTCTTCCTGCAGGATGTTCTCGCCGGCCTTCTGCAACTCGTCGATGATGACAGGCACAAGTTCGGCAATGTCACTCTGCCCGGTCGCGGCGTGGACGCCGAATATGCCGGTGTCGGAAAAGCCCCAATGGAAGGCATAGACCGAGTAGCACAGGCCGCGTTTCTCGCGGACTTCCTGGAACAGGCGCGACGACATGCCGCCGCCGAGGATCATCGACAGCACCTGCGAGGCGTAGAAATCGCGCACATGATAGGCGCGGCCTTCAAAGCCCAGCACGATCTGCGCGTCCATCAGGTCGCGGTCCTCGCGGAAATCGCCGCCGACATATTGCGCGTATTGCGGGATGGTGCTGTCGGCCTTGCTGCGGAAACCACCGAGCTGCTTCTCGACCTCGCGCACGAAATTGTCGTGCTTGATGTCGCCGGCAGCCACGATCACCATCCGCTCGGCGCCATATTGGCGTTCGATGAAATCGTGCAATTGCTTGGAGGTGAAGGATTTGACGGTTTCCGGCGTGCCCAGGATCGAGCGGCCGATGGTCTGGTGGCGAAAGGCCGTCTCGGTGAAACGGTCGAAGACGATATCGTCTGGTGTGTCGTGCGCGGCGCCGATCTCCTGCAGGATGACGTGCTGCTCGCGCTCGAGTTCCTGCGGGTCGAATTCGGACTCCTGCAGGATGTCGGCAAGGATGTCGACCGCCAGCGGTACGTCGTCGGACAGCACCCTGGCATAATAGGAGGTGGTCTCGACACTTGTGGCGGCGTTGATCTCGCCGCCGACATCCTCGATTTCCGAGGCGATTTCGAAGGCCGTCCGCCGCTTCGTGCCCTTGAACGCCATGTGCTCGAGCAAATGGGCCATGCCATGCTCGTCGTCCCGTTCATTGCGGGCGCCGGACTTGACCCAGGCACCCAAGGCAACCGATTCGATACTTGGAAGGGTTTCGGTGGCGACTGTCAGGCCGTTCGACAGACGGCTTACCTCAACACCCATATGGCTCGTACTCCCTAACGCGCCGCCCGCGCGCGGCGGCTGACGTAATCTTCCACCATTTTCAGGTCGGATGGAAGTACCGTGTATTTTTCCTCAAATGTCATCAATCCCCCTAGCCATGCGGGCAGGGCGGGTGAGACCCCGCTGGCGGCCTCGACGGCGGCCGGGAATTTTGCCGGATGGGCGGTGCCCAGCACCACCATGGGGACAGTGCCCGATGCTTTGCCGGCCGCGACATGCACGGCCGCAGCGGTATGCGGATCCAGAAGATAATTGCTGGCTGCGAGGGTGGAGCGGATGGTGGCGGCGACCTCGTCCATGGTGGCGCGTCCGGCGTCGAATTCGGACCGCATCCCATTGATTTCACGAGGCTCTATGGTGAAGGCGCCGGACTGCTTCAGGCCATCCATGTAGCGCCGAACGGTCGCTGCGTCGCGGTTCGAGGCTTCGAACAGCAGGCGTTCGAAATTCGATGACACCTGGATGTCCATCGACGGCGAAGTGGTCGCAAAGACGCCCTTGGTGCGGTATTCGCCGGTGGCGAAGGTGCGCGCCAATATGTCGTTATCGTTGGTGGCGATGACCAGCCGCTCGATCGGCAGGCCCATCTTCTTGGCGGCGTAGCCGGCGAAGATATCGCCGAAATTGCCGGTCGGCACGGTGAACGACACCGGCCTGTCCGGCGCGCCGAGCGACAGCGCCGAGGAGAAATAGTAGACGATCTGGGCCATGATACGCGCCCAGTTGATCGAATTGACCCCCGACAGCGCCACCCGGTCACGGAAAGCGTGGTCGTTGAACATGTCCTTGAGCAGGCCCTGACAGTCGTCGAAATTGCCTTCGATCGCCAGCGCATGGACGTTCTCGGCCTTCGACGTCGTCATCTGCCGCTGCTGCACCGGCGAAACGCGGCCATGCGGGAACAGGATGAAGATGTCGGTGCGGCTGCGCCCAGCAAAGGCGTCGATGGCCGCGCCGCCGGTATCGCCCGACGTGGCGCCGACGATGGTGGCGTGCTGATCGCGTTCGGCAAGCACATGGTCCATCAGCCGGGCGAGCAACTGCATCGCCACATCCTTGAACGCCAGCGTCGGCCCGTGGAAGAGTTCGAGGACAAAGGTGTTGGAGCCGGTCTGGACCAGAGGGCAGACGGCCTCGTGGCGGAAAGTCGCATAGGCTTCGCGGACCAGGCGTTCGAAGACCGGTGCTGCGATTTCACCGCCAAGGAACGGCGACAGCACGCGGATGGCAAGGTCGGGATACGCAAGGCCGCGCATGGCGCGGATCTCGGCGGCGGAAAACTGCGGCCACTCGCGCGGCACGTAAAGCCCGCCATCGCGCGCCAGCCCCGCCAGCACGGCATCGGAAAATCCAAGCGCGGGTGCTTCCCCACGCGTACTCACATATTGCATGTCTCAGTTCCGTTGCCGCTTGGCTTTCCGTTCACCACAAGGTGGTTAATTTCTGTGTCGGCTCCAGTCGCATTTTTGCCGCGCCGTTGATATACGTCACCAGCTTTGCGAGAGGGAAGTGGGAGTTTCATGGCGTTTCGTACATTCAGTGGTCGCTTTTTGGCGGGTCTTGCGCTCACCGGCTTTATGCTCGCCGCCGCCGGCTGCCAATCGGGCGACAATGGCATCCTGAACCTCGGCATCGGCAAGAAGGACCCGACGGCGCCACCGCCGCCCCAGGATCCCAAGGTCCTGGCCAGCCAGTTGCAGGCCTACTGTCCGCGAGTGACGGTGCGAGATGGCACGGCCTTCTTCAACACCTATGGCAAGGACGTCCAGAAGTCCAAGCCCAAGCTCAAGAAGACCGGCGATGCCGCGCAGGATGCCGCGGCCCAAGCTGCGGCTGACGCCGCCGCTGCTACTCCGCCCGACGATTCGGCGAGGATCATTTATCAGGCCTCGATCAGCGACGTGACCCGCGACTGCAGCCGCGCCAACGGGCAACTGACGATGAAGATAGCGGTCGCCGGCAGGATCGTGCCGGGGCCGAAGTTCTCGCCCGGCACCATCACAATGCCGATCCGCACCGCGGTGATGCACGGCACCGAAGTGCTTTACTCGCAGCTTCACCAGTATCAGGTCCAGGTGACCGACCCCTCGGTCGCCACACAGTTCGTCTTCACCGATTCCAATGTCGTCGTGCCGGAGCCGACGGCGCAGGATTATCAGGCCTATGCCGGCTACGATGAGACCGCACCCAAGGCGACGACCGACAAGCCGAAGAAGACCCACAGGAAGAAAGTGGTGAAAAATTAAGAGGTTACCTGCCCAACGTGCGTCCGGACCGACGCACGTTTTCAAGCATCGGCCGACCACTCCGACAGCGCCGCGATCACGCTTTTCAGCTCCGCCCAGCGCCGGATCACCGTTTCGGCGCCGGCCTCGGTCAGCGCGTCGGCATGGCCGGGATAGCTGTGCCCGGCACCAGTGAAGCCGATCACGCGCATGCCGGCTGTCCTGGCGCCGTGGACGCCGTGCACGGAATCCTCGATGACAAAGGTGTTCGCCGGCTTAGCGTTGAGTTTTTCCGCCGCGAACAGAAACACGTCCGGAGCGGGCTTGGTTTTCTTGCTCGGTATTTCCAGCGCCGAGAAGATGCGGCCGGCGAAGAACGGCAGCAGATGCACCTTCTCCAGCATGAATTCTATCCGCTCCGAGCGTGAATTGGAGCAGATGCAGCGTTGTGCCGTGACCGAGGCGACCGCTTCGCGCACGCCCTCGATGGCACGAACGTCGCTGCGCAGTTTGCGGTCGACGAGCTCTTCGGCGCGATCGATCAGCGACGCCTGAAACGGGATTTTGGATTTTTCCTCGATCCGCAGCAGGATGTCCTTGAACGTCAGGCCCGCATAGGTCTCGGCAACCTCCTCGGCGGAGATTTCATATCCGGCGAGCGTTATCAGCTCGGCCTCGACCCGCGCGGCGATGATTTCGGAATCGACGAGCACGCCGTCGCAATCGAAGATGACAAGGTCTGGCTGGGGCATGGTGATCCGGACAAGGAGAATGGAAGGATGGCCTCTCAGGGCTCAAGCGGCGCGGCATACACCAACAGCCCGGCCTTCGCAAACCTGGCGGGCGATCGCGCAGGCCTTCACCGAATATTTACGCTGATCGGTAACCATAACGGGGAGTAAACAGTAACGCGTGCCTTGGGTGTAAAAATGTCTGCCGTGCGTCTTCTCGCCGACCTTTCCCATGCTCCCCAGCAATCCGAATGGCTGGACACGATCCTGAAAGGCGACTGCGTCGCGGCCCTCGACCGCTTGCCCGAAAAATCGATCGACGTCATTTTCGCCGATCCGCCTTATAATCTGCAGCTCGACGGCGACCTGCACCGCCCCGACCAGTCCAAGGTCGATGCGGTCGACGACGACTGGGATCAGTTCGAGAGTTTTGAAGCCTATGACGCCTTCACCCGCGCTTGGTTGCTGGCGGCGCGCCGCGTGCTGAAGCCCAATGGCACCATCTGGGTCATCGGCTCCTATCACAACATCTTCCGGGTCGGCGCCAAGATGCAGGATCTGGGCTTCTGGATCCTCAACGACGTGGTCTGGCGCAAGACCAACCCGATGCCGAATTTCCGTGGCCGCCGTTTCCAGAACGCCCATGAGACGATGATCTGGGCCTCACGCGACCAGAAGGGCAAGGGCTACACCTTCAACTACGAAGCCATGAAGGCGTCCAACGACGACATCCAGATGCGCTCCGACTGGCTGTTTCCGATCTGCACGGGCGGTGAGCGGCTGAAGAACGACAATGGCGACAAAGTGCACCCGACGCAGAAGCCAGAAGCGCTGCTCGCCCGCATCATGATGGCCTCGACCAAGCCCGGCGACATCGTGCTCGATCCCTTCTTCGGCTCCGGCACCACGGGTGCTGTCGCCAAGCGCCTTGGCCGCCATTTCGTCGGCATCGAGCGCGAGCAGGCCTATATCGACGCCGCCAATGAGCGTATCGATGCGGTGCGGCCGCTGGAGCATGCCGATTTGACGGTACTGACCGGCAAGCGCGCCGAACCGCGTGTCGCCTTTGTCAGCCTGATCGACACCGGGTTGGTGACGCCGGGCGCCACGCTCTATGACGCCAAGAAGCGCTGGGCCGCCAAGGTGCGTGCCGACGGCACGGTGGCGATCGGCGACAGCGCCGGCTCGATCCACAAGATCGGCGCCGAAGTGCAGGGACTGGACGCCTGCAATGGCTGGACCTTCTGGCACTATGAGCGCTCAGGCGGGCTCACCCCGATCGACGAACTTCGCCGCATTGCCCGGTTGGGCATGGAGCGGGCAGGGGCCTGAGCCCCTGCCGTCTACACAATTTGCGTTGATTCAAAATCTCAGCGGATCGCCGCAAGCGATTCAGAGCGCACCTTGATTCCAAAGCGTTCAAGGTCTGCTTGAAGCGTCTTGGCATCGGTGAACAGCACCGCCTGCCAGCCGGCCGCCTTGGCGCCGTCGACATTCTTCTGGCTGTCGTCGATGAACAGCGATGCAGCCGGATCAAGGTCGAAGGAAGCGACATGATGGTCGTAGATCCTGCGATCCGGCTTGATCAGCCCGATCTCGGCGGACACGGTTATACCACGCGGGCGGTCGAGGAATGGAAAGCGGCCGCGCGCCTCGACGAACGTGTCGGCGGCCCAGTTGGTCAGCAGCGTCACGTCGTGGCCGGTGTCGATCAGCTTCTCCAGGATGGCAACACTGTCCGCATAGGCATGTGGCGCCATCTCGTGCCAATGGCGGCGAAAATTGCGGATGTTTTCCGCATGATCCGGATGATCGGCGATGGCAAGCGCCTCGGCCTCTTCCCAGGTCCGGCCGCGGTCCTGCTCGATGTTCCAGTCATGCGTGCAGACATTGTCGAAGAACCATTTCCGCTCGGTCTCGTCGGGAATTAGTCGGCTGAAGGGGATGTTGGGGTCGTAGTGAACCAGCACCTTGCCGATGTCGAAAACGATGTGGCGGATCTCAGTCATGAAGCCTCTTTCAATGCGGACGTTGCTTTTTCGTCGCGCCGGGTATCGCAGCCTCGATTGCCTTTTTCATGACAGTTGGCAGGGCCTCCCCCGAAATGTCCTGACGCAATGACCAGAAATGGCCGGCCGGCGTCTCGCCGTTGCTGCGGGCCAGGAAGATTTCGAGCTCGAGGGCGAAATGGGTGAAGACATGCGAAATTGTCCCGGCGCGCTTCCAGTCAGCCGGGAACGGAGCTGCCGCTTGCGTGGTGGCGCCGTCGATGCGTGCGGTCCAGGCGGTGGTCGGCACCTCCGTCATGCCGCCCAAGAGGCCCTTGTCCGGCCGTTTGCGCAGCAGAATGGCGCCGTCTCCGCGCACGGCGACGAAAGCAGCGCCGCGTCGCAGCGGCTTATCGGCCTTTGGCAGCCGCACCGGGAAGTTTTCGGGGTCGCCTGAGACGACGGCGCTGCAATCCTCACGCAGCGGGCACAGCATGCAGCGCGGCCGGCGCGGCGTGCAGATCGTCGCGCCGAGGTCCATCATCGCCTGGGCGAAATCGCCCGGCCTTGCCGCCGGTACCATGGCCTCGACATGGGCGCGAATTTCAGGCTTGGCGTCGCTCAGCGGTGTCGTGATCGAAAACAGCCGCGATATGACGCGTTCGACATTGCCGTCGACAACGGCGGCGGGGCGGTCGAAGGCGATCGCCGTGATCGCCGCTGACGTATAGGAGCCGATGCCGGGCAGGTCCCTCAAACCGGCCTCAGCGTCGGGAAAACGGCCGCCACGCGCCGCCACCAGATCGGCGCAGGCCTTCAGGTTGCGTGCGCGGGAATAATAACCGAGCCCCGCCCAGGCTTTCATCACGTCCTCGGTTGGCGCCGCGGCCAGCGCCTCGACGTCAGGCCATTTCTCGACAAAAGCGCGGAAATAGGATTTCACCGCCTCGACCGTGGTCTGCTGCAGCATGACTTCGGACAACCAGATACGATAGGGGTCGGGCCGCACGCCGCGTGCATGCTCGCGCGGGCTCACGCGCCACGGCAACTCGCGATGATGAACGTCGTACCAGGCCAGAAGGCGCGACGCGGTATCGTCCGGCATAGCCTTGCCGGTCGGGGTTCCGGGGGTCTGGGCCTTGCGGGTCTGGTCTGCTGGTGCCATTGATCGTGTATTGGCCTGGCCGGTATTGCTGGGGTCGTGGCTGGAGAACGTACATGGCAGGGAGAACGCCCTACGGCAATCCCGTCCCGGTGAGCGATCTTGCGACCAAAATCCTCGACCCGGTGCTGCGCAAGCGGGCCGGCATCTCGATCGGTCTCGTCCAGTCCTGGGAAGAAATTGCCGGACCGCGCCTCGCCAGCCGCTCACGGCCCGAACAGATCCAGTGGCCGCGCCGCATGCATGAGGACGATCCGTTCGAGCCTGCGGTGCTGGTCATCGCCTGCGAAGGCATGGCGGCGCTGCATTTGCAGCACGAGACAGGCGAGATCATCAACCGGGTCAACGCTTTTCTCGGCTTTACGGCAATAGGCCGCATCAGGATCGTGCAAAAACCGGTGACGGCGGACAAAGGACGGCCTAAACCGACCTTCAGGCCCTTGACGGCGGCGGAGAAGACGAAGTTGTCCAGCACGGTCGAACTGATCGAGGATGACGGGCTGCGCGCCTCTCTGGAAAGGCTTGGCGCAACCATTTTGGGTGAAAGGAAGTCAAAAACCCCTTGAAGACAGTCATCGATTTGTCGTCAACATCTCGCATTCGTGATCGACGCTGTCAGGTTTCACGATTGGATTGGGGATGGAGATGCCTTAATTCGCGCCAACTCTCGCCTTTTCGTGCCTTTGCATTGCAAAATTCAACCCTTGTCAGGTGATTCGTATGAACCGTCCTCCGTTCGGCAAAAGTCTGTCTCGCAGAAACGTCCTGTCTTCGCTGGCCGCCATTCCGGCGGTGGCCCTGCTCGCCGCCTGCAGCGACTCCGGCGAACAGGCCAAGGCGGCGGATGTGAAGCCCGCTGATCCGGCAACGCCCGCCAAGCCGGCCACGCCGGCTGCCGTTCAGGTTCCCGAGTCCCAGGGCAACGTCGACATGGCCGAATTGCTGAAGCCGGGCGCGCTGCCTGACAAGCAGCTCGGCAAGGACGACGCCAAGGTCACCATTGTCGAATACGCCTCGATGACCTGTCCGCATTGCGCGCATTTCGCCGCAACCACCTTCCCGGACCTGAAGAAGAAGTATATCGACACCGGCAAGGCGCGCTATATCCTGCGCGAATTCCCGTTCGATCCGAGCGCCGAAGCCGGTTTCATGCTGGCGCGCTGCGCCAAGGATAACTATTTCCCGATGGTGGACGTGCTGTTTGCGCAGCAGGCGAACTGGGTTGGCGTGTCCAACACCAAGGATGCGCTGCTGCAAATCTCGAAGCTCGCCGGTTTTACACAGGAGTCCTTCGAGGCCTGCTTGACGGACCAGAAACTTCTGGACGATGTGAGATCGGTCCAGAAGCGCGGCGCCAATGAGTTCAAGGTCGACTCGACACCGACCTTCTTCATAAACGGTAAGACCTACAAAGGGGCGATGTCGATTGAGGAAATGTCGGCCATCATCGACCCTCTGCTCTGACATCAGGTCAGCGCTGAAGCGGCAGCGTTTCGGCGCTCGCCTTTATGGGGCGCGTGAATGAAGTTTTCGCGCCTCCGCCTCCTCGGTTTCAAGTCCTTCGTCGAGCCCGGCGAGTTCGTCATCGAACGCGGCCTGACGGGTATTGTCGGGCCGAACGGCTGCGGCAAGTCGAACCTTGTCGAGGCGTTGCGCTGGGTGATGGGCGAAAGCTCCTACAAGAACATGCGCGCGTCCGGCATGGACGACGTCATCTTTTCCGGCTCAGGCACGCGGCCCGCCCGCAACACCGCCGAAGTCACGCTTTTCCTCGACAACAGCGACCGCTCGGCTCCATCAGCCTTCAACGATGCCGATGAGTTGCAGGTGTCGCGCCGCATCGAGCGCGAGGCCGGCTCGCTCTACCGCATCAACGGCAAGGAAGCGCGCGCCAAGGATGTGCAGCTTCTGTTTGCCGACCAGTCGACCGGCGCGCGCTCGCCCTCGATGGTCGGGCAGGGCCGTATCGGTGAACTGATCCAGGCCAAGCCGCAGGCGCGCCGCGCCCTGCTCGAAGAGGCGGCCGGCATTTCCGGCCTGCACACCCGCCGCCACGAGGCCGAACTGCGGCTGAAGGCGGCAGAACAGAATCTCGAACGCCTGGACGACGTCGTCGGCGAACTGGAAAGCCAGATCGAAAGCCTGAAGCGCCAGGCGCGCCAGGCTTCGCGCTTCAAGAACCTGTCGGCCGATATCCGCAAGGCCGAAGCGACATTGCTGCATCTGCGCTGGACGCTGGCCAAGACGCAGGAAGGCGAGGCGCGCTCGGCGCTGGCGGTGGCCACCGCGCTCGTCGGCGACCGCGCCGCCGCGCAGATGGCCGCCGCCAGGGAGCAAGGCATCAGCGCCCATCGCCTGCCGGACCTGCGCGACGCGGAGGCCGCCGCCGCCGCCGCCTTCCAGCGCCTGTCGATCGCCAAGTCGCAGATCGAGGAAGAGGCTGGCCGCATCCGTGCCCGCCAGACGGAAATCGAGCGCCGGTTGCAGCAGCTCGACGGCGACATCGCCCGCGAGGAGCGGATGGTGCGCGACAATGCCGACGTTCTCGAACGCCTGCGCACCGAAGAGGCTACGCTGAATTCCGAGAACGCCGGTGCCGCCGAGCGCGAGGCCACCACCCGGGCAGTATTCGAACAGGCGGCATCGACGCTTGCGCAAAGCGAAGCCAGGCTCGCCGCGCTGACCGCCGAACGCGCCGAGGCCGCCGCCTCGCGCCATCAGATCGAACGGACTTTGCGCGAAACCGCCGAGCGCCGCAACCGCTTCGCCCGCCAGCTCGCCGAGGTCGACCGCGAACTTTCGGATATTCTCTCCAAGGTGGCCGGCCTGCCGGATCCGGCCGAAAAGCGCGTCCTGGTCGAACAGGCCATGGAGATTCTCGAGGAATCCGAGGCCGCCGTGGCGCAGGCCGAGCAGTCGGTCATCGATGCCCGCGCCGCCGAAAGCACTGCCCGTCCGCCGCTTCAGGATGCCCGGGCCGAGTTGGCGCGGATCGAGACCGAAGCACGCACGCTTGCCAAGATCCTCAACGCCGCCAGCGGTGATCTCTTCCCTTCGGTGCTCGAGCAGATCAGCGTCGAGCGCGGCTTCGAGACGGCGCTGGGTGCAGCCCTTGGCGAAGACCTCGACGTGCCGCTTGATCGCAGCGCGCCGGCGCATTGGGGTGAAAGCGAAATCCAGCCCGGCGACGCCGCGCTGCCGGAAGGTATCAAGAGCCTTGCCAGCGTGGTACGCGCCCCGGCGCAGCTTGCCCGCCGCTTGGCGCAGATCGGCATCGTCGAGGCCACTGACGGCCGCCGGTTGCAGGGGCTTCTTGCTCCAGGCCAGAGGCTGGTCAGTCGCGAGGGCGCGCTCTGGCGCTGGGACGGCCTCACCGCCAGCGCCGATGCGCCGACGGCCGCGGCACAAAGGCTGGCGCAGAAGAACCGGTTGGCCGAACTCGATGCCGAAGCGGTGCAGGCGACACTTGTACTGCGCCAGGCCGAGGAAGCGCTGGCACAAGCCGAGCAAGCGCTTCGCCAGGCGAGTGAGGCCGAACGTAACACGCGCCAGGCCGGACGCGATGCCCAGCATCGGCTGGACGCTGCTCGCAATGCGCTGGCCGAGGCCGAAAAAGCCGGCGGTGAACTGTCGAGCCGACGCGCGGCACTCGATGAGGCGCGCGCGCGCATCGTCGACAGCCATGAGGAAACCTCGGCGGCTTTCGTCGAGGCCGAAATGCTGCTGCAGGACGCGCCCGATCTCGGCGACCTGCAATTGCAGCTCGAACAGTCCTCGGCCAACGTCTCGCGCGACCGCGCCACGCTTGCCGACGCACGTGCTGTCCACGAGGGTTTGCGGCGCGAAGCCGAGGCGCGCGTACGCCGGCTCGATGCCATAGGCGCCGAACGCAGCAACTGGCTGGTGCGTGCCGAGAATGCCTCGACACAGATCGCCTCGCTCGGCGAGCGCAAGGCCGAGGCCGAAGCCGAGCGTGAACGACTGGCCGATGCGCCCGACGAGATCGACGCCAAGCGGCGCGCACTGCTGTCGCAGCTTACCGAGGCCGAGACCTTGCGCAAGGCCGCCGCCGACCGTTTGCAGGAAGCGGAGAACAGGCAATCCGAACTGGACAAGGGAGCCACATCAGCCATCCAGTCGCTGGCCGAGGCGCGCGAGACCCGCGTGCGCGCCGAGGAAAGGCTGACCGCGGCCGACGAACGCCGGCTGGAGGTCGAGGCGCGCATCCAGGAAACGCTGAACACGCCGCCACACCTGGTCATCCGCCATACCGGCCTGGAAGCCGACGATCCGATGCCCGACATGCCCGAGACCGAACGCCAGCTCGACCGGCTGAAGATCGAGCGCGAGCGGCTCGGCGCCGTCAATCTGCGTGCCGAGGAAGAACAGAAGGAGCTGTCCGACCGGCTGGAGGCGATCGTCTCCGAGCGCGAGGACATCATCGAGGCGATCCGCAAGTTGCGGCAGGCGATCCAGAGCCTCAATCGCGAGGGCCGCGAGCGGCTGCTGGCCGCCTTCGATGTGGTCAACGGCCATTTCCAGCGGCTGTTCTCGCATCTGTTCGGCGGCGGCACGGCGGAATTGCAGCTGATCGAATCCGAGGATCCGCTCGAGGCAGGGCTTGAAATCCTCGCCCGCCCGCCCGGCAAGAAGCCGCAGACCATGACGCTGCTGTCGGGCGGCGAGCAGGCGCTGACGGCGATGTCGCTGATCTTCGCCGTGTTCCTCACCAACCCGGCGCCGATCTGCGTGCTCGACGAAGTCGACGCGCCGCTCGACGATCACAATGTCGAACGCTTCTGCAATCTCATGGACGAGATGGCCAAGACCACCGATACGCGCTTCGTCATCATCACGCACAATCCCATCACCATGGCACGCATGGACCGGCTGTTCGGCGTGACCATGGCCGAGCAGGGCGTCAGCCAGCTGGTGTCGGTCGATCTGCAGGCCGCCGAAGCGATGCGCGAGGCGAGCTGACGCGCCCGGGCTTGGTAGGTCGCTGCATTCATGTTGAGGGTCGAGAGCTAGTCAGTGTGATGGCGCTGTCTTTTGGTCGGGTCGGAAGGCACTCAAGATGCCTTCTGATACAAAAAACAGCAATCAGCCCATTTACAGTGCAAAGAAAGGGCATTGCAACTTGTATGCCCGCCACTGTGGCGTTACCCCTGATAGTATTAGGCGGAAGCGGGGGAATGTATATCCAATGGAGATCAGGCTTGCACCAGCGAAATTATCAGGTGCCGACATAAGCCGTATTCCAGTCTATGAGCCTCAGTTGGGGGGGAATGTATCTCGCTATGTGAACGAATGCCTCTCTACGGGTTGGATTTCATCCCGGGGCGGATTCATATCGAAGTTCGAGACCGCATTTGCAGAATTTGTCGGCGCGGATGACGCAATAAGTGTCGCTAACGGTACCGTAGCTATCCACCTGGCGCTCGTGGCACTTGGGATAGGGCCAGGGGACGAGGTCGTCGTGCCAAGTTTCACCTATATCGCGTCTGTAAACACAATCCTACAAACCGGAGCGAGGCCCGTCTTTGTCGATTCGCTCGAATCGACACTGCAAATGGATCCCGACGCGATCCGAAGAGCTATTACACGGCAAACCAAAGCGGTGATGGCCGTTCATCTCTATGGCCATCCGTGCGAGATGGGCTCAATAATTGCCATTTGCCAAGAATATGGAATTCTTCTGATAGAAGACTGCGCGGAAGCGTTCGGGTCGCGGTGGAACGGGCAGCACGTAGGAACTTTCGGTGACGCTGCGACATTCAGTTTTTTCGGCAACAAGACGATCACTACGGGGGAAGGCGGTATGGTGCTGGCGCGCGACCCTGAAATCCTGGCGCAATGCCGTAGGCTTAAGAACCAGGGGGTTTCGGTCACTCGCGAATATTGGCACGATATCCTAGCTTATAACTATCGCATGACAAATATTGAGGCCGCCATCGGTCTGGCGCAGCTCGAGATCGCTCCAAGTATCCTTGAGATGAAGCGCCGACTGGCGGACGCATACCGTACTGACTTGTCAGGCCTGCCCCTGCGCACGCATGATCCTATCGGGGACGTTGTCCATTCTCATTGGATGTGTTCGGTGATTCTCGATCATCCGAAGGACCGTGACCCGCTACGGGCGCATCTGGCAGAACAAGGAATAGAAACCCGCCCCTTCTTTCCACAGGCTCACCGAATGCCTCATTGTTTGGCGGAGGGAGACTTCCCGGTTGGTGGTAGCCTTAGTGCTCGCGGAATCAACCTTCCAAGTTACCCTGGCTTGACTGGGGAGCAGGTCGGTCGGATTTGCGCCGATGTGCGTTCCTTTTTTGGGTAGTCTGAGGAATTAGATAACGGCGCGGCGCGCCTTGAGGTATTGGGAGTCACTGTGAATTACCCAGCAGGTAAGCTCGAAGTCGTGATCTTGACGAGCCGTGAACCAACAACTCTGCGACGTATGCCTCAGCGCAAGCTGTTGATTGGCAACGGATTTCGATCTTCGGAAGCGCTTGTCGCATATGCGATCCTGAGCTGCGAAGATAACTATCCATGATGCAGGGCCTATTGCAACGTCTGTGCAAGCCAACGCCGATAAACGCCCGCGATCCTAAGGATCCGCTTGCGTTCGTTCATATCCCGAAGACCGCTGGGACGGCATTTGTCGAATACCTGATGACGAATATCGGCGATCCCTCGAAGATAGCCCCACCCTTTATGGGGGATATGGCGACTACGCGCGATTTTAGCAGCCCATTTAGGCTCTATTGGGGGCACTATGACTACTTTCTGCTGAAAGGCACGGGAAGGAAATTCAATTACCTGACCTTCCTCCGGCATCCTTTGGCACGAGCTATTTCGCAATGGAAATCGTGGTCAATAGCAAGCAATCTGACCGACGAGTGGCTGAAAGCGATGCAGCCCTACCAGATAGAAGCTGTGCGGTTTTCGCAAACCGCAACCCTTGAAGAGTTCATTATGTCGGAGAACCCTTACATCGAAGGACACATAAGGGACGTGCAAACTCGGTATTTGGCAGACCAGCCCGACAGACCAGGCATGCTCGAGAGTGCGAAGCGTAATCTCGAGAACACTTTCACCTATTTTGGTGTCGTTGAACGCTTTGAAGAGTCGATCCAATTGTTCAGGTCGCACTTCGCGAACACGCTCCCCTACACGGTTTCTACCGGGAGCGAAAATAGGTCGAATAAGGCCACATCGGAATTGTCGCCGATTGCAATGGCACGTCTGCGCGCCCTGAATTCGAATGATTTTGAACTGTACGAGTTCGGCTGCAGGCTGTTCGACAAGAGAATCCGAGGAGTTTCCCGACGGTGACGATTGCTGGAAGAATACGGTGCGGCGCCGCCCGATGACTGGAAAAATTCCCCGCGTTATGTGGCTATTGAATCACGGCGCCGCACGTCGATTCGAGATACCAATGCTCAAGGCCTGTGGGTTCAATGAGATATTTCTCCCCAAGAATTATCCTGCTGATCCGAGCTTCCGAAGCGCATCAGTTGACTTCTCTGAAGACCAGCATCTGACAATTCCGCGGCAGGATTTGGCTATTCTTAATGGCGCCGATTGGTATGGTGATCCGGGCAAAGAAGTTTGGTCCATCGCCAATCGTCACTTTTCGCTTATTTTCTTTATCGTTCAGTCACGAGAGACTCTTGAAAGCATCTCTCGCCACTTTACGGGAACAGCTGTCTGGCGCGCCTACGGCCTTGATCGCACACTGACGTACTCGAAAATCCGTAAACATTTTACCGGGGGACTACGGAATCTAGAAGATATGGGAGATCGGATTTGGTTTGGGGAGGCATACAAAGGTCTGAGTGAAGTTGAAGACGAATTTATTCGCAAGCGGGTCGTTTACCTTCCTTTGGGACTTCCATCTCTGGAGATCGACGATCAATGGAATGGAGACGACAAGCGCATATTTTTTGTCTGCCCGGACTTGGGAATCAATCCGTACTACCGGAAAATCTATGACGATTTTAAACGTGATTTCGCCGGGTTGCCCTATGTAATTGGCGGGAGCCAGCCGATTGCGGTGAAGGATCCAAACGTGCTCGGGTTTGTCTCGCGCGAAGTGCATGAACGAAACATGCAGAACCTGCGAGCTATGTTCTACCATTCGAGCGAACCGCGTCATGTCCACTTTCACCCCTTTGAAGCTGTGCGCGCGGGCATGCCGCTCGTTTTCATGGCTGACGGAATGCTCGACAGGCTCGGCGGTGAGAATCTTCCTGGTCGAGCTCGCTCTATACCGGAGGCCAGGGCAAAATTGCTGAAGCTGTTGCAAGGCGACCCCCGCTTGGCCGACGAAATCAGGGCAAGTCAAACCAAGCTGCTTGATGCAATGAAAACCGATCGTCTGGAGCAAGTCTGGCGCGACAATCTTACTGCGGCCGTGGGACAACTGCAGATTAGCAACCCGCGCCCGAATAATGATCGCAAAAAACGCATAGCAGTCATCATCCCTGTGGGCTACCGAGGTGGGACTCTTCGTGCCGCAAAGCTGTTGGCCATGGCGATTTCTGTAGGAGGCATGCAGGCCGGAGAGGCGGCGGAGGTGGTGCTGGTTCACCTCGACGATCCATCGGTCTACTCTTCGAACGACTGGGCAGATTTGCGTGGCTCAGTCAACATCAGGTCATTTAGGTGGCGCGCCATTGATGCGGCCGAAGCGCTACGCGCAATGCGATATGCGGGGCACTCTGAGTGGGAGCCGGAGTTTGCGAAATACCTCGTAATGGAGGACGGGATACAGGAGCTTGGCGATTGCGATCTGTGGGTGGTCGTTTCGGATCGGCTTTCCCTGCCTCTTTTGCCCCTGCGCCCCAGGATATTGATGGTATTCGATTATTTACAGCGCCATTATCGGGTTACGGATTTAGAAGAGCAGATCCTCGTCAACAACCGCAGCGCAGACCATATCCTTGTAACCACAGAGTTTGCGCGTCAGGACGCCCTTCAGTACGCTGGAGTCAAAACGAGCCGAGTTACAAAGGTGCCAATGTTGGCGCCGGAACGGGGAAATGCTGTTCGTAACCGGGATGGCGAGAAAAGCCATTTTTTATGGACTACCAACGTGGGAGCGCACAAAAACCATGTGCGTGCTCTCGAAGCCTTGCAGCTCTATTATGAGATTTATGATGGGCGGCTTGAATGCCATGTGACGGGGGTCGGCACTGACGGGATCGTCAAGAGCCAGTTGCCCCATCTCCAGGGGCTTGCTCGCACCATCGCGGGCAGCCGAGTTCTAAGGCAGAAGGTCAAATTTGTGGGTGAACTCTCGGAGGCCTCTTACCGACAAAAGCTTTCTTCCGCAGCGTTTCTTTGGCATCCGGCTGAATTGGACAATGGAACATTCAGTGTCATTGAAGCTGCCCATTTTGGTGTGCCCTCGCTTTCGAGCGATTACCCTGCCATGCGGGAGATAGAAGAGCAGTTCAAGCTCGGCTTGAATTTTATGGATCAGAGAAGCGCTGACAATATGGCTGCTCAACTGCATTCGATGGAGGTCAATTTGGTCGACAAAGATCGAGCAGTTGTCGCCGCCGAAAGCCTCGCTACCCAGTCCATCGACCGCCTCGCTTCCGCCTACTGGAAAGTCGTGCGTGAGTTCATATGAAGAAATACGGAATTTTCATTGCTTACCCCCCAAGTATGGATCTTCGGACCGAAGGCCTCGGCCGATATTTGGCGGCGTTTCTAAAGGCAGCAACGGCGAAAGGCGATTGCCATTTTTCGGTGTTATGCCCGAGCTGGTCGCGACCCGCACTAATTGACTTATGTGTGGAAGCTGGCATCCAGGAACATTCGTATGGGCTTTTGGGGCCGTCTCGGACCCCGGCACTTTTCCGATTGTATAGATTTCTAAGGCGGCCGAAAAAGCTTGAGAAAAAGCAGAGACGGTCGGGGTGGTTTGTTAGTCGTGTATACCCGGCGGCGGTCGCGCACGCTGAATGGCTAAAGGAGCGCATTGCGAGCGCTCGGAGCTTTCCCGCACTTTTCGGTTGGCTTGCCTACAGCGCGCTGTTGGCGTTGCCCGCCGGGATGGCACTTCTCGCAATCCGCCTTGCCCGCAAAACTGCGCGTATTACATTTCGAGGGCTCAAGCAGGCTCCGAGGCGGATTTGGCGGGTTCTGAAAAGGCTCCCAATTGCGCTGCCCTCGAACATTCCTTTCCGGTTGTACGAGGGTATGCTCGCCCGGGAGACAGCTTTGATGATCGAGGCTGGAAATGCTGATGGAGATATATCTGCCTGGTACACGCCGGCAGCCTTTTGGCCAAATGTGAATGAACTGAAAGCACCTGTTCTCACGTGCGTGCCTGACGTTGTCATGACAGAGTTTCCGGCGGGGTTTTCCGAAATCGGGGGCGACCCCATGTTTCATTCCTACCAAACGGTCGCCAGCACCCTTCGCGCAAGCAAGAATTTCGTCACCTACAGTGAGCACATCAAGCGCGACACTCTCGTCCAGAGGTTCGGCATCGATCCGATGGCCGTTCGAATTATCCACCATGCCCCAAATGATTTGAGCGGGCCAATAAAGATCACGGGCTTCCCCGACAATGACGCAACCAGCCGAACGTACGCAAAGTCCTTGTTGCTCGGAGCAATTCGAAAGGCGAGTAACGTTGGTTATGGCAGCACCTTTGGAAATTCGGAGGTGAAGTTCCTTTTTTATGCGAGCCAATTCCGTCCTTCAAAAAATGTAATGACCTTGCTGCGTGCATACGAGTGGCTGTTGCGCAATCGACGTATCGGCCACAAGCTGATCCTCACCGGTCGCGGAGATTACGAAAGCGTCAAGGCATTCCTGGATGAGCGAAAATTGGGCGCGGACGTGCTCTGCCTTCATGCTCTTACCGAATCTGAACTCTCCGCTTGCTACAGCTTGGCGGACCTAGCGGTGAATCCCAGTCTCTCCGAGGGCGGAATGCCCTTTACGTTCACAGAGGCGCTATCGGTCGGAACGCCCGTGATAATGGGTGATATCGAAGTGACTCGCGAGATATTGACGGACTCTGCACTCTGCGAGGCCTCTCTTTTCGATCCATATGACTGGCGAGCCGTAGCCGACAAAATTGAGTGGGCGCTGAACCACCGGGACGGCCTCTATACTCAGCAGCGCAGGTTCTACAACGATGTGCTTTCCAAGCGGACTTGGCACGACGTGGTGGATGAGCACATAGCCATTCTAGATGAAATGGCGACCCGCGTTCGGCAGACAGCGCCGGCATGAAGCAACCTGCTCACAGCAGCATTTGCGTTTTGGGGTTCGGAGGTCATTCGCGCTCCGTGGCTGATGTTGCGCTTAGCATTGGAGTCAAGGAACTGCTTTTTGTCGACAGCAACGCCCGACCGAATGAGAGTTTCGCGGGTTTTCCGGTGGTCAGCGACTTGCCATCCGATCTAGGCAATGGCTGGTTCTTGTTCCCGGCCATGGGCGACAATCTCGGCCGTAAAGCCATCTGGAGTAATCCGATCTCGCCGATCGCCACCCTCATCTCGCTCAAGTCGACGATTGGCACCCTAGCTGAGATAGGCGAAGGGACGCTTGTTGCTCACCACGCGCATGTTGGCCCGGGGGCCTGTGTGGGCCGCGGTGTCATTGTCAACACAGGCGCAATCGTCGAGCACGAATGCGAAGTGAAGGATTTTTCCCACATATCAGTCAACGCGGCGGTCGCCGGACGCGCTCGGATTGGTTCGAACGTATTTGTCGGCGCAGGTGCGACCGTGATCGACGGGGTAACCATCTGTGACGACGTCATCATCGGGGCAGGTGCAACGGTAATTGAGAATATCGATGTGGCGGGCACCTACGTGGGAACACCAGCTCGTGCCATCCGATTACGGCAGGCGGGCGAGCGGGATTCGCATTAAACGCATGATTGGACGTGCTTAGTGATACCACGAACCCATAGGCTCGATAGCTATCCCTCGCCGATGGGCCTTGATCTCGAATTACTGCAGCTTGCACTGACAAGGCTAGGAAATGGCGGAAGCAACTGATCAATATCGGAACAATGGTCTTGATGGTCTGCGGGGCATAGCTGCGACGTCGGTGATTTTCTATCACGCAATTCTCTATCACCAAATTCTGATTAATAAAGTTCTTATGCCGCCAATACAGCAAATGAGTGCGGCTTATGACGTAGCGACGAAGGTTGTTCTTGCGCTTGTTAATGGGAACAGTGCAGTTATATTATTTTTTGTCTTGAGCGGCTTTGTACTTCGACTTTCTCTCGAGCGAAGCGCCGGCAGTCCGGGCATTGTCGTTGCGAATTTTATAGTGCGGCGGCTTTGTAGGCTATATCCGGCCATGTTCTTCTGCATGGCGTGCTTTCTAGTTCTGGCTATTTTCTATCAGCAAATGGGTTGGCCAGGCTTTCCAGCCCCGAACCTAGCCGACCCGCTGTTGAACGCGTTGCTTTTCAAAATCAGCTGGCACGGCCCGTCAGGCACCATACAGGCAGAGATTCTAGCCGTGCCGTTCATCCTTGCTGCGTACTTTTTCAGTCGCATATTCAGTTCATTTGCTGTGCTGATTTGCGTAGCCTATTCGATTTTTGCTTTTGGCAATCCGGAGATGGTCCTTTGGGCCCCGAACATGCACAGCTGGCTGTCCGCTTTCATGGTCGGAATGTTAGTCGCAGATGAGCGCTTGAAACAGTTTTTCTCCGACGTGACTGGTGTGGCGCTCATCCTGCTTTGCGTCGCGTTCTTTGTCTTGAGGGCTGTAACCAACATGGGCGGCATTCAGAGCGCCATGGGGCAGACCGTGGTCAGCGGGGGGCTTGTCGGTGCCGTCTACTACGCTTCGCCGAAGCTGGCAGTAGTTCGCTTTCTGAACTGGCATCCGGTCCTGTTTCTGGGGCGTATCAGCTATAGCCTTTATCTGCTCAACGTCATTTGGCTGTTTGTCGCTTGGTCGATAGTGGCGCCTCTTGACGTATACCCCACTCATCCCCTTTTGACTGGACTGATCGTTGGAAGCGTCGTGCTCCTATTAACGATCCCCTTCGCGGCGCTCTCCGAACGTATCTTCGAGCAGGGAGGCATTTGGCTGGGTCGGAAGCTGACGCTGGGGCTACCCACGCTTACCGATCGCCGGGTCGCGCCGCTAGTTTCAACCTGAAACGCACTTTGGAGCACACCAAGATCTCATGGTGGGTAGTTACGAGCGTGGTGACGATTGGCGGCTTGATGGCTGGGGCGCCAGGATTCGAACCTGGGAATGTCGGTACCAAAAACCGATGCCTTACCACTTGGCGACGCCCCAATTGCCGTCAGAGTCGCTTGTGCGGCGCGTTATTAGCAGAGCAGCCGAAAAGCACAATGCTTTATGAGCGAGGGCAAGAACGCCCAAATCGAGCCATCCACAATGCCACCGGATCCTGCCCAAGCGGGCTATTCACTCCAGACAGCCAGCTCATTGCCTGCCGGATCGACGAAGTGAAATCGTCGGCCGCCGGGGAACGCGAAGATCGGCTTGACGATCGTGCCGCCGGCGCTTTCGACGGCGCTCAGCGTTTCCTCGAGGTTGTCGCTATAGAGCACCGGCAGAGGCTTGGCCGCTGCTTCCGAGGCATCGGCCTGAAAACCGCCATCCAGGCCTTCGGCAAAGGCCGAATAGGTCGGCCCATAGTCGGTGAACGACCAGGCAAAGGCGGAACTGTAGAAAGCCTTCAACCGGTCCAGCGTGCCGCCGGTCGCCGGCATTTCCAGATAGTCGAGTTTTCCAGTCAGTTTCATGGGGGCACCTCTATGTTCCCTTTGTGTTCTAGTCGTCGAACCCTGAGGGGGCAAGTCTTTTTGCCGCATGCCCGGGCGAGGCTTTTTCTTAATCGATTGTAGCGGCAGGACGGCTTTGCCGGCGCTTGCCTTTCGCACTGCAGCATCATATCGCTCCAAAGTCGGAGCAGGGCGGAACTTTCCGTTTCGCCAATCTTTCCAATCTCCTGCAACCGGAGAGCAAAGCATGACCAAATGGGTTTTCACCTTTGGCGATGGTGCGGCGGAAGGCCGTGCCAGCGACAGGAATCTGCTGGGCGGCAAGGGCGCCAACCTGGCCGAGATGTGCAGCCTGGGGCTGCCGGTGCCGCCGGGCTTCACCATCACCACCGAGGTCTGCAACGCCTTTTACGCCAACGGCCGTGCCTATCCGGCGGGGTTGGAAGCCGATGTCGCCGTCGCGCTCGATCAGATCGGCCGGCTGACCGGCCGCCGGTTCGGCGATCCGTCGAAGCTGCTGCTTGTGTCGGTGCGCTCCGGGGCCCGCGCCTCGATGCCGGGCATGATGGACACCGTGCTCAATCTCGGCCTGAACGATGAGACCGTCGAGGCGCTGGCCACCGATTCCGGCGATGCCCGCTTTGCCTACGACAGCTATCGTCGTTTCATCCAGATGTATTCCGATGTCGTCATGGGCCTCGACCACGAGGTGTTCGAGGAAATCCTGGAGGACCAGAAGGGCGGATTGGGCCATGAACTCGACACCGAGTTGACGGCAGCCGAATGGCAGGGCGTCATCGAACTCTACAAGGCCAAGGTGGAGGAGGAACTCGACAAACCCTTCCCGCAGGATCCGAACGAACAGCTCTGGGGCGCCATCGGTGCGGTGTTCTCGAGCTGGATGAACAACCGCGCCATCACCTACCGGCGTTTGCACGACATCCCCGAAAGCTGGGGCACGGCGGTCAACGTCCAGGCCATGGTGTTCGGCAATATGGGCGAGACCTCGGCCACCGGCGTCGCCTTCACCCGCAACCCGTCGACCGGCGAAAAGCAGCTCTATGGCGAGTTCCTGGTCAACGCGCAGGGTGAGGATGTCGTCGCCGGCATCCGCACGCCGCAAAACATCACCGAGGCCGCCCGCATCGCCGCCGGCTCCGACAAGCCTTCGCTGCAGAAGTTGATGCCGGACGCCTTCCAGTCCTTCGTCACTATCTCCGACAGCCTGGAAAAGCACTACCGCGACATGCAGGACCTCGAATTCACCATTGAGCGCGGCAAATTGTGGATGCTGCAGACCCGGTCGGGCAAGCGCACCGCCAAGGCGGCGTTGAAGATTGCGGTCGAAATGGCAAGGGACGGCCTGATCACCAAGGAGGAAGCCGTCGCGCGCATCGACCCCGCCTCGCTCGACCAGTTGCTGCACCCGACCATCGACCCAAAGGCCGCGCGCGACGTCATCGGCGTCGGCCTGCCGGCGTCGCCCGGAGCCGCCACCGGCGAGATCGTCTTTTCCTCGGGCGATGCCGAGGATCTGAAGACGCAAGGCCGCAAGGCGATCCTGGTGCGTATCGAGACCAGCCCTGAGGACATTCACGGCATGCATGCGGCCGAGGGCATCCTGACCACGCGCGGCGGCATGACCAGCCATGCCGCCGTCGTCGCGCGCGGCATGGGCAAGCCTTGCGTGTCTGGCGCCGGCTCGCTGCGCGTCGACTACAAGGCCGGCACGCTCCTCTCGATGGGACAGACTTTCCGCAAGGGCGACATCCTCACCATCGATGGCAGCAATGGCCAGGTGTTGAAGGGGGCCGTATCGATGCTGCAGCCCGAACTATCAGGCGATTTCGCCGCCATCATGGAATGGGCCGACGCGGTGCGCCGCATGAAGGTGCGCACCAACGCCGAAACGCCGCTCGACGCCCGCATGGCCCGTTCTTTCGGCGCCGAAGGCATCGGTCTCTGCCGCACCGAGCACATGTTCTTCGACGGTGAGCGCATCGTCGCCATGCGCGAGATGATCCTGGCCGACACCGAGAAGGAGCGGCGCGCCGCCCTTGCCAAGCTTCTGCCCATGCAGCGCTCGGATTTCCTGGAATTGTTCGAGATCATGGCCGGCCTGCCGGTGACGATCCGCCTGCTCGATCCGCCGCTGCATGAATTCCTGCCCAAGACCGAAGCCGAAATCGCCGAGGTCGCGGCCGTCATGAATGTCTCGCCCGACAAACTCAGGCAGCGCACCGAGGCCCTGCACGAATTCAACCCGATGCTCGGCCATCGCGGCTGCCGGCTGGCCGTCTCCTATCCCGAGATTGCCGAGATGCAGGCGCGCGCCATTTTCGAGGCGGCCGTCGAGGCCGGCAAGAAGGCCGGCGCGCTGGTCGTGCCCGAGATCATGGTGCCGCTGGTCGGTCTCGTGAAGGAACTCGATTATGTGAAGGCGCGCATCGATGCCGTCGCCAAGAGCGTGATGGACGAGACCGGCGTCAAGATCGATTACCTCACCGGCACGATGATCGAACTGCCGCGCGCGGCGATCCGCGCCCATGTCATCGCCGCTACGGCCGAGTTCTTCTCCTTCGGCACCAACGATCTTACCCAGACCACCTTTGGCATCTCACGCGACGACGCGGCCTCGTTCCTGGAAACCTACCGCCAGAAGGGCATCATCGAGCAGGACCCATTCGTCTCGCTCGACATCGACGGCGTTGGCGAACTGGTGCGCATGGCGGCGCAAAAGGGCAGGGCGACCCGGCCCGACATCAAGCTCGGCATCTGCGGCGAACATGGCGGCGACCCGGCATCGATCCGTTTCTGCGAGGAGGTCGGGCTCGACTATGTGTCGTGCTCGCCCTATCGCGTGCCGATCGCCAGGCTGGCGGCCGCGCAGGCCGCGGTGCTGGTCGCGAAGGCAGGCAAAGGTTAGGATCTTAGGCCTCGCTAAAATTTACCGTTTTGTATGAAAACTCACGCGAACGTGCTAACGGCATTGCGTAATCTCGACATTGTTCCTGCCCAATTTGCGGAGGTCCCGCAAATTGTCCCCGGAAGCACATGTTGCAGATCTCACCCGCGCCGTTCCGCTCGATCCTGATCATTCAAACGAAGTTCATCGGCGATATCGTTCTTGCCTCGACGCTCGCCAGGAACCTGCAACTCGAATTCCCGGGCGCCAGGATCGTGTTCCTTTGCGAGGCTCATTTCGAGAGTTTCGTGGTGGCGCATGGCATCGCTTCCGAGGTGGTTGCATTCAGGCGGTCCCGCATGCGGGGCACCCCGCTGGAGCGTGGGCAAGAGCTCTATGCCATGGTGCGGGCTCTGCGCCGCTACCGCTTCGACCTGACGATCGATCTGACCGATTCCAAGACTTCGCGCCTCGTCAGCGGGCTCGTCAACGCAAAGACACGCGTCGGCTACAATCCGCCCGAAAGGCCCCTGAAACTGCTGGAGCGGCAGCCCGCCAATCTGTTTGCAAAACCGCAGGGGTTTGGCGGCCAGCATTTTGTCTATCGCTATCTGTCGCCCCTTGAAGCGCTTGGCATCGATCTGCGTGTGACGGTGCCAAGCATTCAGCCGCTGCCGTCGGAGACCGTGAAAGCCCTGGCGCTTCTGAGCAGGCACCGTCTCAAGCCAAATGGCTTCGTCGCCGTGCATGCGGGTGCGAGCTTCGAGGGCCGGCAATGGCAGCCGGAACGATTTGCCGAGGCGATCGACGAGATTGCAACCGACACGGGATTGGCCGTTGCCCTGGTGGGAGGCCCAGACGAACGCGAGGCCGCCGGGCGGATTATCGCCGGAACGGCGACGCCGGTCGTCGACCTTGTCGGGTCGCTGTCGCTCGAGACCTTGCTGGCTGTCCTCAAACAGGCGCGGCTGTTTCTTGGCAATGAGAGCGGCCCGATGCATATGGCCGCCGCCGCGGGTACACCGGTTGTCGGGCTTTTCGGCCTGACGCATCCGTCGCGCTGGGGGCCTGTCGGCGTGCCCAGCATCGCGCTTCGGCCGTCGATGCCATGCGATTGCGTGGCCAAGGGCTTGTGCCGCCCGAAGGACCCCAGCAAGGCGTGCTGCGTGTGGCGCCTGGAGGTGAAGCCTGTCGCCGAAGCGGCGCGCGAGCTCCTCGCGCGCACCGAGATGAAGCGGGAACGCGCTGTCTGAGCGGCGATCGAACGTTGAAGGCTGTCGAATGGTTCGGTGCACCAGCGCGCGGTCAAATTGCCGCGCCGGGCATTTTTCTGCTATCCATCGTCCCGATTTCCGCCTTCATGCGGGTCTTGGGATACCGGCTTGAAATCGCCAATCAGGAATTCGGTTTGATGCGTCTGCTGCAAAGACATCTCTGCATGATCGCCATGTCGTTGGTGGCTGTATCCAGCGCCCATGCCGCGCCGCTGGTCGAGCCCACGCTGCACATCAAGCCCGCGGCAAGTGGGGCCGGCCGCGTGGCACTCACGCTCGATGCCTGCGGCGGACAGACCGACACACGCATTCTCTCGGCGCTGGTGGACAATAAGATCCCGGCCACCATTTTCGTCACCGGCATCTGGCTGAAGCGCAACGCCGCGGCGGTCGAGATCATGCGGGCGCATCCCGATCTTTTCGAACTGGAAAATCACGGCGGGCGCCATGTTCCGGCGGTCGATACGCCGCAGAAGATTTATGGCATCCGCAGCGCCGGCAGCCCGGAAGCTGTGCTGGCCGAAGTCGAGTCGGGGGCAGCGGCGCTTGCCAGGACCGGCGAGCCGGCGCCGAAATGGTTCCGCGGCGCAACCGCCGAATACAGCCCCTCGGCGATCGCGATGATCCGCAAGGCCGGCTTCAAGATTGCCGGCTTCTCGATCAACGGTGATGGCGGCTCGCTGCTGGGCGCCAGGGAAACAGCCAAGCGCATCGCTGAAGCCAAGGACGGCGACGTCATCATCTCACACATCAACCAGCCGACCCATGCCGCCGGCGAGGGTGTGGTTCAGGGTCTGCTGGCGCTGAAGGAAAAAGGCATGACCTTTGTGCGTCTCGACGACGCCGACGGCTTCGGCAACAACGGCACCACCGATTGAGGGTGATGCCTTCAGCCCGGCGTGGCTTCGATCGTTACCTTGCTGGCGTAGAACGCACCGTGGTCGCGGATTTCGGTCATTTCGTCGAAAGGCCGCTCGTAAGCCCACATCGCATTCTGACCGGTCTCGCCGGCGGGCAGCACGCTCCAATAGCTGGCATCGCCCTTGTAGGGACAATGGGTCGAGTGTTCGGTGCCGCTGAGCTTGTCGAAATCGATGTCGGCGAACGGAATGTAGAAAGCGGCGGGATAGGGGGCTTCGGTCAGCACCTTGGCCTTGGTGGATGATGCGATAACCGTATCGCCGGCGCGCACCGTGACGGTGCCGACATAAGGCTCGATGGTGATGATCTTGTCGGGATTGCGCTGGAAGCCGGGTGCCGGGTTGGCGATCTTGTCCATGCTGTTCTCCTTGCCTGGCACCTTAAAGTGTGGCGGACACAGCTGTTGCGCAAGGGCGTTCGCATCACGAATACGAGCGCCAGTCGCCGAGGCGTGGCGCTAGCGTGCTTTCGCGTGTCAGCCGAGGCTCAGGCGGCGGTTTTGAATGCGTCCATCAGTCCGGCATAGGCGGCCGCGATGCCCGCCACCGGGTTGCTGCTTCTCGAAACGGTTTCGACTTTCAGCGAGCCGCCGCCGGTCGGCAAGGTGAGCAGCAGGAACTGGCGATTGCCGCCGGCGCCGACGGAGGCGGCCGCGACGTGCTGGCCTTCCCCTTCGTTCTTGACGCACATCTTGAACAGCAGCGTGCCGCCGACCGCTTCGAGCGCGCCGCCGACAACTTCAACAAATTCGTCTTCGGAAACGGTCTTTTCGTCCGGCACCAGATCGGCCAGACTTTCGGAAAGTGTGCTCTCAAGAGCCTTGTCGTCGAGCTGCGCGTCCATGCGAACCTCTTTCAGTCGCCAATCGCCCCTTGCCCGTTAACGAAGCTTAACGCCGACGATGGCCGGATTGTGGCGGATTTCCTGGTCATTTCGCAGGGCAGGACATTGCCGCCCTTATGGTGGTTTTGACCCTCCTGCCATCGCGGTGGCACGAGTGCCCAGCAACCCGAAATCCAAAACATGCCAAAATTCAACCGCTTGCCGTTGCGGCAGGGGTTCTGAAGTCCATTCGCCGCGCAGCTGAGTGACTGGACAATCCGCCGGTTCGCTTCACAATGAACCAAAGCTACGACGCAAAATGCGCGAGGGAGGAGGAACCCGATGCTGGGCCTGATGCAGGAATGGCCACTGCTGTGCCACAAGCTTATCGACAACGCTGAACGGCAGCATGGTGTGCGCGAGATCGTGTCGCGCTCGATCGAGGGACCGATCGTGCGCACCACCTACGCCGACATCCATCGTCGTTCTCTCAAGGTCGCCCAGCGGTTGGAGCGCGACGGCTATGGGTTGGGCGACCGCATCGCCACGCTGGCCTGGAACACGGCGCGCCATATCGAGGCCTGGTACGGCATCATGGGCGTCGGCGCGATCTATCATACGCTCAATCCGCGCCTGTTTCCCGAGCAGATCGTCTGGATCATGAACCATGCCGAGGACAAGGCCGTCTTCGTCGACCTCACCTTCATGCCGTTGCTCGAGAAGATCGCCGGTGCCGTTAAATCGCTGAAAAAGGTGATCGTGCTGACCGACAAGGCGAACATGCCGCAAACGACCTTGCCCAATGCCGTCGCCTATGAGGACTGGCTTGACGAGGCCGATGGTGATTTCGCCTGGAAGACCTTCGACGAAGGCACCGCCGCCGGCATGTGCTACACATCGGGCACGACGGGCGACCCCAAGGGCGTCGTCTACAGTCACCGCTCGAACGTGCTGCACGCCATGATCGCCGCCATGCCGGATGCGATGGGCCTGTCGTCGCGCGACACGGTCCTGCCGGTGGTGCCGATGTTCCACGCCAATGCCTGGGGCCTTGGCCAGGCCGGCCCGATGATCGGCGCCAAGCTGGTCATGCCCGGCTGCAAGATGGACGGCGCCTCCATCTATGAATTGCTCGACACCGAGGAGGTGACCTTCAGTGCGGCCGTGCCGACCGTATGGATGATGCTGCTGCAATATCTGGAGGAGACCGGCAAGAAGCTGCCCTATCTGAACAAGGTCGTGATCGGCGGCTCGTCCTGCCCGCGGGCGATCATGACGAAATTCCAGGACAATTACGACGTTCAGGTCATCCATGCCTGGGGCATGACCGAAATGTCGCCGCTCGGCACGCTGTGCACCTTGAAGCCCGAATATGAAGATCTCCAGGGCGAGGCTCGCCTCGATGTCAAGCAGAAGCAGGGCTACCCGCCCTTCGGCGTCGAAATGAAGGTGACCGACGACGAGAACAATGCGCAACCCTGGGACGGCAAGACCTTTGGCCGCCTGAAGGTGCGCGGCCCGGCCGTCGCTCGCGCCTACTATGGTGGCGTCGGCGCGGAGCAATTCGATGAGGACGGCTGGTTCGACACCGGCGATGTCGCTCACATCGATGCCGGCGGCTACATGCAGATCACCGATCGGGCCAAGGACGTCATCAAGTCCGGCGGCGAATGGATTTCGACCATTGATCTCGAGAACCTGGCCGTCGGCCACCCGGACGTGGCGGAAGCGGCGGCCATCGGCGTCCACCACTCGAAATGGGGCGAGCGGCCCTTGCTGGTCGTCGTTGCCAAGCCGGGCAAGGAGCCCACCAAGGCTGACATTCTCGACTTCATGAACGGCAAGGTGGCTAAGTGGTGGATGCCCGACGATGTCGCCTTCGTCGGCGAAATACCGCATACCGCCACCGGCAAGATCCAGAAGATCACCTTGCGCCAGCAGTTCAGGGATTATCGCTTGCCGACGGATTGAGGAGATGTTGCGTGTTTCGGCTTCAAGCCGCCGCGAAAAGGCACTAAACCTCCGTCCGGATTGGGGCAGCGCAGAGAACAATGGTTAGCATTCCCGAACGGCATACGTCGAAGGCCGCCGGCTGGTCGCGGCGCACGGCAGCGTTTTCAGCGGTGCTTTTGCTGACCGACTTCGTCGGTCATCGCTTCGATTTCGTCGAAACGCCGGTGTTCCTGTGGGTGCTGGGCATTGTCGCGCTGCTGGCAGCGCTGGCGCTGCTGTTTGCCGCCTTTGCCTTTTCGAGGCTGTGGAAGTTTGGTGACCGCGGTGGCCGCGACCTCACCGTCGGCGCCTTGCTGGCACTGCTGGTGCTGGTCCCCTATGGCGTTGCCGCCTACTGGGCGACGATCTATCCGCCGCTCAGGGACATCTCGACCGATTTCGAAGATCCGCCGGCGCTCGACGTCGGCGACCGGACAAAGGACATGAATGTGCTTGTCCCATCCACACCAGGCGAACAGAGGTTGCAGACCGACAGCTATCCGCTGGTCACCGCACGCAGCTACGACCTGCCATTCGAGACCATCGTCAACGCCGTCGAAACCGTGCTCGATCGTCGCAACTGGGAGCTTTCCGAACCCTATCCCGACCTTGCCGGGCAAAGCGACGTGACCATCACCGCTGTCGCCAAGGGCTTCGTGCTCGGCCTTCCCTCTGATGTGGCGATCCGCGTGACGGACGACGGCGACACGGTGATCGTCGACATGCGGTCGGCTTCGCGGTACGGCCGCTACGACCTTGGCGACAACGCGGCGCGCATCACCGATTTCCTGGCGGAACTCGATCAGGAAGTCGCCGGCCAGGTCGGGGCGGCGCCTGCCGAGTGAAGTCCAGAACATCTTACAGCCAGGTGGATTTGCGCAGTGCCGCACGCATGTGGCTTCAGTCAGCGAGCGGACTATTCGGCCGGCTCGAACCTGCCCTGCAGCAAGATCGTCGCGACCGGACCAAGCGGATTGGCGATCCGGCTCTCGAGGACCTCGACAAGTTTGTGCCCGACGTCTGCCATGTCCACGGAATGAACGTCGATGTTCGCCGGCAGGAAACGCGCCAGACGCGTATTGTCACGGGTGACGATGTGAACGTCGCGGCCCGGCACCAGACCCCGTCTGCCGAGAGCGTGCAACGCACCCAGAAGGCCCAGTTCGTTGGCGCATGCCAGGCCCGTCGGAGGATCTGACGACGCCAGCAGGCGATCGAACCAGGCCGCGCTCGATTCCATTGTGAAGGTGCCGTCACCGATCAGCGATTGGTCGATCGGGATACCGGCCTCGGCCATCGCCCTTCTATAGCCGGCGAGACGTGTGGCGCTCGCCTGATCCTTCTGCACGAGAAGTTGAAGAGCAATGCGTCGACAGCCCTTGGCCATGAGCCGCCGGGTCGCCTCGTATGCGATCTGTTCATTGTCGATATCGACATAGGGATAGGCGATGTCCAGGTCGGTTCTTCCAAACGCGACGAACGGTATGCCCTGATCCAGCAGCAGCTTGACGCGCGGATCTCCCGAGACCATGCGCGTGATGATCAGGCCGTCCGCGCTGCGCGCTTGAAGCAGGCGCTGTACGCTTTCGACGGGATCGTCGTCGGGCGTGGTGGAATAGATGGACAGACTATAGCCCGCTTGCCGCGCCGCCAGCGTCAGTCCTTCGATCAAAGGAAGCTTCGCCAGGTCCGACAGGTAGTCGCGTGTTTCCATCGGCAGCACCGCCGTTAGCGTTAGTGTCTGTCCGGTTTTCAGCGCCCGGCCGTGATGGTTCGGGACATAGCCGACCCGCTTCGCCACCTCCTTGACGCGCGCCACGGTCGAGGCATGCACCTCCGGCCCATCCTTCAGCGCGCGTGATACCGTGGTCACCGAAAGGGAAAGTTCCGCCGCGATCTGTTTTAGATTGGCCATGTCGCCCGACTTCATTTGCGAAAGCGCCGGCTGATTTGCTTGGCGTCGTAACGTTACCGGATTCGACCCGAGGGTCAAATCCAGGCTCGCCGAAACTGAACGATTCCGCCTGAAAGCAGCTTGACTCTGAGGCGTTTCGCGGTAATCGTAACGTTACGATTTCAAAAAAAGCCCACATAAGGCGATATTTCGGCGAAACCTGGAGGAGAACACATGTCCCGGTTACTACGCATTTCGTTGGCGGCGATCGCAGTCTCGGCCGCCGTTCCCGTCTATGCCCAATCAGTCACCATCACGACCGCGGGCGGCGATTATGGCAACGCCATGAAGGAGGCGATGTGGGCGCCCGCCGCAAAGGAACTTGGCTATGATGTTCGCGAGGAGACGCAGAGCGATGGCCTTGCCGCTTTGAAGATGCAGGTCACCGCGGGTGCGGTCACCACCGACATCATCCACCTCGGCTCGCCGGAAGGCGCGCAGGCGGCCGCCCAGTCGCTGCTGGAGCCGCTTGACTACAAGATCATCGATCCCAACTCCGTGCCGGCCGGCGCAAAGTCCGATTACTGCTATCCGTTCGACTCCTATGGCACCGTCATGTCGTGGAGCACCAAGACCTATGGCGAGAATCCGCCAAAGACCTGGGCGGAGTTCTGGGACGTTGCCAAATTCCCGGGCCGTCGCGCGCTGCGTGCCAATGCGCAGGACTTGATCGAGATCGCGCTTCTCTCCGACGGCGTGGCGCCGGCGGACGTCTATCCCACGCTCAGCACGCCCGAGGGCCTAGCGCGCGCCATCAAGCGGCTTGAAGCGATCAAACCGAATGTCTCCGTGTGGTGGACCTCCGGAGCGCAGTCGGCGCAATTGCTGAAGGACGGCGAGGCGGATCTGGTCGTTACCTGGAATGGGCGAGCCCAGACGGTGAAGGCGGATGGCGGCTCGGTTGACTACACATTCAAAGGTTCCGTCATCGGCACGGACTGCCTTGGGGTGCCGAAGGGAGCGCCGAACAAGGAAGCGGCCATGAAGCTCATCGCGGCGATGACGCAGCCCGCACGCGTGGCGAAGCTGACCGACTTCATCGCCTATGGTCCGGTCAATCCTGCCGGCTATGAGGGTGGTCTTATCCCCGAGGATCGCCTGAAAACCCTGGCGACGGCACCTGAAAACGCCGGCACCTCGGTGTTTTCGAACGCTGACTGGTGGGTCAAGAACGGCGAGGCCGCTCAAAAAGCCTTCGATGAAATGATGAGTCGCTGAGTCTATGGTGCATCAGCTCTAGACGTTCGAGCCCATCATGAAGTCGCTCCCGATCACCATCGACAGCGTGTGCAAGGCCTATGGGTCCTACCTCGCGCTGGATGACGTGTCGCTCGACATTCAGGCTGGCGAATTCCTCACTTTGCTGGGGCCGTCCGGGTCGGGTAAGACCACTTTGCTCATGGCTCTGGCTGGGTTTGTCCGGCCCGATTCCGGCAAGCTTCTGTTGGGGGATCGGGACATCACCCGCCTGGCCCCCAACAAGCGCGACATCGGCATCGTATTCCAGAACTATGCCCTGTTTCCCCACATGAACGTCCTGGCGAATGTCGAGTATCCGTTGGCGCTGCGTAAGACGCCGAAAGCGGAGGCTCGGCAGCGGGCGCTTGACACCTTGGCCCGCGTGAAGCTGGAAGGTCTGTCGGAGCGCAACATTGCCGCGCTGTCCGGCGGCCAGCGCCAGCGGGTGGCGCTGGCGCGGGCCATCGTCTTCGAACCACGCGTGATGTTGATGGACGAGCCGCTGTCGGCGCTCGACAGGAATCTGCGCGAAACCATGCAGTACGAGATTAGGCGTCTGCACGATGATCTGGGGATAACCACGATCTATGTGACGCATGACCAGCGCGAGGCGCTGACCATGTCCGACCGAGTTGCGGTGATGAATTCCGGCCGCATCCAGCAGATCGATACGCCGCAGCGAATTTATGATCGTCCGTCGACCCGCTTCGTCGCGCAGTTCATGGGCGAGGCCAACATTCTGGCCCCGGGCTCGGTGCGCACAATCGACGGCGGCGATGCATCACACGAGACCCTGATGATCCGCGCGGAAAGCTTCCATCTGGATGCCAGGCTCGCCGGGCCAGACGCAGTGGCGCTCGAAGGAATGCTGCGCGCCAAGGCGTTTCGCGGCGAGAACTGGCTTTTGACGCTGGCACCTGACGGTGGGCAGGAGGTTCTTGTCTGCATTCCGTCGGCACTTGCCGGCGGCTGCGCCGAGCTGGCCACCGGTCAACGGGTGACCGTGTATGCATCGGCGGCGAAAGCTCACGCCATACCGGGAGCGACAGCGTGACCATCGCCGCCGATCCTGCGCTCGCCGCCGATGCGCGAAGTGAACGGCGGTTCTTCCTTGCGCTTTCGCTACCGGCGCTTCTCATCGTCGGACTGGCGGCGATACTGCCCATCCTCTGGATTATCCGGCAGTCCTTCCTGACCACAGCGGGCGAGTACACTGTCGGCAATTACGAGAAGGTGCTTTCGAGTGGACTGACATGGTCGGCACTCATGACAACCGTTGAGCTGTCCCTGGGGACGCTGGCGTTCTGCATCCTTATAGGCACCCCCCTGGCGCTCGCCCTGGCCAGCGCCAGGCCAAGGGTGGCCAACGTGCTGATGGCCTTCGTCATGCTGCCGCTGTGGACCTCCATTCTGGTGCGCACCTATGGCTGGTTGGTGCTGTTGCGGCGCGATGGCCTGATCAACGCGGCTTTGACGGGCTCGGGCCTGACAGGGGAGCCATTGCCGCTGGTCTACAACTTCACAGGAACGCTGATCGGCATGGTCCACTACATGCTGCCGCTCTTTCTGCTGCCTGTTTATGCCGCGATGCGTGATATCGACGCAAACCTTGTTCGCGCATCGGCGAGCATGGGAGCGACGGTCGGGCAGGTGATCCGCACCGTCATTCTGCCCCTTTCGGCCGGCGGCATCTTCTCGGGTTCGATGATCGTTTTCATCTACACCATAGGTTTTTTCATCACGCCGGCGGTGCTGGGCGGCGGCAAGGTAAATCCTCTTTCCATCCGGATCGAGCGCACGCTGTCGACCTTTCAGGACTGGGGTTCGGCGAGCGTCCTGGGCATTCTGCTGCTCGTTCTCATGTCGCTGATCGGTGTGATGTTCCTGGTGGCGCGGCGGCTGGTGGTGCGCAACAAAGTCGGTGCGGCCCATGCTTGAAGCCTATCCGGACAACAGGCTGGCCCGCATCTTCCTGTGGGGCTTTTCCGCGCTCGCAATGGCGTTCTTGATGCTGCCGACGCTGGTGGTCGTGCCACTCTCCTTTTCGGCGTCCGATCTTCTTGAATTTCCGCCGCGCGCATACTCGTTGCGCTGGTACGAGAATTTCTTTGGTTCGGCGACATGGATGGCCGGACTGAGGACGAGCCTGATCCTTGGGACGTTGACGGCGATGGTCGCGGTGCCCTTAGGGCTGCTGGCCTGCATCTCGATGAACCGGCTCGGCGGAAAGACCGCCTCAGCCATTCAAGGTGTTCTGCTCGCCCCCTCCATCGTGCCGGGAATCCTGCTCGCGATTGGCCTCTTCTTCGTGCTGGCGGCGCAAGGCCTGGTCGGAACGCTGTTCGGCGTGCTGGTCGGACATGTGGTGCTGGCCATTCCGGTGGCGTGCATTGTGCTGTTGCCTGCCGTGGCCCGCTTTGACTGGAACCAGGTCCAGGCGGCGCGCAGCCTTGGCGCGGACTGGGCGAGGGCCATCGGCGGAATAATCGTTCCGCAACTTCAAATCAGCCTGTTGTCGGCGACACTGATGGCCTTCCTGACGTCGCTCGACGAGTCCGTCATTTCGATCTTCGTCGCCAGTGGTCGCAACAGCACCCTGCCGAAGCTCATGTTCCTGTCGCTACGTGATCAGATCGATCCGACCATCGCGGCGATCTCGACATTGTGGACCGCCATCGTCGTGGTCGTCGTCCTCATCGTGACCCTTCGCCAAAAATCCTGACCGAGACTGGAAACATGCCTGCCCATCATCACGCAACCGCCGAACCGACGGATCAACCCACGGACATACCCCAGGTGGGGTTGGCGATCATCACCGGGTCGGCAAACTGGGGGCTTGCCTTCCCGGAAGATGTCCAGGTCGATGGCGTGCGCACCTTGCAACGCGACATGAGTTTTGAAACGCCTTTCGGCCGCACCGACAACTGGAAGCTGCTCGAGTTCGATGCGTCGATTACAGCCGAAGGCAAGACGAAACACGCCTTGTGCATGTATTCGCACGGCAATCCCCGCGACCATATCGATCATTCCTGCCATCGCCGCGCGTTCTGGGTGTTGATGCGCGCGGGTGTCCGACAGGTCCTGTCCTGCTCGACCATTGGCGCCGTCAACAAGGCCATCAAGCCCGGTGACATGGTGGTGAACGCCGATATCATCGAACTGACGCAGACACCGTTTTCGCTGCTTCCAGGCCGCCAGAGCTTCGACTGCTCGGGCAAGCAGATCGTATGTCCAAGATGCGCGGCGGTTCTGGTCGAAACCGCCCGCCGTCATTGGCCAGCCGAATGCCGTGTTCATGGCATCGAACAGCAGTTGGTCGCCGCCCACTGTTACGGGCCGCGGCTGACGACCCCGGCCGAGGCCCTGGCGTTCCGCAGCATGGGGGCGGATGTGCTCAACCATTCGATCGCCCCCGAAGCCACCTTGTCGCGAGAGATCGGCGCGTGTTTCGTGCCTTTGGCGTTCGTGACGGCAGGCTTCAACGACTATATGGACCGCAATCGCCAGCAATTGCTGCAGCAAGACGTGTTGCCGAACCTGTCCATGACAGCCTCGCGGGTCGCGCTGGAAACCGCTGCACGACTCCCGGCCAATCCGGAATGCTCTTGCCAGGGTTTGAAGTCGCCTCAACCAGAAGAACGGTCCAGCCGGTTCTGAGGCAGGGCAGTGCAAGGTCGTGGCGAGGTCTTGGATTAGCCAGCCGGCATGAAAATGCCGTCGATGGCGGGGGCGGCGTCCGTCGACACCATGCCGCGTGCCACCAGATCCTCGAGATGGGCAAGCACCGACAATCCGGCGGCGCCATGCAGCCGGGGATCGGTGTCGCGATAGATTGCCTTGACCATGTCGGGAATCGTCCGGTCGCCGGCCCTAACCCGCTCCAATATGGCCCGCTCGCGCATCTTGCGATGCGTCTTCAGCCCGCGCATGAAAGCGCGCGGCTTCGTCACCGGCCCGCCGTGTCCGGGCAGCAGCAGGCTGTCGTCGCGCGCGATGAGCCTGTCCAGCGATGCCATGTAATCGGCCATCGCTCCGTCTGGCGGCGCGACAATGGATGTCGCCCACGCCATGACATGATCGGCCGAAAACAGGATGCCGGTTTCTTCCAGGGCGAACACCGCATGATTGGCGGTGTGGCCGGGGGTCAGAACCGTGCGGATCGCCCAGCCGTCGCCGTCGACCAACACACCGTCCGGCAGCGCGATGTCGGGAACGAAAGCGGTGTCGGCGCTGGCGTCGAGCGCATTGGTCTCGCCGATATGCAATGGCCTTGCCGGCCGGTGTGGTCCCTCCGCCAACACGGCCGCGCCGGTGCGCTCTTTCAGTCGGGCCGCCAGAGGGGAATGGTCGCGATGCGTGTGGCTGACGAAGATATGGCTGACCGGCCTGCCGGCGATCACGTCGAGCAAGGTCTCAAGATGTGCCTCGTCTTCCGGCCCCGGATCGATCACCGCCAGCGTGTCGTGCCCGATGACATAGCTGTTGGTGCCATGAAAAGTGAAGGGGCTGGGATTTCGCACCGTGACGCGCTGTACGTCCGGTGCCACGTTCACGCCCTGGCCGTAGTGCGGATCGAAGCTGGTATCGAATCTGAGAGCCATATCGGCACATTGTTCCCGGAACGGCAAAACCGATTGCCGCATAGCACGCAAGCCAATATAGGAAAACGCTGAGACTGCGATTATCGGATCGCGACAGATCGGATTGGGGATGACCATGGCAACTGCAACGACGATGCGCCCGCTTGTTTCTCTGGCTTTGCCGCAAGAAGGCGCGGCGCGACTGGCAACACAGCTTTTGCTGGCGATCGCCGGAACGCTGCTTTTGACCCTATCGGCCAAGACCAAGGTTGTGCTAGGCCCCGTCGACATCTCGATGCAGACGCTCGCCGTCATGCTGATCGCCGCCGCCTTCGGCATGCGCCTCGGCGTCGCCACCCTGCTGCTCTACATGGCGGAAGGCGCCATGGGCTTCCCGGTCTTCCAGGGTACCCCGGAAAAGGGCGTCGGCATTGCCTACATGCTCGGCTCGACCGGCGGCTACCTCGCCGGCTTTGTGGTCATGGCGGCGATTGTCGGCTGGGCTGCCGATCGCGGCTGGGATCGCCACCCGATCAAGCTTTTCAATGCGATGCTAGTTGCCGAAGTGGTGATGATGGCGATGGGCTTTGCCTGGCTGGCGTTGCTGATCGGTCCGGAAAAGTCCTGGCAGTTCGGCGTCGTGCCGTTCATCGTCGGTGACCTGATCAAGGTTGCGCTGGCGGCAAGCCTTGTGCCGGCCGTGTGGTCGCTGCTGAAGCGCTCCTGAGGCCTGTCGAAACCTTGGCGTACCATAGACGTCAGGGGTCCATTCCCGAGGACGGGCGTTTCTGATGAAGGTTCTGGTCACCGGCGCCGCCGGCTTCATAGGCTATCACGTCGCCAGGCGGCTCCTGGAGCGTGGCGACGAGGTTGTCGGCATCGACAGCGTCAATGACTACTACGATCCAGCGATCAAGCAGGCGCGGCTGCGGCTGCTGGCCGATGCAAGCCGAAGCACCAATGCCGGCTATCATTTCATCCACGGCAATCTTGCCGACAGACAGATCGTGGACGGCTGCTTTGCCGACCACGCCTTCGACCGGGTGATCCATCTCGCTGCCCAGGCTGGGGTCCGCTATAGCTTGGAAAATCCACGCGCCTATGTCGAAAGCAACATCGTCGCTTTCACCAACATGCTGGAGGCCTGTCGCAGCGGCGGCATAGCGCACCTGACCTATGCCAGCACCTCGAGCGTCTACGGCGCCAACACCGACATGCCGTTTTCCGAGCACCGCCCGGCCGATCATCCGCTGCAGTTCTACGCCGCGACCAAGCGCGCCAACGAGTTGATGGCGCACAGCTACAGTCATCTGTTCGGGCTGCCGACCACCGGGCTGCGGTTCTTCACCGTGTACGGCCCCTGGGGACGTCCCGACATGGCGCTGTTCCTGTTCACCAGGAGCATCCTGGCCGGCGAGCCGATCAAGCTGTTCAACAATGGCAACCACACGCGCGACTTCACCTATGTCGATGACATCGCCGAAGGCGTGATCCGAACCAGCGACAGCCCTGCCGCCGGCAACCCTGCCTGGGATTCCGGCCATCCGGATCCGGCAACGAGCAGCGCTCCCTGGCGCATCTTCAACATCGGCAACAACAATCCGGTGAAGCTGACCGCCTATGTCGAGGCGCTGGAAAACGCGCTTGGCCGCAAGGCCATCATAGAGTTCTTGCCGCTGCAGGCCGGCGACGTGCCGGACACCTTCGCTGACACCTCGGCCCTGCAAGCCGCCGTCGGCTATCGGCCCGGTACGTCGGTGTCCGACGGGGTCGGGCGGTTCGTGGAGTGGTACCAGGCGTATTTTGGTAACGACTCTAGGATATAAGCGGGCGCTGGCAGCAGCTTTTCAGGGTGTAGTATGGCTACCGCTGCTGCCGAGGGGATTTGGGCATGTCAGGGAGAGCTTCTTGAAAGGAATTATCCTTGCGGGAGGTAGTGGAACGCGCCTTTATCCGCTGACATTGGCAGTCTCTAAACAAATTCTTCCGGTATACGACAAGCCGATGATCTACTATCCGCTGAGCGTACTGATGCTCACGGAAATTCGCGAGATCCTGGTTATTTCGACGCCGCGAGATCTGCCCGTTTTTCGTGATTTACTCGGCGACGGATCGGATTTTGGGCTGGATATATCCTATGCGGAGCAGCCGCAACCCAATGGACTCGCGGAAGCTTTCATCATCGGCCGTGACTTCATCGGCAAGGACAGCGTGTCGATGATCCTGGGCGACAACATCTATTTTGGCGACGGGCTGTCGCAGCTTTGCCGCACCGCCGCTGCGCGCGACTCCGGCGCTTCGGTGTTCGCCTACCGCGTCGATGATCCCGAACGGTATGGTGTTGTGTCCTTCGACAAGGCCACCGGAACCGCGCTCACGATCGAGGAAAAGCCGCAAAAGCCGAAATCCAACTGGGCCGTCACCGGGCTGTATTTCTACGACAACACCGTCGTCGACATCGCTTCGTCCATTAAACCTTCGGCCCGCGGCGAACTGGAGATCACGGCGGTCAACAACGCCTATCTCGATCGCGGCCTGCTGCATGTGCACCGGTTAGGGCGCGGCTATGCCTGGCTCGACACCGGGACCCATGACAGTCTGAACGACGCGTCTTCGTTCGTGCGCACGATCGAGCATCGGCAAGGCATTAAGGTCGCTTGCCCTGAGGAGATCGCCTTCGAGCAGGGCTGGCTGACGGCGGACGAAGTGCTGCAACGTGCAACCCGGTTGGGAAAAAATGAATATGCCGCCTATCTGCGCCGGCGCGTCGCCGATCTGTCGGAGGGCTGAGCGTTGGAGATCAGGTCCCTCGGCCTCGAAGGCGTGCTGGAAATCGTCCCCAAGCGGCATGGCGATGCACGCGGCTTCTTCATGGAGACATACAATGCCGAGCGCTTTGCGCAGGCCGGAATAAAATTGCATTTCATGCAGGACAACCATTCCTATTCCGCGGCGCCTGGCGTCTTGCGCGGGCTGCATTATCAGCTTGCGCCCCGCACCCAGGACAAGTTGCTGCGTGTGATCCGCGGCCGGATTCTGGATGTTTGTGTCGACATCCGCCGCAGCTCGAAGACCTTTGGAAAATGGATCGCTCACGAGATTTCGGCCGAAAAGGGCAACCAGATCCTGGTGCCAAGGGGCTTTGCACATGGCTTTGTGACGCTCGTGCCCGACACCGAGGTCCTCTACAAGGTCACCGACACCTATTCGCCCGACCATGAACGCTCGATCCGTTTCGATGATCCCGCCATCGGCATCAAGTGGCCGTCCATCGCTGGTGGGTTCCAACTTTCGGACAAGGACCTGAAGGCGCCGATGCTTGCCGCCGCGGAGGTGTTTGCCTGATGAACTTTCTGGTGACAGGCGGTGCCGGCTTCATCGGTTCAGCGGTGTGCCGGCATCTGTGCGCCAATCCGGCCTACCGGGTGACCAATCTCGACAAGCTGACCTATGCCGGCAACCTGGCTTCGCTGCGGCCGATCGAAAACGCGCATAATTACAGCTTCGCCCATGCCGATATCTGCGACGAGAGGACGGTGCTCGATCTCCTGCGCCGCGACGATATCGACATCGTCATGAACCTTGCTGCCGAGAGCCATGTCGACCGTTCGATCGACGGGCCCGGCGCCTTCATCGAGACCAACATCGTCGGCACCTACCGCATCCTTAATGCCGCGCTCGAATACTGGCGCGGCCTTGCCGACGACAGGAAAAGCAGCTTCCGCTTCCATCACGTCTCGACCGACGAGGTGTTCGGCGATCTCCCTTTCGAGGGCGGCATGTTCGTCGAGGAGACGCCTTACGCACCGTCCTCGCCCTATTCCGCCTCGAAGGCGGCCTCGGACCATCTGGTGCGGGCCTGGCACGAGACCTATGGCCTGCCGGTCGTGCTCTCCAATTGTTCGAACAATTACGGCCCCTATCATTTTCCCGAAAAACTGATCCCGCTCGTCATCCTCAATGCGCTCGACGAGAAACCGCTGCCGGTCTATGGCGCCGGCGCCAATGTGCGCGACTGGCTGTTCGTCGAGGATCATGCGCGGGCCTTGGAACTCGTCGCCACCAAGGGCACGCCCGGCGAGAGCTACAATGTCGGTGGCAATTCCGAACGCACGAACCTCGCCGTCGTCGAGACGATCTGCGACCTGCTCGATGTCAGGCGTCCCCGAACCGGGGGCAAGCGCTACCGCGACCTGATCTCCTTCGTCACCGATCGCCCCGGCCACGACCGCCGTTACGCCATAGATGCCTCCAAGATCGGCCGCGAACTCGGCTGGGCGCCGAGGGAGAATTTCGACAGCGGCCTGACCAGAACCGTGGACTGGTTCCTCGACAACAAATGGTGGTGGGGGCCGATCCGCGAGCAGCGCTACGCCGGTGAGAGACTGGGCGAAGCGCGCAAGGCTGGCCCGTGAGGCTCGTCGTCACCGGACGCGACGGTCAGGTCGCGGCAAGCCTGCTGCAGGTCGGCCAGGCGCGCACTGGCGTGGAGGTCGTCGCCATCGGCCGTCCGGAACTCGACCTGGCGAGACCCGAGACCGTCATCGACGCCATCGCGGCGGGCAAGCCGGATATCGTCGTCTCGGCCGCCGCTTACACGGCCGTGGATCAGGCCGAGGACGAGCCCGATCTCGCCTTTGCGGTCAACGCGACCGGCGCCGGCAAGGTGGCGCAGGCCGCCGCACGCCTTGGCGTTCCGATCATCCATCTTTCGACCGATTATGTTTTCGACGGCAGCGCTCCCGGCGCCTATGTCGAGACCGACGCGACGGCACCCCTTGGCGTCTACGGTGCCTCCAAGCTCGCCGGCGAACAGGCGGTGGCCGCTGCCGGCCCGCGCCACCTGATCCTGCGAACCGCATGGGTTTACAGCCCGTTCGGCAAGAATTTCGTCAAAACCATGCTGCGGCTGGCTGCCGACCGCGACGAGATTTCGGTAGTGGCCGATCAGTGGGGCAATCCCACCTCGGCGCTCGATATCGCCGACGCCATCCTGCATGCAGCGGCGATGCTGCATGACGACAAGAGCGGTGCGTTCGGTACCTATCACCTGGCCGGCACGGGTGAGACCAACTGGAGCGGCTTTGCCCGTCACATCCTGGACACGAGCCAGATGTCTGGCGGTCCCTGGGCGCAGGTGCGGGATATCGCCACCAAGGACTATCCGACCAAGGCAAGGCGCCCCGCCAATTCGCGCCTGTCGAGCGCGAAATTCGCGGCTGTATTCGGATGGAACGCGCCGGAATGGCGAAAATCCACCGAGCGGGTCGTGCGCCGCATCCTGGATCGTCAGTGAGCTCGAGGTTTCAAGCAGCGTTCGATTTGCCTGAGCTCGGTAGGCTTGCTCCATAGCTTTTCACGGCTGAGATCGCCTGAATCCCCTGCAGCGTGTTGAAATCGAACTCGGTCCCGCGTCCGAGATTGACAAGCCATTGCGTGAAACCTAAGCACGGGCAACTTGGGTGTCAGGTGGGGGCTTGGCAATTCACGGAGAGCTTCTTGAAAGGGATCATCCTTGCTGGAGGCAATGAGAACCGGCTGTACCCAGTAATATTAGCGGTCTCTAAGCAAAAACTGCATATATATGAAGATCAGGTCGCTGGCTTTGACCTATAGCGACGCACTGTCTGACGTTCTCGCTCGCCTGCCTTCATGCTGTTGCAGGCTGCGGCAGGCGAGGGGCCTTGCCGCAATTTGTGCCGGGGCAGCATTCCCGGAAAAAGGTAGCAATCAGTGACTTTGAAGTTCGGCACCAGCGGGCTGCGCGGTCTCGTCAGCGAACTCATGGGACCACCGGCGCGCACCTATACGATTGCCTTCGCACGCATGCTTATGGGGCGTGGTGCGTTGAGCGAGGGCGACAAGATCCTTGTTGGGCGCGACCTTCGCTCTTCCAGTCCCGAGATTGCGGGGATTGTCCATGCAGCGATCGCCGAAGCCGGTTTGGTGCCGGTCGATTGCGGAGCCTTGCCCACGCCAGCACTCGCACTTTATGCAGCAGGCAGAGCCCCGGCGATCATGGTGACCGGCAGTCACATTCCCGACGACAGGAATGGGCTTAAATTCTACCGGGCGGACGGCGAGATCGACAAGCGCGATGAGCTTGAGATTGTGGCAATCCACGCAGGCTTGCAAATAGCCGACCAGTCGCAGCCATCCGTTGAGCTCTTACAGCCTGACTCGGAACCGTCCGCAGGCTACAGGGATCATTTTCTTTCTTTCTTTCAGCCGGGTAGCCTGTCCGGTGTCCGTGTCGGGGTCTACCAGCATTCGTCCGTAGCGAGGGACATCATTGTCGATATCCTTCGTGCGTTGGGAGCTGAGGCGGTGCCGCTCGGAAGGTCCACGCATTTCATTCCGGTGGATACCGAAGCACTCAGGCAAGAGGATCTATCGCTTCTCAAAAACTGGGCGGCGGCGGAGCCGTTTGATGCCATCGTGTCCGCTGATGGCGATAGCGACCGGCCGCTTGTGGCGGATGCGCAGGGCAGTTTCGTGCGCGGCGACCTGATCGGCGCGATCACGGCGCGTTTCCTTGATGCCGACTGCATCGTCACGCCGGTCAGTTCCAATTCTGCCCTGGAGCGTTGCGGGCATTTCGCCACCGTGGTGCGCACACGCATAGGCTCGCCCTATGTCATCGAAGGGATCGGCGCAGCCCTCGCGCAAGGGGCAAAATGCGTCGTTGGGTTCGAAGCAAATGGCGGCGTTCTTCTGGGTTCATCCGTCGAGAAGGATGGCCGCACGCTCGCGGCCTTGCGAACCCGGGATTCGCTGTTGCCAATTCTCTGTGCGCTATCAACGATTGCCGCGACAGGTCGCCCGCTCGCCGAGATCGCGGCCGGGTTCGGATTCCTTGCGGCGGCAAGTGGCCGGCTTGAGGGCGTATCGGCGGAAGATAGCGCGTCCTTCCTCAAAAGACTGGCGACGGATGCCGGCTATGCGGATACTCTTTTCGAGGTTCTGGGCGGCGTCGCGAACATTGACAATCGCGATGGCGTGCGTATCACCGCCCGCAAAGGAGAGGTTGTTCACTTCCGTGCGTCAGGCAACGCGCCCGAATTGCGGTGCTACATCGAGGCAAAGACAGAATCCCGCGCAGACGAATTGCTCGCTTGGGGTCTCGACCTCAGCCGAACTCAAATCCTGGAAGGCTGACGTTTGACCAATATCGTTCCTGTCATCATAAGTGGCGGTGTCGGTTCCCGCCTCTGGCCTATTTCGCGTGCCTTGCACCCCAAGCCGTTTATTCCCTTGCCGGGAGGCGGGACCCTCATTCGCAGGACGTACGCCCGCGCAGTCGGACTTGCAGGCGTTGATCAAATCGTGACGGTCACCAATCGCGATCTGCTGTTCCTGACGGCGGACGAGTATGCGGAGGTGGCGGCGCCAGGTGTAAGGAACACGTTCCTGCTGGAGCCTTTCGGCCGTGACACCGCAGCCGCGGTCGCGCTCGCTGCGTTGCAGGTCACCCGCGACAATCCGGACGCGGTTCTGGTTGTGCTGCCTGCGGATCACCTGATCATGGACGAAGCCGGGTTTGGCGCGGCCGTGGCGAGGGCGGCGGCGATCGCGGCCACGGGACGGATCGTCACGTTTGGCATGAAGGCAGAAAGCCCTGAAACCGGGTTTGGCTATATCGAGGCCGAGGGCGATACGGTCCTTCGGTTCGTGGAAAAGCCGAATGCGGAACGAGCGGCCCAATTTATCGCCAGCGGTCGGTTTTTCTGGAATTCGGGCATGTTCTGTTTTGCTGCCCGCTCCATGATCGCCGCGATGCAGGAACTGTGTCCGGATGTGTTGTCCAATGCGCGCACGGCGCTCGAGGCGGCCAGGACAAGCGATGCCGCGGACCGCACCACTGTTGAGATAGACAAGGATGGTTTCGCGGCCGTTCCTGCTGTTTCCATCGACTATGCGGTCATGGAGAAAGCAAAGAACGTGGGTTTCGTGCCCTGCAGCTTCGATTGGTCCGACATCGGCTCATGGACCGTTCTATCGAAACTTGTTCCAGCCGACGACAATGGCAACCGCACGACCGGGGAGACCATGCTCCATGACACGACGAACTGCTACGTGCACAGCGAAGACCGGCTTGTCGGTCTTGTCGGTGTTTCGGATCTGTTGATCGTCGACACGCCGGATGCGCTTCTTATTGCCCACAAGGACAAGGCGCAGGAGGTCAAGGACCTCTACAACCGCCTCAAGGCGGAGGGGCATGAGGCGGCGACCGTGCATCGCACCGTGCATCGCCCATGGGGTACCTATACCGTCCTGGAGGAAGGTCCGCGCTTCAAGATCAAGCGGATCGAGGTGAAGCCGAACGCGCGCCTGAGCCTTCAGGCGCATCATCACCGCTCCGAGCACTGGGTGGTGGTGAGCGGGACTGCCAAGGTCGTCAATGGCCAGAGTGAAATCCTGCTGGCGACCAACCAGTCCACCTATATCCCCTGCGGCCACAAGCACCGCCTCGAGAATCCCGGCATTCTTCCGCTCGTCATGATCGAAGTGCAAAGCGGCGAATATCTTGGCGAAGACGATATCGTGCGCTTCGATGATGTTTATGGCCGCACGTAACCTGAAGACAACCCATTGGGCACGTCTGCGCATTGAGCACGGTTTCCGTTTTTGGGCAGATGGTTTGCATTCCTGAAATAGCGATCAACAAAGTAGAGACAGGTTCATCATGAATTCCAAAATAGCGTTTATCACCGGCGTGACCGGGCAGGATGGAGCCTATCTCTCGAAGTTCCTGCTTGAGAAGGGATACGAGGTCCACGGCCTTCTGCGGCGCAGTGCCTCGGCCGATGTGGTCGGTTCACGGCTGAAATGGCTTGGAATCGCCGACAAGATCGTGCTTCACGACGGCAATCTGACGGATCTCTCCGGTCTCATCCGGGTCCTCCAGGACGTTCGTCCGGCCGAAGTCTACAATCTTGCCGCGCAATCTTTCGTCAAATCGTCTTGGCAACAACCGCTTTTGACCGGCAACGTGACGGGCATTGGCGCAGCCAACGTGCTGGAAGCGGTGCGGATAACGTGTCCCGAAACCCGTTTCTACCAGGCATCCTCTTCGGAAATGTTCGGGCTGATCCAGGAACCCATCCAGTCGGAAAAGACCCCCTTTTATCCGCGCTCTCCCTACGCCGCAGCCAAGCTCTATGCGCATTGGATGACGGTCAATTATCGCGAGAGCTTTGGGCTCCACGCGTCGAGCGGCATTCTCTTCAACCATGAATCGCCCCTGCGCGGCATCGAATTCGTCACCCGCAAGATTACCGACGCCGTCGCCCGTATTAAGCTTGGGCTGCAGGACAAGGTGGCGCTCGGCAATTTGGACGCCAAGCGCGACTGGGGCCACGCGCGCGACTATGTCGAAGCCATGTGGCTGATGGTGCAGCAAGACACGGCAAGCGACTATGTGGTCGCCACGGGCAAGACCGTCTCCGTTCGGGACTTCTGCAAGCTCGCCTTCGAACATGCCGGTCTCAATATGGAGGATCACGTCTCCATCGACGAACGCTTCCTGCGGCCTGCGGAAGTTGAAGTCCTGCATGGCAATCCGACCAAGGCCAAGGAAAAATTGGGCTGGGAAGCAAAGACGAGCCTCAAGGAACTCGTCATCGAGATGGTCGAAGCCGATCTTGAGCGTGTAAGACGTGACCAACACCTTTGAGGTGCGGTTAGCGAGGTCGGCATGCGAGTTTTGATCACGGGCGCACGGGGCTTTGTCGGTCCCTATGTCTATGAAGCGTTGCACCGCATCTGCGGTCGCGATCTGACGGTTATTGCGACCTCCAAGGACGCAGGACCGCATCCCGTGTTCGGTCAAATCGCAGCGCTCGACGTGACGGACAAGGTCGCTGTTCATGAGGCGATTGCCCGTCACAAGCCGACCCACGTTGTCCACCTGGCGGCGGTGGCCGCGCTTGGCGCTGCCCAGGCTGACCCTGAAAACACCTGGCGCATCCATGTCCAGGGTGCGCTCAACGTGGCCCATGCCATTCTCGACGAGGCGCCGGGATGTTGGTTGCTCTATGTCGGGTCGGGCCTGGTCTATGGCGAGAGCGCGAAAGCTGGCCGGCCGCTTGATGAAAATGCGCTGCTTGCGCCGATGGACGACTATGCCGTGACCAAGGCCGCGGCCGACCTCGCATTGGGTGCGCTTTCCCGTCACGGCCTTAAATGCATTCGTTTGCGCCCCTTCAATCATACGGGACCAGGGCAAACCGAGGCATTTGCCGTACCTGCCTTCGCTATGCAGATCGCACGGATTGAAGCAGGCCTGGCCCCGCCGGTCATTCGCGTCGGCAATCTGGACGCGGAGCGGGATTTCCTCGACGCGCGAGATGTCGCCAGTGCTTATGCGCATGTCGCCTTGAACAGCGACGGTCTCCAGCCAAACACCATCTTCAATGTTGCATCTGGCATCTCATGGCGGATGGGAGATATTTTGGACCAGCTCTTGGCGCAAAGCAGTGTCAAGATCGTCACCGAACAAGATCCGCTGCGGCTGCGACCGAGTGATCTGCCGTCCATTGTGGGGGATGCAACCCGCGCCCGAACGCGTCTCGGCTGGATGCCAGAGCATCCCTTCGAGGAGGCCCTTGCCGCGGTTCTGAAGGATTGCCGCGCACGGGTGGCTCAAGCTTAGAGAATTCCTACAATTTTTTAGTCTAGCGGGATGATTTTATATAGGATTTATTTGGTGTAATCAGAATAAGTATTAACCATTACTGACAAGATATTTGTAAATATTCGTGTAGGCAATCGCCATTTTCTCAGATGTGAACAGGCTCTCATATCGCTCTACTGCATTTTGCCCGAAGCGTTGCACCATGTCCGTGTCGTTCCACATCTGAGCCATGGCGGCGGCCAAGGCCGGCGCATCGGCGGGTGGGACGACCAATCCCGTCACCTTGTCCAGGTTGATAAAACTCGTGCCCGTGCCGATCTCGCAGGAGATCATCGGTTTGCCGAACATCGCTGCCTCGACAAGAGACAACCCGAAAGCTTCCGAGCGCAGATGGGACGGGAAGACGACTCCGCTGCACAGGGTCAGAAGCGCGATCTTGTCCTCTTCTTCCAGCGCGCCGACGAAATGCACATTCGACAGCCGGCTCGCCTCAGCTTGAGCGTGCAAGGCCTGTTCCATCGGACCTGAACCGACAATAACCACCGGATAGCCGCTCAGGCGCGCCGCCTCGATCAGCACATGCAAGCCTTTGTAATAACGCAGCACACCGGTGAACAGGAAAAACCTGCCGGGAAACCGCGCGCGCCATTGTTGCAGCCGTGCTTCGGAGGCGGCCGGATAATCCTTCACATCCAGGCCGTTCGGAATGACGATTGTCTTGGCACGCCGTCCTCGCAGGGCAGCGCTCGTTTCCAGATAATTGGGCGAGGCCACGACAATGCGGTCAACGCTGTTGAGGAAGAGGTGCATCAGCGGACGATAGACCTGCAGCAGCGTGCTCTGCTTGACGATATCAGACTGATAGGTGAGCACGGTTGGCTTTCGCACCCGCATGCCGAAATGAACCAGGTCCATGAAAGGCCAGGGGAAGTGATAGTGAATCACATCGGCCTGCGCCGCCAGTTCGCCGAATCGCTTGAAGGCGCCGAGCGAGAAACCCGTCGAAGCGATCTCCAGATCGAGCCGTGCCTTGTAGGCCCAATGCCCGTCGAAGAAGACGCTGTTCTCCTCCGGCTTGCGGCTGAGTGAAAGCACCGTTGGCTCAACGCCCAGTTTCGACGTTCCACAGGCGATCGCGTGGATTGCTCGTTCCATGCCGCCGAACGTGTCAGGCCAGTACGTCTTGAAAAAGTGGAGGACGCGCATGTCAGCGGATTTTCCGCTTGGCAATGGCCTGGTCGAAAACCTCGATCAAACGCTTTGCGCTGAGATGCCAGTCGAAACGCGCCGCATTGGCCTTGGCGGCCGCGGCACGTCGTGCAAGGTCGCGATCGTCGGTAAGCAGTTGATGCAGTTTCGCGGTAAGATCGCTGATTGACAGCGGATCGACCAGCAGAGAGCCTTCGCCGGCAACTTCGGGCATTGAAGAGACGTTGGAGGTCAGAACCGGCACCCCAAAACCGTTTGCTTCCAGAATGGGCAAGCCGAACCCTTCATAGAGCGACGGCATCGTAAGGGCTCGAGCTCCAGCATAGAGCGACGCCAGATCGGAGTCGTCCAGGTACCCGGTGAGCCGCACTTGGTCGGAAATGCCGAGATCCGCCAGGCGAGATCGCAGATCGCCAAGGTGCCAACCCTGCCCACCAGCGATAACCAGCAGATGTCCGGAACGGACCTCCGGGCCGAGGTTGGCCCAGGCTTCCAAAAGGCGAATGAGGTTCTTGCGTGGCTCAAGGGTCCCCACAAACAGCAGATAGGGCCGGTCAATTCCAAAACGCGTGCGCACGGCCGCAATGTCGCCCGGCACGAGGCGGGTGTAACCGGGGTAGATCGTTGTCACTGGAGCTTCCACCCCAGGGTACCGCTCACGGAGCGCCCCCTTCGTTGAATTGGAGTCCACGACAATTGCATCAGCCCGGCGCACTGCTGAGCCGACAAAGGCGCGCTCCGCGCCCCATGTCTGCCAACGCATGGTTTCAGGCGCATGGACCCAAACCAGGTCGTGAATCGTGACCACGCGCGGCATCGGCGCTGGCAGACGCAAGGGAAGCCGGTGCGCCGGCCCCCAAAAGACATCGACCGCGTCGTTGACCGCGGCACGTGGCATCGCCGTTTGCGACCAGATCATGCGAGCGACGGCGCCTGGAAAAGCCGCGACGCGCATGTCGGCTCCAACCAACTCGCCAAGTGCGTTGGCCGGCGGCTCCGGCAGATAGAGAATTGGCCGGTGTCCGGCCGCGGCGAGCGCCCGCGTCATCTCGACGACGTATCTTCCGATACCCGTGAGGCCAGGCACAAGGTTGCGTGCGTCGATTCCGATTTTCATCTACGATCTGGGTACACTGAACTGTATGCGGCGGCGGCAAGCATTTCGCCGCGATATCAGGTTTGGGCGTTGATCCCGACTTTTCATGAGCCCGGCGCTTCCTTCCGCATAGCAGAGTCGAACTCCATTGCAACATCGCCTGCGACGAGCGCGTGCTCGTGAGCCGGGAATAGTGCCGACATGATGAGACGATGCGGCGGCCGTTCGTAGTCCCAACGGATCTCATTAGAAGGCCTGCGCCGTGAGATTTTGTTGTGGCTCGTGCTTTGCTCGATGAGTTTGGCAAAGACGCCTCATCAACTTGATGTCCTTGAGGCAATAATGTATCGAACCTGTCGCACACCGCCGGGCCTGGGCAGAACACACGATCGGGATATCTCGACATATGCTGCCGACTGAGACAGGCGTCCTCGCAGAGGCTTTCGCCGACATAAGAGCCTCGCTGAAGAAACACCACCTGGCGACAACTTTCAGCTGGCAGGACGTGGCCCAGCGCTACCGGCGCTCGCGGGTCGGAGCGTTTTGGCTGACCATCAACATGGGCGTCCTGATCGGCGCGCTCGGGCTCGTCTTCGGCACGCTCTTCCGTGCGCCGATGCAGGAGTTTCTGCCCTACATCTGCGTCAGCTTGATCTTCTGGGGGTACATTTCGTCGTCGATCAACGAGGGGTGCACCACCTTTATCGGTGCCGAAGGCATCATCCTTCAGGTGCGCATGCCATTGTTCACGCACGTGCTGCGTACGCTCTACCGCAACGCCATCATTCTCGGCCACAACATCCTCATCTATCCTCTCGTTCTCCTGGTCTTCTGGCGCATGCCGACATGGCACGTTTTCCTGGCGCTGCCGGGCTTTGTCATTTTGTCGCTCAATTTGCTCTGGATCATGCTGATCCTGGGTGTCTTATGCGCCCGCTATCGCGACATGACGCAGGTCATGCAGAACCTCCTGCAGGTCATCATGTACCTGACCCCGGTGATGTGGATGGCACGAACGCTGCCCGAGGGCATTTCGCGGCTGTTGCTGGACCTCAATCCCTTCTACCACCTCATCAGCGTCGTGCGCGACCCGCTGCTGGGCGAGCTTCCATCCGCGACGAGCTGGATGGCGTGCATCGTGTTTGTGATCGTCGGCTGGACGGTCGCCCTGTTGCTGTTCGGCCGTTATCGTTATCGCATTCCGTATTGGCTTTGAAACATTCCCATGGTCTCAATCATACTGACCGGTGTCTCGGTCGAATTTCCGGTCTTCAACGCGGCAAGCCGCTCTCTCAAGAACAGGGTGCTGAGCGTCGCCACGGGAGGCGCGATCGACCGTCGGGTTGATGGCCATGTCATCGTGCGCGGACTGGAGGATGTGAGCTTTGCCGTGAACGAGGGGGACCGGATCGGCCTCGTTGGCCACAATGGTTCGGGCAAGACGACGCTGCTGCGGGTGCTGTCGGGCATTTACAGACCGACGAGCGGATCGGCGGTGATCCACGGCGAATGCGTATCCCTTATCAACATCTCCCTGGGTATCGACCCGGAAGCAACGGGCCGCGAAAACATCAGGCTGCGCGCTGCGATGATGGGCATGCGGCCGAACGAATTGCGCGAGCAATTCGATGGGATCGCCGAGTTCACCGGACTGGGTGATTTTCTTGACATGCCGTTCCGGACCTACTCGTCGGGCATGCAGCTTCGCTTGGCGTTCTCGACATCCACGGCGATCCGGCCGGAAATACTGGTCATGGACGAATGGCTTTCGACCGGCGACGAGGACTTCAAGCAAAAGGCCGACAGGCGGCTGCGCGAGATCGTGGAGACAACCAAGATACTTGTGCTTGCCAGCCACTCGCGTGAGCTGCTTCAAAAGAATTGTAACCGCATCCTGTGGATGGAACATGGTCGTGTGCGGATGGACGGTCCCCCCAATGAGGTTCTGCCAGCCTATTTTGGCTAAGATTTTTGAAGACGGATTCGTACCCGCCCGAGAACTGCTGGAAGGGAGGATCTGGGGCAGCGGGCTACGGATTCCAGCCGAACAAGATCTACGCGACAGCCCCTCGGCCGAGAATGCACGTGAGCCGATCGACCGTTAAGATTCGAATTTGCGTTGGCGCACCTGAGGCGGGCGCATATCTACCTCACACCTTCCACCAACAGCGCATTTGCCAACCCCCGAACTTCATCCCAGTCTTCAGACTTCGCCGCATTCGAAACATCACGAAAAAGCAACGATTGCAGCGGGCTCAATTCTCCAGTGGCATACTGTCGGGTCGGTCTATATCCTTCGCATCCAAAAATAACAAATTTTTCGAGCAAACCGAACCAGTATCTGTCAAATTTCTCATGAGATTCAATTGAGGATAGATTAAATGGTATTTTAATTCCGCCGTATAAGTCATTTCCATTGAATTCAATGCACCTCGAAACAGCTTCCTCTATCCGCCCGATGGCAATGGAAATATTAATAAATCGCAGAAAATCATCAACTGCTCTTGCCGGGTCTGCGCAGAGGCGTTCATACTGCAAGAAAAACCGAGAGTTCGAGCTTTTTGAAAACCATTTTCGATGAAAACGGATGCTGTAGACAGCCCTGTCAGCCATAAAGTCTTTAAAATTGTAACCACTGTTACAACCTCCAGTGTGGAACCAAGCATTATAGTCGGAAAGCAACCTGGGAATTGGCTGGCGATATTGAATAAGTTGATGACAGCCCGGGGTGTCTGAGACGTCATCAAATTCCATGTCGTGTGATTTCTGCATAAAAACACTAGCGCCACCGTAAGTGCCGACGCGCTTACAGGGGATTGATTTGCAACACGGCGACTGGAGATAATATTCGCAATACTTAAACTTATCTCCGAGCAGTTCCGTAAAGATGGCGACCAGCATGTGGTGCCCGGAACGAGGCATCGAGACGCTAACGATATGAATTGGAGCGCCTCCGGCCACGTCGATCCCCCCCCTTTATCACTCGCCCGACCGATTCAACGTCGGGCCGCGGCTGCATTCTCAGCATACCAGCGATACGTTTCCATTAGTGCGGCTTCCAGGCCGAAGGCCGTTTGGAAGCCGAGCGCGCGAAGCTTCGATACGTCGTACTCACGCAACCGCTGTCCGTCAGGCTTGCTACGGTCCCAGACTATTTCCATCGAGTGGCCAGCGATATGACGAATTAGTTCCGCTGTCTCCCGTATGGAAATGGTGCGGCCGCCAGCCAGATTTATCGGACCGGTAAATCCTTCACCAATCATGCGAATCGCCCGCGCTGCGTCCTTCGAGTAAAGGAAGTCTCGCTGCGGCGTACCACTTCCCCAGACGGTGGCGGCACGACCTTCCTGCACTGCGCGGTAGAATTTGGAAATTAAAGACGGCAGGACGTGGCCGTGCTGCTCATCGAACCGATCGTTCGGGCCGAACAGATTTGTCGACACGCAATAGGCATAATCGAGCCCGTATTGGTCTTGGTATGACTGAAGTTGCGCTAGCATTCCACGCTTTGCGTGTGCGTACCCAGCCTCTGATGAATGGGGAGCGCCTTGCCAGATGTCCTCCTCGCGCATAGGTAGCGATATCTGGTCAGAGTAGATGGCGGCCGAGCCCATGGCCACTACCTTGCGCGCACCAGCTAGGCGCGCTGCTTCGACCGTATTGGTGTTGATAAGGACGTTATCCAGGTAAGCCTGACCTTGCGCGCGCAGGTTCCCCATAATGCCTGAAACGCGGGCGGCCAAATGATAGACAATTGATGGGCGGTGCCGCCGAAAAAGTGCCAAGGTGGCAGGAAAATCTGTAAGATCGACATCGCGGCTGCATAAAGCAACTACCGGCTGATCGCTGGCTGCCTTGAGTTCAGCGACGAGTGCGGTGCCAATTACTCCGCTAGAACCGGTTATCAATATAGTCCTGTCTTCTGTCATTATAGAGGTTCGCAAAAAATCATTTCCACTTCGGGATTGATATAAGCCACCGCAGTCGACACATTACTGACCACGTGAAGCAGAGCGTGACACCGGGCCATGGTATAGGCATCGCGTACAACCTCCCAGGCCATCCGCGACGACCAATTAGTGCGATCTGCAGCAACGAGGTGCTGCAACTGATGGCCCTCCTGATTCTGCAGGTCTCCAGACAACGCATTGAAGGCCGCGTCTTCAGACTCTTTGGTGCGCCGCACATCATTGTAGAAAGCCAGGCGCGCCCCAAACTCAGCCTGGAAACGCTGTACTACACGCTCTTGGTCGGTAGCTAAGAATACGCCCCAATCTGGCCCGGAGACATCAAGCCCGCGGGCGCGGACGGCATCGTATACGCCCGCAATATAGGCTGTCTCGTGAGCGATCGCTCCACCCGGCTGTTCTACGGTATGGCTAGGATGTCGGATATGAGCAGCGACTACGAATGGGCGACTCACGTGTCGGTTCGAGAATTCATTCACCTCAGTCAGCAAGGGCTCCCGTAGATGTACATGCTGCTTGAACACTCGGTGATACTGCCGCCGCCATGCCCCGAAATCCCTAGTCTTATATAACCTGTAGGCATTTATATGCGTCATCAATGGCTCGCGTTGCTCATTGTGGCGGAACGCGGGCTCGCTTGCATGGCAGTAAAGGAACGCCGGGTCGTCCATCTCAGCGTCAGTAGCGCCGAACAAGGGCTCGAATAGCTTTAGCCATAGGTTCCCGTCGCCGGGCTGACCATAACAGAAGCTCATCACGCGATGATCGCCCAGCCGGGCAACCATACGCTCGACGTCCCAATCGGGATAGACTGCATGACAACGTTCCTCCTGCTGCGCCCAAACCAAGTGGCTCATGAAGGCGTTGAATATCGAGAAGAATCCTCCATCATACGCGGCGCAAACTTGATGGCGTGCAGTGGACAACTCACTTGATCGCCTGCCCAGCCTCTTTTGCACCTTCTTGTTGAACTCACTGGGAAGGTTAACGTTTGGCGGCATCAACCCTGGGCGGAACAACGGGATATCCGGGTTGACCAGAGCGGCAAAAGGGGCAGCGAGGGCCCCGTGGCTGAAATCCCTCGCGCCAACACGGCGAGCGTACACTGTGCTGTCGTAGTCATCTGACTGCGCATATGTAAGCGCCTGCTCCAGCGCCGCTACGACAGCCTCCGTGCGGACCGCGAATTGCTGACCGAAGACGCCGTTGTCTATCTCTGGGTAGCGAGCAGGAACTGAGATGTCGGCTGGAATCATAATCACGCCTGGCCGCCCAGCCAAGTCCTTGTGGCCACCAACGTCCGACAGCACCAGCGACTTGCCATAGGCTAAAGCCTCTCGCGCCCCGATTGAATAACCCTCGCCTCGGGAGCAATTTACAAATACGTCGAACGACCGGATCAGCCGATTCTTCTCTGCCTCTGACAAATTACCGAAAGTGATATGGATGTTAGGCGCAGCTGCGGCCCATCGAAGCACCTCGTTATAAGTGTCACCGAATGCCAGGTTGGAGTGCAACACCAACTCCACATCCGGCCGGGCCGCGTACAATTTCTGAAATGCCTCGACTAAAGTCAGCACACCCTTACGTGGGTGAAATGCAGCCACCGAGCCGAACCGAACCCGGCTGCGGTCTCTCCTTGGCAATGCCTCTGCTAAGAGAGGCTCAAGGTAGAGAGGAATAGGCATACATGCAATTGGTGTTTCCACACCGGATACATGAGCGACGTCGACTAGGTGGGGGCTCGTCGCCACCACCAAGTCGAAGTGCTCATTTAGCAGTTGCGTCCAACGCGGTGGAAGCCGATCGGAATCATAGACAAACCACGTATACTTAAGGCTGTTCGCTGGAGCGAGCGAGTAGTTGTAGTCGCCAACGCCATTCCAGAGCACATCGCAAAAGAATGAGACCTTGATACGAGACGGTTCGCGGCAGACCGGTATTACCCTCCCATTCGGCAGCGCAATCGAGTCCCGTCCTCGGAGATGGGGCTCGGTGGGAATTACGCAGACCGGGAAGCTGCGGGCAAGCATCTCGCACGCGGCAAAAGTCAAAGTGCCAATACTCGACTCGAAGGTGCAGCGGCCGACAACTGCGATTTCTGCATTCTCATTTGAGAACTGGACCATAAGGTTACGACCGACGCCAAAGCTTGCCGACAGCTCGGATCGGCCGTGAGAATTTCCACGAGGTGCTTGCGTACATTGCTGCAATGCGAACATTCAATTGCGCCACCTCATCTAACAAGGTCTGGCGCGCCTGTACCATGTGTGCGGCATATCGGTTCGCCTCAAACAGCTCCTGCATCCAGGCATCGCGCTCTTCGACAAGACGCTCAGCTTTTTTGCTGGTTTGTTGCTCGCGCCGGATAGCGTCGGCGAGGCTGATTCGTGTCTCCGTAAGCTGTGCATATGCTTTCGAGTCGGAGTATCGAACAAAGCCATCGAACACGTTCGGTTGCACCTGGAATGCGGCCTGCAACTCAATCTTTTCGTCCGACACGTAGAACCGGTTCAACCCGTCGAACCAAACGAAGTGGTAACCTGCATCGAGCAGCAAATCTTCCCAGTCCTGGTGAGTGGGTATTCGCGAGTTCGGCGCGGTCGCCTCCACTAGAATGATCCAGGGGCGAAACTGGTGCAAGTCCGCGCCAGACAATACCGCACGCTCGCTTCCCTCCGCGTCGATCTTTAGAAAGTGTATCGTGCCACTGACGTGCGCCTTGAAGATCGACGCGAGCGTGCGGACTGGCACTTGGATTTCGGTGTTGGGCCAGCCCTGCTGGCGCAACTTCTCTGCGTGGGCCGGGATCGCGGTGGAAAGGCCGTTGCCGCCGCCTATCAGGAAAAAGGAAGTCGTCCCGTTCTGGTCCCCTGCAGCTACATTGAGGTTGGTGTCATCGGGGCGGGCCGTTGACAGTCGCTCAAACGCGTCAGGCGCTGGTTCCAGGTTAATGCCACGCCAGCCTCGGCGATAGAAAGCGCAGGTTACCGAATCCAATTCTGGTTCGCATGCACCGACATCAATGTAGTAGCCGCGCTCCACCTCGCGCAGCGCGCGATACAGCATCACATCTTCAAAGTTTTGAGCGTAGGAGACGAACGTTTTTGATTGGAGCAGAGGTTCTGTGGTGTCGGCAGGTTCGAAATCTGGTTCAGTCATGGACTCCCACCTAAACACCCCCGCCAAAGGGCGCATTAACCTCGTAAGCAATGACCCGCTGCCCTTCAAGCTAAATGACACTTTCAAGCTGGAAAGGTGCGCGCAGAGCTCGCTGTTCGGCACTACTAGTGTGCAGGTAGGAGCCGGTCAATAGATGCCACCTTAGCCTTGCCTCGTCCAATAGGCTTCTCATATTAGGCAGTTGTGGAATGGCGCCCCAACTCTCGCAAGGGCTTGATCCCTCACGAGCCTCGACGCCGCTAAAGCAGCCCTCCTCTAGGTTTTCCGTGGGCGCATAGTTCTTGGCTGCTGCGCATCCATGGCTCCTAAATTACAAGAACCACATTTGACAATCGATACAGCGCTGCAATACCTGACAGCCTCCCTAGGCTGGAAAATAAATGATCAAGGAGACATCAACGGGGAACATGGAAGCGCCTGCCACTGAGACCGTCTTGGTCGCCTTCCACGGCTATGGGCCCTCTATCGTTCACCGGAATGGAGAATACCATTGCGCGGAGGGGATCGCCCGCGTCATCCGCCAAATCATCCGTGCCTTGGTCGAGCTGGGCTTCAAGATCATCGTCACGAGCCGCAGAGAAGATGTCGGCCGTATCCTTGGCTTCCTTCGGCCTGCTGCCGGGCTTGATTTGAAGGTCATGGTGATCGACGAAGAAATTGCAGGCGGTAGCGAGTTCATGAAGTCGATAGGTCGCCGTCGTAGCATCGCGTCAACGAGGCCGTTTTATGAAAATATAGACGACCTCAAGCGAGTCTACCGAGTAGGAGATTTGAAGCACATACCGCGTGCATTGGCGTCAACGGCAGCGGCAGCAGCCTTCAAGATCGCCCGCCGGGTGGAGATGTGGGTAAGAAGTATTGTCTTTGTCAATAGTACTATACCGCGTGCCGAGTACGTTAATATTATAAACTCTAACAAAGAAATAGGTCACGTTCTGATCTCGCACTACTATACTTATCCTGAACTATTTCATTTGAAAAACAAAAACATCGTTCTGTATCTTCCAGACTACATGCCTCATTTCTACAAGGGCTCTGCAGCGATGGGCGCCACCCCGCAATCTGCCCTGATCGGCAAAAAGATGGTCGCCAAGGCTAGCCGCATTTTGACGAACTCGGCGTTCACTGCTTCCTATCTACCCAAGACTGAACTGGCCGCGCGCCCGGAAAATATCGTCCACATTCCGTTGCCGTTCCTGAATGACGGTTCAAGCAGCGCAGAAACTCTTGATCGGCTTGGAGCGCTGCCGAAGCACTACGTATTTTATCCTACCAGGAATCGGCCCTCGAAGAGGCTCCCGGATTTCGCCAAGACCGTGGCGATCGTAAACGAGCGGCTGAAGGCGGCGGGAAGCAAGGATCAACTCATTGGGATTTTGACCTCGCCTTTGACAGGCAAGTCGGCGGCCGGTGCAGGCGAGCATCTGATTTCGCTTTCGGAGCTGACGGACGCGGAACTCGGGTATTTGTACAAGAACGCGTTGTGTCTGCTGTTTACATCTGAAATGGAAGGCAATTTCCCAACTCAGATAACCGAGGCGCTGCACTTGGGCGTGCCAGTGGTTGCAACGAATATTCCTCTCATTACTTTGGAGTTGGAGGAGGCATCTGCTTCCCTGGATTTGGTCGATGTCGGCGACTGCGAGGGATTCGCGGACCAGGTTATGTCGATCCTCGCGGATCGCTCCGCCGCCGTGCGCCGGCAGGAAGGCGCCCGAGAGCTTTCGTCCCGGAAGTTCGCGTATGATAACTTCAAGCACGGATTGTTTGAGCTGTTCAGGTCTTGATGCAGCCAATGATGCACCAGCGACACGAACCGGCATGGCTGATCTTCTTCGCCCAACCGGAAATCAAAAAAACTCTGGCGATGGCCGCAACTCCACGCTATGCGATGATTGCAGCGGGGGCTGAGGACAGAGCTACGGAACGAGCGATCGATGAGGGATGTCATTCGATCGCGCGAGGCTGTAATGTTCAAGTCCTCTGCCTGGAGTATAGTACTGGCCAATGACTTCCTATGTAAAAGCCGTATCCGGAAGTCGGCCGAATATGCGGCGCGCCATCATCATGGTCCAGGATATGGCCATGGTCCTGATTGCGGTGGCGCTTAGTCTCGTCCTCTCCAGGTCAAATCTTTCGTTCGATGCCTTCTCCTACGAAGGCTTCGTCACCTGGGCGGGGATCGTTCTCATCAGCCACCTGCTGTTCAGATATTGTGGCCTCTACACCACGATCTGGCGCTTTGCCTCGACACCGGACTTTTTCAACATTCTGAAGAGCTGTGCGATTCTGACGATCGTGCTTTACGGCGTCTCGCTGATGTCTCGTTTCTTCCAGCCCGTGGCTGGTCTCAACGAGCGCCAATTCATCGTCTTCTTCCTCGTTTCCTTCACCATCATATCGGCGCCACGGCTGTTCTATCGATTCCTTCGCGACGGCGCGAGCTGGGGCATACTCACAGACAAGACCAACAAGGCGCAGGCCAAGCGGGCGCTGTTCGTCGGTCGGCTTGGCGAGGCCGATCTGATCATTCGCTTCACACGCACGGCAGAGCCGGCCGACTATTCCATCGCCGGCATCATGGCGACCGAGCGCGGTGCACCGTTGGGTACACGGATTCAAGGTGTTCCCGTGGTGGCGTCCCGGCCGCGGCTGATCGATGTCCTGGAGGACTACGCCGCCGGCACCAAGAGCATCGAACTGCTTATTTTCGGCAGCGGCGTCGAGCATGAGATCGAGGAATATTCCGAGCTTGTGCGTGTCGCCCGCCATGGCGGCATAGCCGTCGTACAGTTTTCGCGGCTTTCGCAACTGGGGCAGGAGGGAAAGATCGTTCTCGACGAAGTCGAGATGGAAACGATCCTGCGCCGTCCGACGGTGCCGTCCGATATCGAACGCATTGGTGCCTTTGTCGGCGGCAGGCGCGTCCTTGTGACGGGAGGCGCCGGGTCTATCGGCCGCACACTGGTCAAGCGGTCGCTGGAACTGGGGGCAGGGGCGGTGCTGGTCGCCGACAATTCCGAGTTCGGCATCTTCCAGTTGAGCCAGTATGTCGACGAGAAGGACCACGATCGCCTCAAGGTCCGCATTGTCGATGTCGCGGACCGGCGTCAGATGACGCGTGTCGTCACCGAATTCAAACCGGATATCATCTTTCATGCCGCGGCGCTCAAGCACGTTCCGCTGCTCGAGGAGAATTGGGAATCGGCCATTCAGACCAATGTTTTCGGCACGCTTGTCTGCGCTGAGGTTGCCGCCAAATGTGGCGTTCCGCAGTTCCTGCTCATCTCGAGCGACAAGGCCGTGGATCCGACCTCGGTGCTTGGCATCACAAAGAGAGCGGCCGAGCAACTCGTCAGTTCCCTGCACGAAAGCCACGCAGTCGCGCCGGACGGGCGCCGTTCCGGCACCAAGTTCATAGCCGTGCGGTTCGGCAACGTGTTTGGCTCCAACGGTTCGGTGGCGACCATCTTCCAGGCACAGATCGAAGCCGGCGGTCCGGTCACGATTACCGATCGACGCATGACGCGTTATTTCATGACGGTGGCGGAAGCTGTCGACCTGGTCATCATGGCGGCCGCCGACGCGCAGTCGCGTGAAGGCAAAGACGATTATGCCATCTACATGCTGGACATGGGCAAACCCGTGCCGATTCTCGAAGTCGCGGAAACCATGATCCGCATGGCCGGCAAGACGCCCTATGCCGATATCCCGATCCGCTTCACCGGCATCAGGCCCGGTGAGAAGCTGCATGAGACGCTGCAGGGCGCCAATGAAGAGATCGTCACGCTCGACATCGCCAAGATCTTCGGCCTCAGGACCGATGTCGTGGCGTGGCCGGCGGTTCAGGCCGCGCTGGCTGCGCTGCAGGCGGCAATGAAGAACCAGGACAAGGCTTCCGCCCTTGCGGTGCTGGCGGAACTCCATCGGCCGGAGACGCCAGGGCCCGACACGCGGCAGGAAACGGGCTCGAGAACAGTCGGGCAGGCAGGTTAGATACGTTGCAGCTGACGGTTGAATGACGAGATCTTGCCTGGATATCGACCCCGCGGTGTTGTCAGAGCAATTCCCAAGGGAAAGCGCTGCGCGCTTTTCCCGGGAAAACCGGTTCACACTTTTCCTGGAATTGCTCTCGTGATCGGGGGGATGGCCGTGAAGGGACTGAAGCGAGCCTTCGATCTCGTCGCGACAACCCTGCTGTTGCTGGTGACGTTGCCTGTTCTATTGCTCTGCGCGCTTGCGGTGCGGGCATCGTCGCCCGGTCCGGTGATCTTTTCGCAAACGCGGGTCGGTCGCGATGGCGTGTTGTTTCGCTGCCACAAGTTGCGGACGATGGTCCAGGGAACGCCGTCCTTGCCCTCGCATGAAGCGCCGGCGAATGCCGTGACCGCGGTCGGAAGGACCTTGCGGAAGTTCAAGCTCGATGAACTGCCACAATTCTGGAACGTCCTGCGGGGCGAGATGAGCCTGGTGGGGCCGCGCCCTTGCCTGCCGACACAGACGGAACTGATCGAGCGTCGCAGGCGGCTGGGCGTCCTGGCGGCACTTCCCGGCATTACCGGCATGGCCCAGATCAGGGGCATCGACATGTCGAACCCGCAGCTTCTGGCCGAAACGGATGCCGCCTATCTCAGGACGGCGTCGTTCTGGCTCGACCTACGCATCCTGTTTGCAACGCTCTATCGCAAAGGAGGCGATTGAGCGTTTCCGAGCCGCGCTATCTCGGCCAGCCGCTCCAGCGTGGCGATTTCCGGAAGCCAGCCTTCGGATACGAGCAGGGAAGGGTGGCATATCTGTGTCGCCGTCATGCTGTCCCAGGACATACGCTTACCCAGCAGGACCGCAGCTGTCCGTAACGGACCGGCCGGCACGGCCATTAGGCGCGTCGGCCGTCCAAAACCGTTGCGAAAGGCGCCGACAATGGCTGCGACCGAAACCGGCGGCACATCGCTGGCAACATAGATCGGGCGCAGCGGTTCCGAATGGGTCAGCAGATGCCACACCGCGCCGGCCGCCGATTGCGATGACAGCAGCGAGCGGGTTCCTGTCAACGCACCTGACGGCAGCGGCAGCCCCGTATCGGCCAGTCGCATCAGCGTCGCCAGGTTTCCCTTCATGCCGGTTCCGTAGACCGGTGGCAGCCGCAATACGGTGGCGTCGGAACGGCCATGCGACGCATAGGCGTCCAGCACCCCGATCTCTGCTTCGCGCTTCGAGCGCCCATAGGCGCATTGCGGATGGGGTATCGTGTCCGCGTCGATCGTTGCGCTGACGCGCGCGCCGATCACGGCCCGGATCGAGGAGAGATGGATGAAGCGTCCGCTTGCCTGTTCGGCGGCGGCTTGCGCCAGCCGTGCACTCAATTCCGTGTTGGCCGCCTGAAAATCGGCTTCGGTGGCATTGCCTGCGTCATTGTTCAGGGCCGCGCAATGGACGACATCCGTAACATCCCTGGTAAGCCCCAGGAAGGCAGCCGCCGGCGCATCGAAACCGGGCATCTGCATGGTGTCATGTCGCGGATCCAGCCTCTCAGGGTAGCGGGACGCGAGACGAAGCTCCGCGCCCGCCTGACGAAGCCGATGCACCACCTGGCGGCCGATGAAGCCTGTCGCGCCTGTGACCAGGACTTTCATGACCTTTGCCCTGAACGGTTATTGGGTGGAAGGAAGCGCCTGATCTTTCATTTCTGGCGGAAGGACTTCTTCCGTCACTGGCGGAACGCCTGATGTTGCGGCAACGGAGCCTGACGTCCGCAGGCAAGATAGGTTCCCGACACCAGGAAGACCATCAGTACCGAATCCAGAATGTCGTGACCAACCAGGATGCCCGTCATCCCTGATGTGAGATAGGTGATCACCACGATGACAATCATCGTAGCGCCAAAACGCTCGATCGGATCGGTGCTGTTTCGCAGGACCATGGTGGCATTTGTGGCGGCAACGACAAAGATCGCCGCCAGCGTCACCGCGCCCAGGAGCCCTGCCTGCACCAGGGCGGTCAGGAAGCCGTTGTGGAAATGGTTGAAGCCGGCATCCATCCCGAACTGATCGCGGAAGCCTTGTCTTATCAAGAACTGGGTGGCACCCACACCATGTCCAAACAATGGGGTCTCACGGAACGCCTTGAGGCCTATCTCCCAAAGGGCAACACGGAATCCCAACGAGGTGTCGTAGTGGCCCTGTGCCCCAAGCGCATTCCAGTCGGCGCGCAGAAATTCGATACGCCCGGATATCGTCTGGAAGCCGACAGCAGCGACCACGACGCCGACCGCCGCCAGCAGCAAGAGCAGCCGAACGGCATTCCTGCCTCTCAGCCTGCGCTGGTTGATCAACAGAACGGCGATGCCGGCAATCAGCAGGGCTAGCCAGACGATGCGCGTCTCGGAGTAGATGATGGCGATCGTTCCGCCAAGCGCTGCGCAAAGGAGGGAAATCCTGTGTCTCTCGATGCCCGACAAGGCGCCGGCCACACAGACCATCACGGCAAGGCACAGGACCTCCGCGAACACGATCGCATTGCCCGCCCCGCCCTTGGCCCTCATCCCCACCCAATATTGCTGCGCAACGGCCAGCAGCAGTGCGACGAAACAGGCCGCCAAGCTGCTGAGCACGATGATGCGAACGAGCGTGGTCTTCCGCGAGATGCTCCAGGTCGAATAGGAGACGGGAAAAAACAGGAAGGTTACGAGCGGAATAAGGCGCGGCGCATCCTGGACGAGCGTGTTGTTGACAATGGAGGCCACGAGATTGGCCGCGCAATAGGCATAGATCGCGATCGTCAGCGCCATCATCGCCCGGTCGGTGTTGAAGCGCCTCTTCTTGAAGGCGATCAGCAGGACGGACCACAGGCCGCCGCCATTGAACACGAAGCTGACCACCGAGCCCAGAACCGGTGGAAAAAAGAAGCAAAGAGTGGAGAAGTAGATATTGATCCGCGAAGGCGTGAGTTGCTGTCTTGCAGACGAAAGCCGGTTCAAGTTTCGGGCTCGCTATTCTCGAGTGGCTTTGTGCGGCACATCCTGTTCAGCCGAACCGAATGTGCTCGCCTCGAATTGCCCATGCCTGATGACGCATCTTGCCCGCTTCCGGAGGCCTGTATAGCGGCTGGGCCGTCTTTTCGATAGTGCGCCGGGGCTTGTTGTCACCGAAAATCGGCGGCCGGCGCCTGTCGATGGAGAAAGGGCTCCGGGAGCATTTGCCGCCATGGTCTCCCGAGCAATATTTTTCCTGCCTTTTCCCGGTTGGAGGCCTTGCGAACAGAAATTTCCGGGATCTGGCGAAAGCATGGAAAATTCATTCCCGAACTGGCCGCTGCCGGGCTTGTCTTGCATTGTTCTGCCGTGCACCGATCTGCTAGAACGCCCGCACGAAACACTTTGTCCAGAAGCGAAACTCGAACCGGGCGCAAAAAGCTCGATGATTTGACGCAAGGTCTTCTGGCGCAAGGCACGAGAGAACGCTCACAGTCTATGACCATAGCGCTTACGCATCTGCAGCGGCTTGAAGCCGAATCCATCCACATATTCCGCGAGGTTGCGGCCGCCTTCTCCAAGCCGGTCATGCTCTATTCGGTCGGCAAGGATTCATCCGTGCTGATGCATCTGGCAATGAAGGCGTTCTATCCCGCCAAGCCGCCATTCCCGTTCCTTCACGTCGACACCACCTGGAAGTTCCGCGAAATGATCGCTTTTCGCGATCAGATGGCGCAAAAGCTTGGGTTCGACCTTTTGGTTCATGTCAACGAAGACGGCGTGCGCGACAACATCAATCCGTTCGACCACGGCTCCAACACCCACACCCATGTGATGAAGACCGTGGCGCTGCGTCAGGCGCTCGACAAATACGGTTTCGATGCCGCCTTTGGCGGCGCCCGTCGTGACGAGGAGAAGTCGCGCGCCAAGGAGCGCATATTCTCGTTCCGCAATGCCCAGCATGTCTGGGATCCGAAGAACCAGCGCCCCGAAATGTGGAAGATCTTCAACACCCGCATCGCATCGGGCGAATCGATCCGCGTCTTCCCGCTGTCGAACTGGACCGAACTCGATATCTGGCAGTACATCCTGCAGGAGAACATCCCGATCGTGCCGCTCTATTTAGCCAAGGAGCGACCGGTGGTGGAACGCGACGGGATGCTGATCCTCAAGGACGACGATCGCATGAAACTGCGCCCCGGCGAGACAGTCGAGAACCGGCTGGTGCGGTTCCGCACTTTGGGCTGCTATCCGCTCACCGGCGCGATCGAATCCGATGCCGACACGCTCGAAGCCATCGTCGGCGAGATGCTGACCGCGCGCACCTCCGAGCGCCAGGGTCGCCTGATCGACCGGGATGAGGCAGGCTCGATGGAAAAGAAGAAGCGCGAGGGGTATTTCTGACCATGCGCCACATCATGGCAAAGAGCCTCACCCCCACCGACGGCGTCCGCGACTATCTCGCGGCGCAGGAGAAGAAGTCGCTGCTGCGCTTCCTGACCTGCGGTTCGGTCGATGACGGCAAGTCGACGCTGATCGGACGCTTGTTGTCCGACACCAAGCAGATTTTCGAAGACCAGCTTGCCGCGCTCGAGCGCGATTCGCGCAAGCACGGCACCACCGGCGACGACATCGACTTCGCGCTGCTGGTCGACGGCCTCGAAGCCGAGCGCGAGCAAGGTATCACCATCGACGTCGCCTATCGCTTCTTCGCCACGCCGAAGCGCAAGTTCATCGTCGCCGACACGCCGGGCCACGAGCAGTATACGCGCAACATGGCAACCGGCGCCTCGACCGCCGATCTGGCGATCGTGCTGATCGATGCGCGGCAAGGGGTGCTGCGCCAGACAAGGCGTCATTCGATCATCGCCTCGCTGCTCGGCATCCGCCACATCGTGCTGGCCGTCAACAAGATCGATCTCGTCGATTTCGATCGGGCGGTTTTTGATCGGATCGTCGAGGACTACCGACAATTCTCGCGCGATCTCGGCTTCCAGAGCATCGTGCCGATCCCGATGTCGGCTCGCTACGGTGACAACGTCAGCGGCCGTTCCGAAAACATGAAATGGTATTCCGGCCCGACGCTGATCGAGCACCTCGAGACCGTTTCGGTCGAAGAGGCCGCCGTCGAGCAGCCGTTCCGTTTTCCGGTGCAATACGTCAACCGTCCCAATCTCGATTTCCGCGGTTTTGCCGGCACGATCGCGTCCGGCGCCATCGCGCAAGGCGACGAGGTCGTCGTCGCCAAATCCGGCAAGTCCTCCCATGTCAAACGCATTGTCGCTTATGGCGGCGATCTCAAACAGGCGGTGGCCGGCCAGGCCATCACGCTCGTTCTCGACGATGAGGTCGAGGTTTCCAGAGGCAACATGCTGGTCTCGCCGGCCGCCAGGCCGCAGGTTGCCGACCAGTTCGCCGCCAACATCGTCTGGTTCGACGAGCATGCGCTGCTGCCCGGCCGTTCCTACATCCTGCGCACCGAAACCGACCAGACCAGCGCCACCGTCACCGACCTGAAATACCGCATCAACGTCAACGACTTCGCCCATGAAGCGGCCAAGTCGCTTGAAATGAATGAAGTCGGCATCTGCAACATCTCGACGCGGACGCCGATCGCCTTCGATCCCTTCGCCGAGAACCGCACCACCGGCGCCTTCATCCTGATCGATCGCATCAGCAATGCCACGGTTGGCGCCGGCATGATCGTGCACTCGCTGCGTCGTGCCGAAAACATCCACTGGCAATCGCTCGATGTCGGCAAGCGCGTGCGCGCCGACATGAAGAACCAGCGGCCCGCCGTGTTCTGGTTCACCGGGCTTTCGGGCTCCGGCAAGTCGACCATCGCCAATTTGTTCGAGAAGAAGCTGTACGCCACCGGACGGCACACCTATATCCTGGACGGCGACAATGTCCGTCACGGGCTCAACCGCGATCTCGGCTTCACCGATGCCGACCGCGTCGAGAACATCCGCCGGGTGGCCGAAGTGGCCAAGCTGATGGCCGATGCCGGGTTGATCGTCATTGTGTCGTTCATTTCGCCGTTCAGCGCCGAGCGGCGCATGGCGCGCGAGTTGATGGCCGATGGTGAGTTCATCGAGGTGTTTGTCGACACGCCCTTCGAGGAGTGCGCCAGGCGGGATCCGAAGGGCCTCTATGCCCGCGCGCTGAATGGCGAGATCAAGAACTTCACCGGTGTCGATTCTCCTTACGAAGCGCCGGAAAAACCGGAAATCCATCTGAAGACGCTCGGCAAATCGGCGGAAGAGATGGTAGATGCCCTGGAACACTGGCTGAACGAGCGTGACATTGCCGAAGACCAATATGACAATGGCGGCGGTATCTGACGACAGGTCGATGCTCGACATCTTCGAGCAACTGGCCCTGGCCGCCGGACGCGAGGTCATGCGCGTGTTCCACGCCGGCTGTGCGGTCGACCGCAAATCGGACTCCTCGCCGGTGACCGAAGCGGACCGCGAGAGCGAGAAGATCATCCTTGCCGGGCTGCGCGCCGCATTTCCCGACATTCCCTGCGTGGCCGAAGAGGAAGCCGCGGCCGGAATCATGCCGACCGATCTGGGCGACGCTTTCTTCCTCATCGACCCGCTCGACGGCACTAAGGAATTCGTCAATCGTCGCACCGACTTCACCGTCAACATCGCGCTTGTCCGCCATGGCGTGCCGGAAGTCGGCGTCGTCTTCGCACCTTGCACCGGGCGCTTCTTTTCCGGTCGGCCGGGCAGGGCGGAGAGCCTCGAAATCGACGGCGACTACCAGATCGTCGCGCGCAGGCCGATTTCAGTGAGAACGGCAGCAGTGCCGCTGGCCGTCGTCGCCAGCCGCTCCCACAACACGCCGGAAACCGAAGCCTATATTCGTGACCTCGGCGCCGCCGAGATCGTCTCGGTCGGATCGTCGTTGAAATTTTGTCTTCTGGCCAGCGCCGAGGCGGATGTCTATCCACGCTTCGGCCGCACCATGGAATGGGACACGGCAGCGGGCGACGCGGTGCTGCGCGCGGCGGGCGGCACGACACGCACGCTGGACGGCAAGCCTTTGGCCTACGGCAAACGCGACCAGGCCGATGACGAGGATTTCGCCAATCCGCATTTCATCGCCAGCGGCAGGGCAGGGGCGAGCCCCGTCTGAGACCGGCTACCGATTACTCGGCTGCGGCCTGCGCCGAGTTCGAGCCGATATAGTTGCGGATCGTCTCGATGATCCGGTCCTGGTCGGCTTCGCTGAGATAGGGGTGCATCGGCAGGCACAGGATGCGCTTCGGCAGCTCCTCCGAGACGGCAAGACCGGTCGGCGTGCGCGGGTAGTCGCGATAGGCGACCTGGGCATGCAGCGGCTTGACGTAGTAGATGACGGACGGAATGCCCTTTTCGCCCAGATGCGCCTTCAGACCGTCGCGCTTGGGCGTCTCGATCGCGTACTGCGCCCAGGCCGAACGGCTGCCGTCGAGGTTGCGGGCAGCCGTGACGATATCGCCAAGCCCCTCCGCATAGCGGTTTGCCACCACCTGGCGTGCAACCATCTCGTCTTCGAGAATGGCGAGCTTTTCGATCAGGATCGCCGCCTGGATCGTATCGAGCCGTGAATTGATGCCGACGCGGACATTGTCATATTGCGTCTCGCCCTTGCCGTGGAAGGCGAAGGAACGCAGCTTGTCGGCCATCGCGTCATCATTGGTGAACATCGCGCCGCCGTCGCCATAGCAGCCGAGCGGCTTGGCCGGATAGAAGCTGGTCGAGCCGACATGGCCGAAGGCGCCGCACATCTTGCCGTCAAGCGACCCGCCCATCGATTGCGCGGCGTCCTCGATCACCAGCAGCCCTTCGCGGTCGGCGATGGCCATGATGGCATCGTAGTCGGCGGCAAGGCCGAACAGGTCGACCGGGATGATCGCCTTCGGCTTCAGCCGGCCTTCCTTCTTGATCATGGCGATGGCCGCCTCGAGGCTGGCGATGTCGATGTTGTATGTCACCGGATCGACATCGACGAAGACAGGTTCGGCCTTGGCCAGCGCCACCACTTCGGCGGTGGCGGCGAAAGTGAAGCTCGGCACGAACACCGCGTCGCCCGGGCCGATGCCGGCGGCAAACAGCGGCAGCAGCAGCGCATCGGTGCCGTTGGCGCAGGCCACGACATGCTTGGTGCCGATATAGGCGGCGAGCTTGTTCTCGAATTCAGTGACCTGCGGGCCGAGGATATAGCGCCCTTCTTCGACGACACGGTCGATCGCGGCCTTCAGCCGGTCGCGGATGCGTTCGCGCTGCGCGCCAAGATCAATGAACTGCATGTCGGCCTCAAAACGGTTCTAACCAGGCGGTTTAGCCCAATAACGGCCCGCTGGTATCAGAGTTGCGCCTGCCGAGAAAGCCGGGCAGCCAGAGCTGCCAATTGCCTAGATATCGCAGTCTGTTACCTCTGATTTCCGGCGTATCTTCGCAAGATGCCGGAAATCCGGGCTTCGTCGGGCGCAATCGTGCCTTTATAGTCCCACCGAGCGGCCCTGCGAAACATAAAGTGATCGGCTGGCTCAACTTAAGTTGAGCGCTATTCAGGTGATTTCATGCCGCCACGGCGGATTGGCGCCCGCGCGTGACACGGTCACCGCCGCTGCCTTTGCACCGAGCGCCAGCGCTTTGCGGATGGCGTCTTGCGTGAGGTCGCCTATGGCCGCCTTCATCAGCAGGCCCTGTTCATGCAGGGAGGCAAGGATGCCGGCATTGAAGGTGTCGCCGGCGCCGACCGTGTCGACCACCTCGACTTTTTCCGGCATCACGGTGACGGCGTGGTCTTTGGTGTAACCGACAGCGCCTTCGCTGCCATGGGTCACGACGATCAGCTTGGGGCCACGGTCAAGCCAATTGCGGATAACATCCTCATGCGAGCCGGCTTCGCCGAACCAATGGAGGTCTTCGTCCGAGAGCTTCACGATGTCGGCCATCGCCATCATTTCGCGGATGCGCCTGAGATGCTTTGCCTTGTCGGGAATGAAGTTCGGCCGGATGTTGGGATCGAGCATCATGACGCGGCTAGCGTGCTCGCGCCGCATGAACTCTTCATAGGCACTGCCGGCGGGCTCCGAGATCAGGCTGATGGCGCCGAACAGCATAGCCTCGATCTCGCTGCCGAGCGCCGGCAGGTCATCGATTGTCAGCAGGCGTCCGGCTGTGTTCTCGTCGTAGAATGTGTATGTCGCCTGGCCGTTGGTGAGCTTCACGAAGGCCAGCGTCGTTGGCCTGGGCGAGGTGTGGGCATAGGTGGAACTGACCTTGCTCGCGCCCAACGCATCCCTGAACTGGCCGCCGAAAAGATCCGACGACAGGCCCGAAAAGAAGCCGGCCGGCGCGCCCAGCCGGCCAAGCGCGATGGCCGTGTTGAACACCGCGCCACCTACATAGGGAGCAAAGGCCGGCTCACCCTGCGTCGTGGTGCGCGGCAGCATGTCGATCAGGGCTTCGCCGCAGCAGAGGATCATGGCTTCCTGGTCTCCGGCGGATAGATCACGCCCTTGCGGATGATGATGTTGGCGTAAAGCCGCGGCTCGCTTGTCGCGACGATGGCATGCGCCGATTTGACCCGTGCATAGAAGTCGGCGCCGGCCAGTGCAACCACCTTGCGGCCCGGCGCGCGCTTGGCGCAGATCGCCTCGATCTCGCGATGGACTGGATCGGCGAGCGACGGGTCGCCTTTCACGGACGCGCGAAACAGCGCCTCCGGAACCGCGTCGTCGACCGGCAGGATGCTCAGGATCGCGTCGAGCACCGGAATGAGCGGATGACCGTCGGCGCGGATCAGGCGCCTTGCCTGCTCCTCGGCCGGATAGTTTCCATCGACAAGGGCGATCTCGTCGCCATGACCCATGGCGCGCAGTGTCGCCAGAAGATCCGGACCGAGCAGCGCCGGGATTCCGATCAGCATTCAGGCGCTCCTGGAAATCGTCGTCGAACCGATCAGGAAACGTTCGGACAGCGGCAGGCTGGCGCCGCCAAGCGCTCGGGCATGGATGCCGACGGTTCCCTCCCGAACGGCGGGAAGTTTCAGGCCTTCGCCGTCGATCGTCGCGATGGCCGCGATGATGGCGTCGACCAGCCGGCGGCGCACCGCCTTAGGCATCCAGCCGTCGATCACCGCCGCCTCGAAATCGATGACCGAGGACGCGGCGACGATGGCATAGGCAAGTGCCTGTGAGGCACTGGCGATCCAGTCGTCGAGTTCGGAACCGATCTCGCCCCAGTCCTCGGGCGAGGTCCACAGATGCGAGGCCTCGACGCCCCGGGCATTGAGCGCTTTTTCCAGTATGGCGATCGACGCCACGTCGATCAACTGGGTCGGCTTTCCATCCGGTCCGGGCACCGGCATCGAGCCGAGCGCGCCGGCATTGCCGGTTGGGCCGCCGAACAGCCGGCCGTTGAGCACGATGCCGCCGCCGGCGAAGGCGCCGATATAGAAATAGACGAAGTCACGTGCGCCGCCCGCCTGGCCGAAGACGAGCTCGGCGCCGCAGGCCGAGGTGGCGTCATTTTGCAGATAGACCGGAAACTCGCATTGCCCCTGGATATCGGTCCTGATGTCACGGTGGCGCCATTCGTCCATGACGTCGCGCGGCGCGCCGGCGGTGTCGGCCCAGTTCCACAGTTCGAACGGCATGGCGATGCCGAGCCCGGCAATGCGCTTGTCCTGCGCCGCTGTCAGTTCGCCACGCATCTTCTTCATGCCTGATGTCACGAATTCAACCGTCTCGCGCGGTGCCGGATAGCGGTAGGAGTGCTGCAGCATCGCGCGCACATGCCCAAGAAAATCGATCAGCACCAATTCCGCGCTGCGGCGGCCGATCTTGAGGCCGATGAAGAAGGCGCCCTCGGGGTTGAGCGCCATCGGTATGGAAGGCTGACCGATCTTGCCGCGCAGCGGCGCCTGGCGAATGAGCAGGCCTTCTTCCTCCAGTTCGCGCATGATGACCGAAACCGTCTGCGCCGAAAGTCCGGTCATGCGGGCGATGTCGGATTTCGCCAGGCTGCCATGCTGGCGCACCAGCGAGAGCACCAACCGCTCGTTGTGGTCGCGCATGCCGCTCTGGTTGGTGCCGCGGTGAATCAGGCTGTCATTCGCTTCGGGCGAACCGTGCCTCGCAGTGGCGGTCTCCACCCTGTTCCTCCCGTCGTTTCTTCTCAATGCTTTTGGGCCAGAATGAGTGAACGAAGCAAGGCTGTCAATAATAAATAAGAGTGATTTAATTATTGACAGAGGCCCCGGTCTGGTGTCTGTTGGAGCCGCGTCCGCGCTGGGAGAAATTCGTTGGATGCGCTGTGGATGTCGGTTGGCCGGCATCCGGAATTGGTTCCACTGGGAGGAAAATCGTGACCAATACAAAACTGTTGAAGTCCACCGTCTTTGCGGCGGCGGCCCTGGGCCTGATGGCGTTTGCCTCGTCCGCATCCGCGGCCGGTGTTGGCGCTTGCCTGATCACCAAGACCGACACCAACCCCTTCTTCGTCAAGATGAAGGAAGGCGCGACCGCAAAGGCCAAGGAACTCGGCGTCGACCTCAAGACCTACGCCGGCAAGATCGACGGCGACAGCGAGAGCCAGGTGGCGGCGATCGAAAGCTGCATTGCCGACGGCGCCAAGGGTATCCTGATCACCGCTTCCGACACCAAGGGCATCGTGCCGACCGTGAAGAAGGCACGTGATGCCGGCCTGCTGGTGATCGCGCTCGACACGCCGCTCGACCCGATCGACGCGGCCGATGCGACCTTCGCCACCGACAATCTCGAGGCCGGCAAGCTGATCGGCGCCTGGGCCGCCGCGACGCTCGGCGACAAGGCCAAGGACGCCAAGATCGGCTTCCTCGACCTTACGCCTTCGCAGCCGACCGTGGACGTGCTGCGCGACCAGGGCTTCATGATGGGCTACGGCATCGACGTGAAGGACCCCAACAAGATCGGCGACGAAACCGATCCGCGCATCGTCGGCCACGACGTCACCAATGGCAACGAGGAAGGCGGCCGCAAGGCAATGGAGAACCTGCTTCAGAAGGACTCCGGTATCACCGTCATCCACACCATCAACGAGCCGGCCGCTGTCGGTGCTTACCAGGCGCTCAAGGCCGTCGGCCTTGAAAAGCAGGTGTTGATCGTCTCCGTCGACGGTGGCTGCCCTGGCGTGAAGTCGGTTACGGAAGGCGTGATCGGCGCGACATCGCAGCAATATCCGCTGCAGATGGCCGCGCTCGGCATCGAGGCGATCGCCGCCTTCGCCAAGGACGGAACCAAGCCGAAGCCGACCGAAGGCAAGAACTTCTTCGACACCGGCGTCAACCTGGTGACGGACAAGCCGGCCACCGGCGTGAAGTCCATCGACACCAAGGAAGGCCTCGCCAAGTGCTGGGGCTGATGCCGGTCTGACTGGCAACAAAACAACCGAAACGGCCGGGGGGACTTGATCCCCGGTCGCTTCCGGTGGACGATGGGTCGCGTGACCGCGAACAATCCCGGCGATAGACCGGAAAGGCGTGGACGGGCGTCAGCGATTGGCTGACCCCTCACGGGGAGGAAACATGGCTCAAGCTCAGGAATTCGAGAAGGTTCTCTCGGGCAGCGACACCAGCGTCGCCGCCTTTGACGAGCACAAATCGGCCGTCAAGCGCATCCAGCATTTCCTGCATTCGACACCGGCCGCTGTGCCGCTAATCGTGCTGGTCCTGTCGATCATCATCTTCGGTATCGCCATCGGCGGACGTTTCTTTTCGTCCTACACGCTGACGCTGATCCTGCAGCAGATCGCCATCGTCGGCATCCTAGGTGCCGCCCAGACGCTGGTCATCCTGACCGCCGGCATCGACCTGTCGATTGGCGTGATCATGGTGATTTCCGCTGTGATCATGGGCAATTGCGCGGTCAGCTACGGTATGCCGGCCATTCTCGCCGTGACGATAGGGCTTGCCGCCGGTGCGGCCTGCGGGCTGCTCAACGGGCTGCTGGTCGCCTACATGAAGCTGCCGCCCTTCATCGTGACGCTTGGCACGTGGAACATCGTCATGGCCACGAATTTCATTTATTCGGCCAATGAGACAATCCGCGACACCGATGTCGACAATCAGGCGCCGCTCCTGCATCTGTTCGCAATGAGCTTCAAGCTGGGCACGGCGGTGCTGACGCTCGGCGTCATTGCCACGGTCGTGCTCGTGATGATCCTCTGGTACGTGCTCAATCACACGGCATGGGGCCGCCATGTCTACGCCGTCGGCGATGACCAGGAGGCGGCGAAGCTCTCGGGTATCCAGACCAAGAAGGTGCTGGTGACGGTCTACACCCTTGCCGGGTTGATCGCCGCTTTCGCTGCCTGGGTCTCTATCGGCCGCAACGGCTCGATCTCGCCGTCCGCCGCCGTCACCGACTACAATCTGCAGGCGATCACCGCGACGGTGATCGGCGGTATTTCCCTGTTCGGCGGGCGCGGCTCGATCCTGGGCACGCTGTTCGGCGCGATGATCGTCGGCGTCGTCTCCATGGGTCTCAACATGCTAGGCGCCGATCCGCAATGGAAAGTGCTGCTCACCGGTGTGCTGATCATCGGCGCCGTGGCGATCGACCAATGGATCAGAAAGGTTTCGGCATAATCATGACCCAGGAACCCATCCTTACCGCGCGCGGGCTGGTCAAACGCTATGGCCGCGTCACCGCCCTCGACAATGCCGACTTCGACCTTTATCCCGGCGAAATCCTCGCCGTCATCGGCGACAATGGCGCCGGTAAGTCATCGCTCATCAAGGCGATTTCCGGCGCGGCCGCGCCGGATGAAGGCGAGATTCGGCTCGAGGGCAAACCCGTCGCCTTCAAGTCGCCGATGGAGGCCCGCGAAGCCGGCATCGAGACGGTCTACCAGAACCTGGCGCTGTCGCCGGCCCTGTCGATCGCCGACAACATGTTCCTCGGCCGTGAGATCCGCAAACCCGGCTTCCTCGGCCAGTGGCTGCGCATGCTCGACCGCCCGGCAATGGAAAAGCGGGCCCGCGACAAGCTTACCGAACTTGGCCTGATGACCATCCAGAACATCAGCCAGGCGGTGGAGACGCTCTCCGGCGGCCAGCGCCAGGGCGTGGCGGTGGCGCGCGCCGCTGCCTTCGGTAGCCGTGTGGTGATCATGGACGAGCCGACGGCTGCCCTCGGCGTCAAGGAGAGCCGCCGCGTGCTCGAACTGATCCTCGACGTCAAGAAGCGCGGCCTGCCGATCGTGCTGATCTCGCACAACATGCCGCATGTTTTCGAGGTGGCCGACCGTATCCACATCCACCGCCTGGGCCGTCGCCTGTGCGTCATCGATCCCAAGCAGTATACGATGTCGGATGCCGTTGCCTTCATGACCGGAGCAAAGACCCCCCCGGAGGCAGCGCTGGCAGCCTGACTGCCAAGTTGCCGCAGGCGCTCCTGGTTGCGCAATCGCCTAAATCGATTGAACATCCTGAAAGATGCGCTAGCATGGGCTGGGAGGATTGACGAAAGCCGGTATGATCGGGGCAACCGCACGAGAGGCAGCATGACGCGCGCGATGACATCCGAAACCCTTCCACCACTGCTCGAAAATCCCGATCCGAAGACGCTCGCAAGAGAAGTTCTGATGGCCCTCAAATACAGGGTCGGCAAGGACACCACCGTCGCAACCCAGTACGATTGGCTGACCGCCTCGATCAAGGTCGTGCGCGACCGCATCGTCGATCACTGGATGCAGGCGACAAAAGAGGCCTACGACCAGCAGGAAAAGCGCGTCTATTACCTGTCGCTGGAGTTCCTCATCGGCCGCCTGATGCGCGACGCCTTTTCCAATCTCGGCCTGATGGACAATATGCGCGAGGCACTGTCTTCGCTCGGCGTCGACCTCGATCTCATCGCGGCGCTCGAACCCGATGCCGCGCTCGGCAATGGCGGCCTTGGCCGGCTCGCCGCCTGCTTCATGGAAAGCATGGCGACGGTCGACATTCCAGCACACGGCTACGGCATCCGCTACGCCAACGGCATGTTCCGCCAGGAGATTCAAGGCGGCTGGCAGGTCGAACTGCCCGAGACCTGGCTCGATCACGGCAACCCCTGGGAATTCGAACGGCGCGAACGCTCCTTCGAGGTCGGCTTCGGCGGCTCGGTGGAATCCATCACGTCAAAGGACGGCCGGCTCGAGCGCCACGTCTGGAAACCGACCGAGCATGTCCTGGCTGTCGCCTACGACACGCCGGTCGTCGGCTGGCGGGCAAACCGCGTCAACACGCTGCGGCTGTGGTCGGGCATGCCGATCGATCCGATCCTGCTCGACAAGTTCAATGCCGGCGACCACATCGGCGCGCTGGCCGAAAGCAACAAGGCGGATGCGTTGTCGCGCGTCCTCTATCCCGCCGATTCCCACAAGGCAGGGCAGGAGCTGCGGCTCAGGCAAGAGTACTTCTTCTCCACCGCCTCGCTGCAGGACATCGTGCAGCGGCATCTCAGTCAATATGGTGACCTGAAGTCGCTGCCCGACAAGGCGGCGATCCATCTGAACGACACCCATCCGGCGATCGCGGTGCCGGAGCTGATGCGGCTCTTGATGGATGTCCACGGCATGGACTTCGACCTCGCCTGGGATGTCACCAAGCGCACCTTCGGCTACACCAACCACACGCTTCTTCCCGAGGCGCTGGAAAGCTGGCCGGTACCGCTGTTCGAGCGGCTTTTGCCGCGCCATATGCAGATCGTCTACGCCATCAACGCGCAGGTGCTTCTGGAAGCGCGCGCCACCAACCTGTTCTCGGATGAGCAGATCAGCCGCATCTCGCTGATCCAGGAGAATGGCGACCGCCGCGTGCGCATGGGCAATCTGGCCTTTGTCGGCTCGCACTCGATCAACGGCGTTTCGGCGCTGCATACCGAGTTGATGAAGGAAACGGTGTTCGCCGACCTGCACAAGCTCTATCCCGATCGCATCAACAACAAGACCAACGGCATCACGCCGCGGCGCTGGCTGATCCAGTGCAATCCCGGGCTGACCTCGCTCGCCCGCGAGGCGATCGGCGACCGCTTTCTCGACGACATCGACGCTATAAAAGGGCTCGACAGCTTTGCCGATGACAGCGCGTTCCGGGAGAAGTTCGCGGGCGTCAAGCGGCAGAACAAGGCGCGGCTGGCCAATCTCGTCGCCGACCGGCTCGGCATCAAGGTCGACCCCTCGGCGCTGTTCGACATCCAGGTCAAGCGCATCCACGAATACAAGCGCCAGCTTCTCAACATCCTCGAGGCGATCGCGCTTTACGACCAGATCCGCTCGCATCCCGAGCGCGACTGGATGCCGCGCGTGAAATTCTTCGGCGGCAAGGCGGCGCCCAGTTACCACAACGCCAAGCTGATCATCAAACTCGCCAATGACGTCGCCAGGGTCATCAACCGCGATCCGGCCGTTCGCGGTTTGCTGAAGGTGGTGTTCGTGCCGAACTACAATGTCAGCCTGGCCGAAATCATGATGCCGGCCGCCGACCTGTCCGAGCAGATTTCGACCGCGGGCATGGAAGCGTCGGGCACCGGCAACATGAAGTTCGCGCTCAACGGCGCGCTGACCATCGGCACGCTCGACGGCGCCAATGTCGAGATCAAGGAATGCGTCGGCGACGACAACATCTTCATCTTCGGCCTGACCACGGCCGAGGTCGCCGAGCGGCGCAACAATGGCTACAACCCGCGCGCCGTGATCGAGGGCTCCCCCGAACTGGCGCAGGCGGTCGCGGCCGTTTCATCGGGTGTCTTCTCGCCCGACGATCCCGATCGCTACCGCGACCTGATGAACGGCCTCTACAACAGCGACTGGTTCATGGTCGCCGCCGATTTCGACACCTACGCCGCCGCCCAGCGTGATGTCGACGCTGTCTGGCGCAACAGCCCGGACTGGTATGCCAGGGCGATCCGCAATGTCGCGCGTGTCGGCTGGTTCTCGTCCGATCGCACGATCCGCCAATACGCGAAAGAAATCTGGAACGTGCCTGTCTGATGTGATTGCATGAGGCCACGAACAATGTGGTCCCGGTGATGCGGTTGAACCTCAACTCACATCACCAGAAACAAACACCTGGTGCCCTGGGAGGGACACTGCCTGATGAGGAAACCGCGCGCGACCGCTGCGACAAGCGGGCCGGACGGACTGGCGCCAGCCAGCGATGTTGCGGCGATTGTCGCCGGCACGCATGGAGATCCGTTTGCAGTCCTTGGTGTCCATGAGGTCGGCAAAGGCCTGTTCGCCCGTTGCTTCGTTCCGCATGCCGAGACCGTCACCGCCTATACACTGACGGGCATCGAGGCTGGTCAATTGTCGAGGCGAGACGATGCCGGCTTCTTCGAAGGGCAGTTGACGATCAAGAAGCGGCAGCCGCTGCGCTACCACGCGCGCAATGCCGGCGGCGACTGGTGGCTGACCGATCCCTATTCTTTCGGCCCCGTGCTCGGGCCTCTGGACGATTACTATATCGCCGAAGGGTCGCACCTCCGACTGTTCGACAAGCTTGGCGCGCATGTCATCGAGCACGAAGGCGCTACCGGCGTGCATTTCGCCGTCTGGGCTCCCAATGCAAAACGCGTCTCGGTGGTCGGCGATTTCAACGACTGGGATGGCCGCCGCCACACGATGCGCGATCGCCGCGACACCGGCATCTGGGAACTGTTCGTGCCCGACATCGGTGCCGGGCGGCCCTACAAATACGAGATCATCGGACCCGATGGCGTCAGGCTGCCGCTGAAGGCGGACCCGTTTGCGTTCAAGTCCGAACTGCGTCCGGCCACGGCCTCGGTTGTCGCCGTGCCGCCGGCGCATGAGTGGGGCGACGAGGCGCACCGCAATTTCTGGCGCAATGCCGATCACCGCCGCGAAGCCATCTCGATCTACGAAGTCCATGCCGGGTCCTGGCAGCTTCGCGACGACGGCACGTTCCTGTCCTGGGACGAACTGGCCGACCGGCTGATCCCCTATGCGGTCGAGACCGGCTTTACCCACATCGAGTTCATGCCGATCTCCGAACACCCCTATGACCCGTCCTGGGGTTATCAGACAACCGGGCTTTATGCGCCGTCTGCCCGTTTCGGCGATCCGGATGGCTTTGCCCGTTTCGTTGATGGCGCGCACCGCGCCGGCGTCGGCGTCATCCTCGACTGGGTGCCGGCGCATTTCCCGGTCGACGCGCATGGCCTGGCCCATTTCGACGGCACCGCGCTCTATGAACATGCCGATCCGCGCAAGGGCTTCCATCCCGACTGGAACACCGCGATCTACAATTTCGGCCGCCGCGAGGTGATATCGTTCCTGGTCAACAACGCATTGTTCTGGGCCGAGAAATATCATGTCGACGGTTTGCGCGTCGATGCGGTCGCCTCGATGCTCTACCTCGACTATTCGCGCAAGGCCGGCGAATGGATCCCCAACGAGAAGGGCGGCCGCGAAAACCTCGAAGCGGTCAGCTTCCTGCAGAAGATGAACAAGGAGGTCTACGGCCACCATCCGGGCGTCATGACCATCGCCGAGGAATCGACCTCATGGCCGAAAGTCTCGGCGCCGGTACATGAAGGCGGCCTTGGCTTCGGCTTCAAGTGGAACATGGGCTTTATGCACGACACGCTAGAGTATTTTGCCAAGGAGCCGATTTTCCGCAAGCATCACCACAACGACCTCACCTTCGGCCTGACCTACGCCTTCTCGGAGAATTTCGTGCTGCCGCTCTCGCATGACGAGGTCGTGCACGGCAAAGGCACGCTGCTGGGTAAGATGGCCGGCGACGACTGGCAGAAATTCGCGACCTTGCGGGCCTATTACGGCTTCATGTGGGGCTATCCCGGCAAGAAGCTGCTGTTCATGGGGCAGGAGTTCGCGCAGCGCCGCGAATGGAGCGAGGCACGCGCGCTCGACTGGAACCTGCTGGATTTCCGCCCGCATCGCGGTGTCTGGCAGACGGTGCGCGATCTCAACTATCTCTACCGTTCGCGCCCGGCGCTGCACGGTCGCGATTGCGAGCCGGAAGGCTTTTCCTGGCTGATCGTCGATGACAGCCAGAATTCGGTTTTTGCCTGGGTGCGCAACGCGCCGGGCGGCAGCCCGGTGGCCGTCATCTCCAACTTCACACCGGTACCGCGCGACAATTATCGTGTGCCGCTGCCGAAGGCCGGCAAGTGGCGCGAGATCATCAACACCGACGCATCCGAATATGGCGGCTCCGGCATGGGCAATGGCGGCATTGTCGAGGCAAGGGCAGAGGGCAAGAGCATCTCGGCAACGATGCTTTTGCCACCGCTGTCGACGATCATGCTCGAACTCATTGTCGACTGAGGCCGGCAAGGCCGAGCACCATGGCGAGACTTGAGTAACTTGGGAGGGTAGAAATGGCAGACTTGAAACGGACCCAGCCGCTGGCACGCGATGCCATGGCCTATGTACTGGCCGGCGGCCGTGGCAGCCGCCTCAAGGAACTGACGGACCGTCGCGCCAAGCCGGCGGTCTATTTCGGCGGCAAGACGCGCATCATCGATTTCGCGCTCTCCAACGCGCTGAACTCGGGTATCCGCCGCCTCGGCGTCGCCACCCAGTACAAGGCGCATTCGCTGATCCGCCACCTGCAGCGCGGCTGGAACTTCTTGCGGCCAGAACGAAACGAGAGTTTCGACATCCTGCCGGCCAGCCAGCGTGTCTCTGAAACGCAGTGGTATGAAGGCACGGCCGACGCCGTCTATCAGAACATCGACATCATCGAGGCCTATGGCCCGGAGTACATGGTCATCCTGGCCGGTGACCACATCTACAAGATGGATTACGAGCTGATGCTGCGCCAGCATGTCGATGCCGGCGCCGATGTCACGGTCGGCTGTCTCGAAGTGCCGCGCATGGAAGCGACCGGCTTCGGCGTCATGCATGTCGATGCCAAGGACAACATCATCGCCTTCGTCGAAAAGCCCGCCGACCCGCCCGGCATTCCCGACAGACCTGAGTTTGCTCTGGCCTCAATGGGCATCTACGTCTTCAAGACCAAGTTCCTGATGGAACAGCTGCGCCGCGATGCCGCCGAGCCCGGCTCTAGCCGCGACTTCGGCAAGGACATCATCCCCTACATCGTCCAGCACGGTAAGGCGATCGCCCACCGCTTCGCCAAGTCCTGTGTCCGCTCGACGATGGAAAACGAGGCCTACTGGCGCGATGTCGGCACGGTGGATGCCTATTGGGAAGCCAATATCGACCTGACCGATATCACGCCGGAACTCGATCTCTACGACCGCGACTGGCCGATCTGGACCTATGCCGAGTTGAAGCCACCGGCAAAGTTCGTCCATGACGAGGATGGTCGGCGCGGTTCGGCCGTTTCTTCACTGGTGTCGGGCGATTGCATCGTCTCTGGCGCTTCGCTGAAACGCAGCCTGATCTTCACCGGCGCGCGCATCAATTCCTATTCGACGCTGGAAGAGGTCGTCATGCTGCCCGACGTTCATGTCGGCCGGAACGCAAAGTTGAAGCGCGTCGTCATCGACCATGGTGTTAGGATACCGGAAGGACTGGTGGTCGGCGAAGACCCCGCTCTCGACGCCAAGCGTTTTCGCGTTTCCGAAAAGGGTATCTGCCTGGTCACGCAGGACATGATCGACAAGCTGAAACTTTAGACAGGATCGGACGCATGCAGGTTCTGTCGGTCACGCCCGAAATCTTCCCGCTGATCAAGACCGGCGGCCTTGCCGACGTGACTGGGGCGCTGCCCATCGCGCTCGCCGCCAAGGGCGTGACCATGCGCACGCTCATTCCGGGCTTTCCGACCGTGATGGCGGCCTTCAAGAAAAAGAAGGCCGTCTACCAATATCCGCTGCTGCAGGGCGGCAAGGCTTCGGTCCACGCCGTCCAGATTGCCGGGCTCGAGCTGTTCGTGCTCGACGCGCCGCATCTGTTCGACCGCCCGGGCGGCCCCTACGGCAATGCTGCGGGCGCGGACTGGCCAGATAATTGGCGGCGCTTCGCGGCACTGAGCCAGGTTGGCGGCGATATCGCCGGCGGCGCCATCTCCGGCTACCAGCCTGATATCGTCCACGCCCATGACTGGCAGTCGGCGATGACGCTGGCCTATATGCGCTACGGCAAGGCGGTCGGCGTCCCGTCGATGATGACGGTCCACAATCTGGCTTTCCAGGGCCAGTTCGGCGCGGGCATCTTCGGCGAACTCGGTCTGCCGGCGGTGGCCATGGCGCTCGACGGCGTCGAATATTATGGCGGCGTCGGCTTCCTCAAGGCCGGCCTGCAGGCGGCGTGGGCGATCACCACGGTGAGCCCGACCTATGCGCAGGAAATCTGCTCGCCGGAATTCGGCATGGGTCTCGACGGCCTCATCAACATGCGCTCCAGCGACCTCTACGGCATCGTCAACGGCATCGACACCGCCATCTGGGATCCGGAGACCGACAAGCATCTGGTGTCGAACTATACAGCCGCCACGCTCAAGGCGCGGGCACCGAACCGGGCAGCCGTGGAGGACCGCTTCGGCCTCGACCGCGACGACAGCCCGATCGTTTGCGTCATCAGCCGGCTGACCTGGCAGAAGGGCATGGACATATTGGCCACCGTCGTCGACGGCGTCGTGGCGACCGGTGCACGCCTGGCCATACTGGGCTCGGGCGATGCAGGGCTGGAAGGCGCGCTGCTTGCTGCTGCCGCACGCCACCGCGGCCGCATCGGCGTGGTCGTCGGTTATGATGAAGGGCTGTCGCACACCATGCAGGGCGGCTGCGACGCCATCATCATCCCGTCGCGCTTCGAACCCTGTGGGCTGACGCAGCTTTACGGTCTGCGCTATGGCTGCGTGCCGATCGTTGCCCGCACCGGCGGCCTGGCGGACACGGTCATCGATGCCAATGAGGCCGCCGTTTCTGCCGGCGTCGCCACAGGTTTTCAGTTCGCGCCCAACAATGGCATTGCCATGCTGCACGCCATCCGCCGTCTCGTCGACGCACATGCCAATCCGGTGATCTGGGAATCGCTGCAGCGCCAGGGCATGAAGGCCGATGTGTCGTGGGACAAGAGCGCGGAGAAATATGTCGAACTCTATCGCCTGCTGCTTTCGAAAAGGGTTGCCTGAAGCATGATACGGACCGTTCCCACCAAGCCCTATTTAGACCAGAAGCCCGGCACGTCGGGACTGCGCAAGAAAGTGCCGGTGTTCCAGCAGGAGCACTATGCCGAGAACTTCATCCAGTCGATCTTCGACGCGCTCGACGGCTTCAAGGGCAAGACGCTGGTGATCGGCGGCGACGGCCGCTTCTACAACCGCGAGGTCATCCAGAAGGCGATCGCCATGGCCGCCGCCAACGGCTTCGGCAAGGTCATGGTCGGGCAGGGCGGCATATTGTCGACGCCGGCCGCCTCCCATGTCATCCGCAAATACAAGACCTTCGGCGGCATCATCCTGTCGGCCAGCCACAATCCCGGCGGTCCGCATGAGGATTTCGGCATCAAGTACAATGCCGGCAATGGCGGCCCGGCGCCGGAAAAGCTGACCGATGCGATCTTCGAAAAAACCAAGGCGATTTCGAGCTTCAAGACATCAGACATCGATCCGATCGACATCGACACGATAGGCACCGTCAAGGCCGCCGGCATGACGGTCGAGATCATCGATCCGGTCGCCGACTATGCCGAGCTGATGGAAAGCCTGTTCGATTTCGACGCGTTGCGTAGACTGTTCAAATCGGGCTTCCGCATGCGCTTCGATGCCATGCACGCCGTGACCGGTCCCTACGCCAAGGAGATTCTCGAAAACCAGCTTGGTGCGCCAAGCGGCACCTGTCGCAACTTCAAGCCGCTGCCGGATTTCGGCGGCCACCACCCGGATCCGAACCTGGTGCACGCCAAGCATCTCTATGATGAGATGATGGGACCGGACGCGCCGGATTTTGGTGCGGCTTCCGACGGTGACGGCGACCGCAATTTGATCATCGGCAAGGGCATTTTCGTCACCCCGTCGGATTCGGTGGCGATGCTTGCCGCCAATGCCCGCCTGGCGCCCGGCTACAAGGACGGGCTGAAGGGCATCGCCCGCTCCATGCCGACCAGCGGTGCTGCCGACCGCGTCGCCGAAAAGCTCGGCATCGGCATCTACGAGACGCCGACCGGCTGGAAGTTCTTCGGCAATCTGCTCGATGCCGGCATGGCGACGATTTGCGGCGAGGAGAGTGCCGGCACCGGCTCCAATCATGTCCGCGAAAAGGACGGCCTGTGGGCCGTGCTGTTGTGGCTCAACATCCTTGCCGCGCGCGGCGAAAGCTGCAAGCAGGTCGTCACCGAGCATTGGGCGGCCTATGGGCGCAACTACTATTCGCGCCACGACTATGAAGAGGTCGAAAGCGACCGCGCCAACGCACTGGTCGATGAACTGCGTGCCAAGCTCGCTTCGCTGCCCGGCACCAGCGTGCGCGGCCTGAAGATCGCCAAGGCCGATGACTTCGCCTATCACGACCCGGTCGACGGCTCGACCAGCGAGCATCAAGGCATAAGGGTGCTGTTCGAAGGCGGCTCGCGCGTCGTCTTCCGGCTCTCCGGCACCGGCACTTCCGGAGCGACGCTGCGCGTCTATATCGAGCGCTACGAGCCCGATAAGGCGAAGCACGATATCGACACGCAGGAAGCGCTCGCCGACCTCATCGCCGCCGCCGACGATATTGCCGGGATCAAGGGCCACACCGGCCGCAACAAGCCGAGCGTGATTACTTGAGGGTGGCGGATAGGGCTCCCCCTTCTCCCCTTGTGGGGCCTGAAGGGCGGACGAGACCCGTGGCTCGCCCCGGGGGTGGCCGAGCGAAGCTCGGTCGGATGAGGGGTGCTCCAGCTTGGCGCAAACCGACGTCCGGATCACGGAGGCCTCATTCCTTCCAACACCCCTCATCCGTCTCGGCGCTGCGCGCCGATCCACCTTCTCCCACAAGGGGAGAAGGGGAGGCGTTCGCATGACCCAACTCGGCGCAACCGTCACTCCCGAGGGCATCCGCTTCGCCGCTTGGTCCTCGTCGGCCCGCCGCCTCTGGGTGTCGATCTTCGACGGGCAGGGCAACCGCGAACTCGACCGACTTGAGATGAAGCCGGAAGGCGAGGGGGTGCTTGCGCTCTCTGTCTCCAGCCTTGCCGCCGGCACGCGCTACGGTTTCCGTGCCGATGGCGACTATGCACCCGAGCGTGGGCTGTGGTTCGACCCCGACAAGCTGCTGACCGATCCCTACGCCGTCGAAATTGATCGCCCCTATGCCTATCACTGGCGGCTCGCCGCGCGGCGCAACGAGGGCGCCGACACCGCGCCGCTGATGCCCAAGACCGTGGCAAAGGCCTTGCCCATTGCGGCGCCTGTGCTGCCGCCGCTGTTTCGCCCGGGCGGCTTGGTCTACGAGGTGCCGGTCCGCGCCTTCACCAAGCTGCATCCGGACATTCCGGAGGCACAGCGCGGTACGATCGCCGCACTTGCTCATCCTGTCATCATCGAGCATCTCAAAAAGCTCGGCGTGTCGGCCGTCGAACTGATGCCGGTGACGGCGTCGATCGACGAGCGGCATCTGCCACCGCTGGGCCTGAGCAATGCCTGGGGCTACAATCCCGTGACCTTCATGGCGCTCGACCCCCGGCTTGCACCGGGCGGGCTGGCGGAATTGCGCGACACGGTAGCCGCGCTACGTCAGGCCGGCATCGGCACCATCCTCGATCTCGTCTTCAACCACACCGGCGAAAGCGACAGGCTGGGGCCGACGCTGTCGTTGCGCGGCCTCGACAATCAGGCCTACTACCGGCATCTGCCGGACGGGAGACTGGTCAATGACACCGGCACCGGCAACACGGTTGCCTGCGATCACCCGGTGGCGCGGGACATGGTGCTCGACACGCTTCGCCACTTTGTCCGCCATGCCGGCGTCGACGGCTTCCGCTTCGATCTGGCGCCGGTGCTGGGGCGGGTCGACGGAACATTCGATACCCAGGCGCCGTTGTTGAAGGCGATGCACGAGGATACGCTGCTTGCCGACCGCGTGTTGATCGCCGAGCCCTGGGACATCGGACCGGATGGCTATCAGCTTGGCAATTTTCAGCCGCCCTTTCTCGAGTGGAACGATCGATACCGTGACGATTCCAGACGTTTCTGGCGTGGCGATGCCGGCGCGGTCGGAGCCCTGGCGACACGGCTTGCCGGTTCGTCCGACGTGTTTGCCAAGGCAGGGCAACAGACCAGCCGCACGGTCAATTTCATCGCCGCCCATGACGGCATGACGCTGGCCGACATCGTCGCCTATGAGCGCAAGCACAACGCGGCCAATGGCGAGCAGAACCGCGATGGCCACAACGACAATTTGTCCTGGAACAATGGCGCCGAGGGCGAGACGGACAACGCGGCGATCACCACGGCGCGCTTCGAGGACCAGTGCGCGCTGCTTGCCACGCTGTTTGCCTCGCGCGGTACCACCATGCTGACCGCGGGCGACGAGTTCGGCCGCACCCAGAAGGGCAACAACAACGCCTACGCGCAGGACAACGCCATCACCTGGCTCGACTGGGCCGGCCGCGACCAGGCGCTGGAGCGTTACGCATCGGCGCTCGGCATGCTTCGCCGCGCGGTCCCCGCTCTGTCGAACACGCAGTTCCTGACAGGAGAGCCGACCGACGCTTCTGGCATCCCCGACGTCGCCTGGCTGGCCGAGACCGGCATGCCACTCGCCGACACGGATTGGAATGACCCCGCGCGACACCGCCTCGTGATGCTGCTCGGCGATGCCGGCGGCGGCCGGCTTGCCGTCATCGTCAACGGCGATCGCCGCCAATGCGTCTTCACCTTACCCGCGCGGGAAGGGTTCCGATGGCAGCCGGCAATCGACGCGCAGCCGATCGACCTTGCACGACCGCTGCCGGGCCGCAGCGTCAATTTCATGGCAGAGCATCGGATCGAAAAATGGCACCCGGTTTTCGGTGAATCCGATGCGAAAGATAATAGCTCGCGTCGGGCCGAAAAGGGTCGCGTCAGGAAGGGTTCGTGATGGCCGATGACAATGCCAGCCCTTGGGCTGACCCCTTGGCCGGGCAAGGAACCGAATGGTGGCGTGGCTGCGTCATCTATCAGGTCTACCCGCGTTCCTATCAGGACACGACCGGTGACGGCAGCGGCGATCTTAAGGGGATTACGGCAAGGCTTGCCCACATCGCCTCGCTCGGCGTCGATGCCGTTTGGCTCTCGCCCTTCTTCAAGTCGCCGATGGCCGACATGGGCTACGACGTGTCGGACTATCGCGACGTCGATCCGATGTTCGGTTCGCTGGAGGATTTCGACGCTCTGGTCGCCGAGGCCCATCGGCTTGGCCTGAAGATCATCATCGACCAGGTGCTGTCGCACTCATCAGACAAGCATGAATGGTTCATCGAAAGCCGCGCCAGCCGCGACAATCCCAAGGCTGACTGGTACGTTTGGGCCGATACGAAGCCCGATGGCAATGCGCCCAACAACTGGCTGTCCGTCTTCGGGGGCCCGTCCTGGGAGTGGGATTCAACCCGCCGCCAATATTACATGCACAATTTCCTCGCCTCGCAGCCCGATCTGAATTTCCACAATCCGGAGGTCCAGGATGCGCTGCTGGACACGGTGCGTTTCTGGCTCGAGCGTGGCGTCGACGGGTTCCGGCTCGACACGGTCAACTATTATGTCCACGACCGCTGGCTGCGCAGCAATCCGCCTTTGGCATCGAGCGTCGCCGGCACCAATGGCGAGACCAACACCTACCTTTTCCAGGAGCATCTGTTCGACAAGACGCAGCCGGAGAACCTGGCTTTTCTCAGACGCTTCCGCGCGCTGCTCGACGAGTATCAGGACCGCGCCGCCGTCGGAGAAATCGGCGATGAGGGCCGCTCGCTGCAGACGCTGGCCGCCTACACCTCCGGCGGCGACAAGCTGCAGATGTGCTACACGTTCGATCTGCTCGGCGCGCAGTTTTCGGCGGCGCATGTGCGCGGCTGTGTCGAGGCCTTCGAACATGCGGTCGCCGACGGCTGGGTCTGCTGGGCGTTCTCCAACCATGACGTGGTGCGTCATGTCAGCCGCTGGACGCGGCCGGACGGCGATGCCGACACGGTGGCCAAATTCTCGATCATGCTGCTCGCCTGCCTGCGCGGCTCGATCTGCCTCTATCAGGGTGAGGAACTCGGCCTGGAGGAGGCGGAGCTTGCCTATGAGGATCTGCGCGATCCCGTCGGCATCCGCTTCTGGCCCGGTGTGAAGGGGAGGGATGGCTGCCGCACGCCGATGGTCTGGGAGGCCAGCGCTGACAATGCGGGTTTCTCAACGGGCAAGCCATGGCTGCCGGTCCCCACCAGCCATCGCACCCGCGCCGCCGATATGCAGAACGGCGACGAGCAATCGGTGCTGTCCGCCTATCGTTCGACGCTCGCCTTGCGCAGGCGCCATCCAGCGCTGGTCAGCGGTTCGATCCGCTTTCTCGATGCCGAGGGAGACGTGCTCGCCTTCATCCGTGAAGGCGGCGGGCAAAGGCTGCTCTGCGTCTTCAATTTCGCTGGGGAGCCGGCGAATTGGCCGTTGCCTATCGGAGCTGTCGCGCCGGTCATGGATGGCGGCGCTGTTGTCGAGGAAGAGGCGCTCTCGCTGCCGGCTCTCGGTTGCTTCCTTGGTCGGCTCGATTGACCGGCGGTTCAGCCGTCTCTCGGCCAAGTGATGCTCTTGGCCGTAGAATGCCCTACTGAACCAGCACGGCGCGTCCGCAGGTCGCCCCGGTGACACGAACGTCGGCCTGGCCGACACCGACACCCAGGGCGGACAGCACATTGTAGAGCAAGTCGTCGACGGGCGCCGTTACGGTGTTGAGCAGGGTCACCACCGCGGGTTTGACCGTTCCGAGCAGGGCGGTGACATCGATGCCGAGACCAAGCAGGTTGGCCGAAAGCGACAGGTTGTTGACCAGCGACGTGGTGAGCGACTGCGAGATGTTGCGCGTCGAAACGGTCTTGATCGTCTTGTTGGCGATGTCGGTCGCGTTGAACGTCAGGGTCTGCGGGCTGTTGTTGGTGATCGCGGTCGCGGCCGAGCCCATCACCTGGATCAACGGGATGTTGATCAGCAGCAGATGGAGACTCACATCCGCGATGTCGGCGTCGGTGAAGGTCTGCGGCTGGCTGAAATCGGCAAAGCCGGAGGGATTGTTGCTGTTGGCCAGGTTCAGTTGGGCAATGCCGGGGTGTGCGGCGATGGAAACGCTGATGCTGGAAGGCCCCGTCGGACAGGTGATGTCGGTCAGCTTGGCTTCGGCATAGGCAACTTCCACATTGAGCGGCAGATTGACGGCCAAAAGGCTGATGCCGCCGCCAAGGCCGGGCGTGCCGACACCGACGGAGGCCGTCAGTTTGATGCGCGTCTGGGCCGTCCGCACGGTGGTGCCGATGCCGTCGATCGCCAGCCAGGGCGAGGATTGCGCTGGCTCGCCAATGGCGATGGCGAGCTGGGTGTTGAGCAGCCCCGGGATGGTGGCGCCGAGATTGATCGCTGCCTGGTTGGTGCCGTTAGCGAGCACGGCGGCGGCGGTCAGCATGCCCATGGCGCTTGCGTCGACGCCGAGGCCGGTCGGCTGTTGCCCGAGGCCCAGGCTGCCGACCGAACCAAGGTCGACAAGACTGCTGAGCGGGATCTTGACCGTGCTGGTCGACTTGGTTGCGATGGTCTGCAGGGCGACCTTGGCCGTGTTGCCGAGGCCGGGAACGTTGGCCATGGCGGTGGCGATCTGGCCGACGGTCGCCTTCGAGGCGAGCACGTCCGAATAGGTGCCGGCCGTGATGTTCAGCTGTGTGCCGAGAGCACTGATGAAGGAAAGCACGCTGACATCAGCCGAGATCAGCCCGTTATAGTCCATGACGCTGAGCGAGATGTTGCCGCCGAGAAGCCCGCTCAGAAGAGCGTTGAGGATGCCGCCATTGACGCTGAGCAGTCTCGATCCGACCGAGAATGTCGCCTGCGGCGTCATACTGGCCGTGGCTTGGGTGCCGATGACCGGACTGGGGATGAGCGAGCTGGCGAAATAGCGGGCGGGGATTTTCGTCAGCGTGACACGCACCGCGTTAAAGGGTGTCACGCCCGCCTGGAAGCGCTGGGTGACATTGGAGGTCGTCGAGGCATATCGGCCTTGCGTGACCGTCACCACCGTCTTTCCGAGAGCCGGGGCAATGGTCTGGCCCGAAGCTTGAACGACGACACCAGGCATGCCGTTATCGGTGAGCGTGGTGACGACCGCCGTGTTGACATTGTTGATGTTCGAGGCGGCGGTGATCGCCGCCAGGTCGACCATCGCCTGGGCTTCCCGGCGCTCGGCGTAGATGGAGGCCTCGTCTATTGCCACCGCGGCCAGCGCGAGCGCGACCGGCGCGCTCAGTGCGGTCATGACGGCGAAGTTCGCCTTCCTGTCTCCCACCATCGACCGTGCAAGCCGGCCGATGCCCTTGCCCGCACGCTGCAGCATTTAGATACCCCCGACCCTGATGGTTGACTGACGCTTTATGGTGGTCCCCGGCATCGCTATTCCCGGGAAAAGATTCCAGATCGGCAGGTTGCGGGCATCGTAAGAGATGGACACCACGAACTGGCTTCCATCGGCCACGCTGTCATTGGCCTGATAGGTCAGTTTGCTGGCGTCCACGAAGGGGTAGCCACCGGCATTGTTGGTCAGGTAGCTGGCCACCAGCGTCTGCCGCTCGGTCTGGTTCAACCCGGCTATGGCTGTCCGGGCGGCATCGGCCGCGATCTGCTGGATCGAGTTGGCGGCGCCAAAGTAGATGCCGTATGCAACCATTCCGAGCAGAATAAGGATGAAGAGCGGTGCTAGCAGGGCGAATTCGACCGCCGAGGTTCCCGAATTGTCTGTTCGGAATGCACGCCTTCGGACCTTGGAAATGAGGTTCTGAACCATGATATCAGCATGCCAAAGTTCGCATGCAGAAAGCGAAAACTCCGGGCGCAACCTGAGGATGCACGCGATTGAAAATGCCGCTCTAATTTAGCCGTTGCTTCTTCGATTACGAGGATTGACTTAGGGTCAATCAGTACTCGGTTGAAAAGAGCTTCCCTCCTGTCTAGTCTCCTGCCACCAGCTGCCGGAGGGAACCGGCGGCGCGCTCAAAGGGGCCAGACATCGGTTCCGGGGCGTCAACACGTAAAGGCGCGCCGACGGCAGCGCCGACAGGGAGAACTTCATGCTGAAAAACATGCTGAAGGCGACGGTGTTCGCCACCACCATGGCGGTAGCCGCCGGCGCATTCTACACGCCGGCCTTCGCCGAGACCGTCTATAACAGGGGCACCGCCGCAGAATCGGAATCGGTCGACCCGCACAAGACCTCGACGGTCTATGAAGCGAATGTCTTGCGTGACCTGTTCCAGGGCCTGGTCATGCAGGACGAGAAGGCTAACCTCATCCCGGGCGCCGCCGAAAGCTGGACGGTATCGGACGACGGCACCGTCTACACCTTCAAGCTGCGCAAGGACGGCCAGTGGTCGGACGGCAGCCCGGTGACCGCGGACGACTTCGTCTACGCCTTCCACCGGCTGGAGGACCCGGCGACCGGCGCCGAATACGCCTCGATGCTGTATCCGGTGAAGGGTGCGGAGGATTTCAACACCAAGAAGGGCAAGCCCGAGGACATGGGTGTCAAGGCGATCGACGCCAACACCCTGGAAGTGACGCTGAAGGCGCCGACCCCTTACTTCCTGGAGATGCTGACCCATCAGGCGACCTATCCGGTCAGCAAGGCCTCGATTGAAAAGCTCGGCGCCGACTGGATCAAGCCCGGCAATCTTGTTTCGAACGGCGCCTATACGCTGGCCGAATGGGTCCCCAACGACCACATGAAACTGGTCAAGAATCCGAAATTCTGGGACGCCGCGACCGTCAAGTTCGACGTGGTCAACTACATCCCGACCGAAGATCGTTCATCGGCGATGAAGCGCTTCGAGGCGGGCGAACTCGACAGCTATGACGACCTGCCGACCGAACAGCTTGCCGACCTCAAGACCAAGTTCGGCGATCAGATCCATGTCGGCCCATATCTCGGCACCTACTATTACGCGATCAAGACCGACAAGGCGCCGTGGAACAACCCCGAGCTGCGCAACGCCATCTCGATGGCGATCGATCGTGACTTCATCGCTGAAAAGGTCTGGCAGAACTCGATGCTGCCCGGCTATTCGATGGTGCCTCCCGGCATCGAGGGCTACACGCCTGCAATGGCCAAATACGCCGACATGCCGCAGATCGACCGCGAGGACGCAGCCAAGAAGATCCTCGAGAAGCTCGGCTACACGCCCGAACATCCGCTGAAGATGGAAATCCGCTACAACACCTCGGAGAACCACAAGAACACCGCGGTCGCCATCCAGGAACAGCTGAAGCCGCTTGGCGTCGACGTCACGCTGCTCAACACCGACACCAAGACCCACTATTCCTTCCTCGAGCAGAAGGGCGACTATGACGTAGCGCGAGCCGCCTGGATCGCCGACTACAAGGATCCGGAAACCTTCCTCGGCATCTCGCGCAAGGCGAGCGGCAACAACTACTCGAACTACAACAGCCCGGCCTATGAAGCGGCCATGGACAAGGCAGCCGCCGCCGGCGGCAAGCCCGAGGAGCGCATGAAGGAGCTCTCCGAGGCCGAGCGCATTCTCGTCGACGATGTCGGCCAGATCCCGCTGCTCTACTACAGCTACCACGACATCGTGTCCTCGAAGCTGCATGGCTTCGTCGACAATGTGATGGACGTCCATCCGTCGCGCTTCGTCAGCAAGGACTGATGCCTGGCCAAGCCGCCGCGCACTCGGTGCGCGGCGGTGCTGGTTTGCCATCGCATCGGCCGGGAAGCGCAATCGATTTTCGGAAAATCCGGTGCGAAGATTTGAAGGCTGGAGCACAATCATCCGACTGGATGGGCGTGTTCCGGATCAAGTGGGGCACCGATGCTGCGATACGTATTCCGGCGGCTTTTGACCGCCATTCCGACGCTGTTCGTCATCGTGACGATGGCGTTCTTCCTGATGCGCGTCGCGCCAGGCGGTCCATTCAACCAGGAGCGGGGGCTGAGCCCCGAGATCAAGGCCAACCTTGAAGCCCAATTCGGCCTCAACGATCCGCTCTGGCTGCAATATGCCCACTATCTCGGCAATCTCCTGCGCGGCAATTTCGGCCCGAGCTACAACATGCCGGATTTCACCGTTACCGAACTGTTTGCCAAGGGCCTGCCCATCTCGGTCCAGCTCGGCGCCTCGGCGCTGATCCTGGCGCTGCTGCTCGGTTCCGTGCTCGGCACCATTGCCGCGCTCAACCAGAACAAGCTTGGCGACTATACGGTGATTGCGCTGGCGACGGCCGGCAGCACCATCCCGACCTTCGTCATCGCGCCGGTCATCCAGCTGCTGTTCGGGTTGACCTGGAAGCTGCTGCCGATCGGTGGCTGGGGTGATGGCGCCTTCATCAACAAGGTCGGCCCGGTGCTCACCCTTGCCTTGCCGCAGATCGCCATCGTTGCCCGCCTGATGCGCGGCTCGATGATCGAATCGCTGCGCTCCCATCACATCCGCACGGCGCGTGCGCTCGGCCTTTCCGACTGGTCGGTGGTGGTCAAGCACGCCCTGCGCGGCGCCATCCTGCCGATCGTCTCGTTCACCGGTCCGGCGGCGGCGGCCCTTTTGACGGGTTCCGTCATCGTCGAGACGATCTTCTCCATTCCGGGCGTCGGCCGCTATTTCGTCGATGCCGCGCTCAACCGCGACTACACGCTGGTGATGGGGACTGTGGTGGTGATCGCCATCTTCACCATCATCTTCAACCTGATCGTCGATGTCATGTACGCGGTCGTCGACCCGAGGGTGCGCTATGACTGACATCGCAGCCACGGCTCCTGCCATCATTGGCCGCTCGCTCTGGGGCGACGCCTGGGCGCGCCTCAAGGCCAACCGCGCCGCCATGTTCAGCCTCTATTACCTGGCTTTGATCGGAATCGTCAGTGTGTTCGGCCCTTGGTTCGTGCCGCATCAGTACACGACCATCTATGCCGACTATGTCCGCATGCCGCCAAGCCTGTCGGCCTACCCGAAGCCGGACATGATTCAGGGGGCACTTACGGACGCCATCAAGCGCATGCGGGTCGATCTCAAGGAATGGCATCAGGAAGGCAGCCGCGTCACCGTCACGGTCACCTCGACCAAACCGGTCGATGATCGCAACATCCGCTACCTCGACCGTTCCGATGCCTTTGACGACACCAAGATCGAGAGCAAGTCGGCCGACGGGCTCGAGGTGACAATGAGCACATCGGTCAAGCAGCAATATTTCCTGTTCGGCACCGACAACACCGGCCGCGATCTTCTCTCGCGCACGCTGATGGCCGGGCGCATCTCGCTGGCCATCGGCCTGCTTGCCGGCGTCGTGGCGGTGGTGATTGGTGTGATCTACGGCGCCGCGGCCGGCTTCTCCGGCGGCAAGATCGACGAGGTGATGATGCGCATCGTCGACGTGCTCTACTCCTTGCCGTTCATCTTCTTCGTCATCATGCTGGTGGTGTTCTTCGGCCGCAACTTCGTGCTGATGTTCCTGGCGGTCGGGGCGGTGCTGTGGCTCGACATGGCCCGTATCGTGCGCGGCCAGGCGCTGTCTATCCGCCGCCAGGAATATGTCCAGGCGGCGGAAGCCATGGGCGTCGGCCAGCGCGGCATCCTGCTGCGCCATGTCATCCCCAATTTGCTCGGCCCGGTGGTGATCTACATGACGCTGCTGGTGCCGCAGGTCATCATCCTGGAAAGCTTCCTGTCGTTCCTCGGCCTCGGCGTGCAGGAGCCGATGACCAGCTGGGGCGTGCTGATCTCGGTCGGCGCCAAGAACATCGGCACCGCCAACTGGCTGCTGTTGTTCCCAGCCTTCTTCCTCGTCTCGACGCTGTTTGCCCTCAATTTCGTCGGCGACGGCCTGCGCGACGCGCTCGACCCGAGGGATCGATAAGATGGGGACCGTTGACATGGCCACTCCCGAAACGATCCTCAGCGTCAAGGACCTGCGCGTCCGCTTCCGCACGCTCGACGGCGCGGTCGAGGCGGTGAAGGGCATCAACATCCACGTCAACGCGGGCGAGACCGTTGCCGTGGTCGGCGAGTCCGGCTCCGGCAAGAGCCAGACCATGATGGCGGCGATGAGCCTGCTGGCCTCGAACGGTGAGGCCACGGGCAGCGTCGACTATCGCGGCCGCAACCTGCTCACCTTGAGCAAATCCGACCTGAACAAGGTCCGCGGCGCCAAGATCAGCATGATCTTCCAGGAGCCGATGACCTCGCTCGATCCGCTCTATTCGATCGGCAACCAGCTGATCGAACCGATCCGCCGGCATCGCGGCCTGAATGCCGCCGCGGCACGCGAAGAAGCGCTAAAGCTTTTGCGGCTGGTGCATATCCCCGACCCCGAGCGGCGGATGAAATCCTATCCGCACGAAATGTCGGGCGGCCAGCGCCAGCGCGTGATGATCGCCATGGCACTCGCCAACGACCCCGACATCCTGATCGCCGACGAGCCGACGACGGCGCTCGACGTCACCATCCAGGCGCAGATCCTGATGTTGCTCGCCGAACTGCAGCGCAAGCTTGGCATGGCCATCGTCTTCATCACCCATGATCTCGGCATCGTCCGGCGCTTTGCCGACCGGGTCTATGTCATGCGCCAGGGCGAGGTCGTCGAAGAAGGCGAGGCCGAAGCGATCTTCGCCAACCCGCAGCACGCCTATACCAAGATGCTGCTGGCGGCCGAGCCGACGGGCACCAAGGCGCCGCCGCCCGCCAATGCGCCCGTAGTGCTCGAAGGCAGGAATGTCGAAGTCACGTTCAAGATTGGCGGCGGATTTCTGGCCGGCGAGCCGCTGATGCTGCGTGCGGTCGATGACATCTCGATCCGGCTGCAGCGCAACCAGACCATCGGCATTGTCGGCGAATCCGGATCGGGTAAATCGACGCTCGGCCGCGCTTTGCTGCGGCTGCTGCCGAGCGATGGCTTGATCCGTTTCGGCGATCGCGACATTTCCCAGGCCGACCGTCAGCAAATGCGGCCGCTGCGGCGCCAGATGCAACTCGTCTTCCAGGATCCGTTCGGCTCGCTGTCGCCGCGCATGACCGTCGGCCAGGTCATCACCGAAGGGTTGCTGGTGCATGAGCCGAATCTGTCGCACAAGCAGCGCGATCAGCGCGCGGTCGAGGCCCTGCTTGAGGTCGGCCTCGATCCCAACGCCCGCAACCGCTATCCGCATGAATTCTCCGGCGGGCAACGACAGCGCATCGCCATTGCCCGCGCCATGATCCTGAAGCCCAAGATGGTCGTGCTGGACGAGCCGACCTCGGCGCTCGACCGTTCGGTGCAGAAACAGATCGTCGAACTGCTGCGCAAACTGCAGGCCGACCATGAACTGTCCTACCTCTTCATCAGCCACGATCTCTCGGTCGTGCGCGCCATGGCCGACTACATCATCGTCATGAAGCAGGGTAAGATCGTCGAAGAGGGGCCGACAGAGGCGATCTTCAGCAATCCGCAGCATATCTACACTCAGACGCTGATGGCCGCGGCGATCGATGTGACGCGCTTCCGGCTGAGCGCGTGAGACGGCGCTTCAGGTAGACGCAATCATCGTGGCGGCGTCCATTCGCTCAGCCCGCTGACCTCGGGCACTTGCGTGCGCGGGTGGCGGCAATGGCGTCCTGCTGCTGTTTCAGCCGGTCGATCCTGGCCGTTTCACGGTTGGCAACTGCAGTCTTTACACGCGAGCCGCCAAGCAGCCAGCGCGGAACACTGGTGTTGGCGACCTTGCCGCGGGTGATCGCGGTTTGTGAGATTTCGCCAGCGTTGGTCCCCAGCGCGCTGTTGAGCTCGGTACAGCTCATCTTGTCGTACTTCGCAGGGTCAGCTGTCCCGCCGAGGGAAGTGCAGCCGGCGACGACAAACAGTATGAGCACCAGCGTGAGCGGGTAGGCAACGGCAGAAGGCAATTTCATCTTCCAACCTTGCTCCCGCACCGCCTAGCCATCCGACTGTTCCATGGAAGTAGAGCGGCTCGTTCGCCTCGTCAAACGACATTCCTTGCCAACGAGATTGGATATGACCGGCTCTGGGTTCCCATGTAGTCCCGCATCTTGCCCTGTGGAGACGATACTGATTTGCTCGGGCAGGGGATAAGAGGTCGATCGAAGGGGCACTCACTTGGGACACAAGCATGCATCGATGGTTCTTCTGATCAATTTAGCCCTACTGGGGTTGGGGGCACAGGAAGCCGCCTGTTTGAGAGTGACGGAGATGACCAAATACCGTGCCCGTCGCTGATCATTTGGATTGCTGGCCGATGTGGGAACGTTCTCGGTCACTCGAAGTTGATCTCGGTCGAGTGTCTTCATTCAATCACTGGTAACGGAGAGAGCCCGTCTCGGTTGACGCCGAGGCGGGTTTTTCGTCGGCCGCTGGCCGGGGTCATGCTGCTTCGGCGATAAGTGCGGTGGGAGCGCAACCGCCAAGCACTGCCTGGGCAATGTCGGTTTCATTTTCATCGACATGCGCCGTCACCAAGACGATCCCCTCGGCAACGCTCCGATCATCCGGCTTTGTGGCAACCGTGATGAATGCGCCGAGCAACCCGCCGGCACCACCGCCACAGACCGCGCAAACCAGTGCCGTTGCCGGCAGTCCGATCGGAAGAGAGTTGACGCCGTAAGCAGCCATGGCGCTGAGGCAGGCCAATGCTGCACCGACGGCACCAAGGATGAAACAAGGAGATCTTAGAATTGTGACCTCGTCCTGGTAGGGGCCGATAACCGCAATCTTCACGCGAGGAACACCGACGGCCACCAGTTCTCCAGCTATTTGCGCGGCTTCGGCATGGGAATCAAAAAGCTTGCTGATTGTTGGCATGGTCACTCAGGGTTGCTCCTGTCCAACAATGTGTCGGCAACGAACGACGCGGCGATCAGATCGTCGCCGTCAATGCCGCCCTGACCGTCCGCCATTATGGCCGCGACCTTTTGGAAGGTCTTCATTTCGCTCTCGCTGATACGAGCCCTCTGCATCCTGGTCCTGAGGTTGGTTACGCGCGTCCCCAGGGCGTGGGATCTTGCGGTCTCACGGTTCGACATAATGATGCTCATCCATTTCCACGTTATTTGACTGTCCGCGCGCCCAGCCAATCGAACAGGGCCGACGCACAAACGTTCCCGAGCTGGACTTCAGTCCAGTCTGGTGCAGGACCTTAGTCTGGCCGAAAAATGCAATGGTCTTACCCATGATACCGCTCGGAACAGCCGCTGTTCGCAGCCGTTGTCCGCTGCACGTTCAGGAGGAAGCCGATGGAAAAGAGTGTTGACCAGGCGCGCTGGTTGCTCGCGCTGATCTTCGCGGTGGCCATCACTTTCATGGCGATCGGAATAACCCTTGGCTGACCATCCGAGAGGTCAAGCAGAAATGATTTGCAGATTGGCGCAGCTACGTCCCTTCCTGCGCTGATAGGGTTCGCTCGCCGCGCCCGTGTGGCGAGCGAACCCTCAAGTTTCAGCAACCCCAGCAGCCTGTGTGTTCAAGCCAGTGAGGCGAAATTCCGCGATCTTTTCGGAGGGGCTGAATGGCGTCGTATTCACACAATGGTTCGTTGATGACGCCTTGCATCGGCACGCCGGATCACCAGCCGCATTTCAGATTTTTGCCGGCAGGCCCGGCTGCAAAGAGCCGGGCCTCGGCGTTGATCAGTAATCGTTGTTTTCGATCACCACATGGCGGTGATGATGCTTGGAAACGGAGCCAGTCACGATGACCGCATCCGGACGGTGGTGCCGGCGGCCATGATCGTAGAACGCAACGGTACCATGGTGACGATGATGCAGGCGCTGGCCGTCATCGTTGATGATCTTGACGTTGCTGTGGTGACGATGGTGGGTTTTGATGACGACATCGGCTTCGGCCGCCGAAGCGACAGCCGGCAATCCGATGGAAAGCGCCAAAGCGCACATGATCATTGTTTTCATTGTAGTTTCTCCATTGCCTTGATTGGCCCTTCGTTGGGATAACTGCCGCTGGTCGCTTTGGTTCCGGGTTCCCAGGGCAGCCGGAAAGGGAGCCGCCCCTCGCTGAGGGTACTTGCGAAGGACGATCAGTCTCGACGCATCGGTCAAGCGCCCATCGGCAACGCCGCGCCCAAAAAACCGCCTCTCTCGATCCTTGCCACATGGTGGAACATTAGGCATACCTAATAGTTCTACTCCTCGCAGCAGGCGCTCTGCCGTCTGCTGAAGATCAGCTGGCAAGGCTGGTCGGCCGCGTTCTCTGCCAGAGGTGCGGGCTTCAAAAGGCAAGAGGAGAGAGATCATGAACAATATCATTTGGCTCGTGGGCGCGGTGGTCATCGTGCTGGCGATATTGAGCTTCTTCGGCCTGCGATAAGCGCGACGTCAGCCATGTCCACTGATCCTTTATCGGAAGATGGCCAGCCGAAGCGGACAGTGCGAAAGCGCCGCAGGCTACCTGCCGAAGATCGAAACGGTGGCGGTGAGTTCGTCGCCCCATTTCCACCTGAAGACAGGAGCTTCCGCGTCTGGTTCCTGTCCAATGAAACAGGCATCAGCGTCGACCAGGCCAGCGAACTTGTCGACAGGATCGAGACGGATGGTGCGGCGTTGTTGAATGCCGCGCGACGGATGAAAATTCACGCGCAATGACCGATAAACTGCAGCCGGCTACGTCGCCTGCGTTTTCAACAAGCCCACTGTGTAGCGCGTTGGCGACAAAGCGAAGAGCTGCGCCGAGGAGGCAGCTCATCTCGCCGTATTTTCAGGTGGGATATCCGTTCGAGCGCCAAAGTCGGGATGCGCTAACACGTTGTTTTTCTGGTCGGAGTGGCAGGATTTGAACCTGCGACCCCCTCGTCCCGAACGAGGTGCGCTACCAGGCTGCGCTACACTCCGTGACCAGTCGGCGGGCTTATAGCCGCCACACTTCATTCCTGCAAGCGGCAATGGCAGCACATCTGTCGCATTTCGTCAGCTTTCGCCACGCAGGCCGCTGGCGCTCCAGTTAAATGCGCGCGCCCAGTCGGCAAAGCCGTGCCAGCGCACCTCGGGGAATTCTCTGTGCAAGGTTGCGATATCGACGTCGTAGCCGACGCGGTCGAACCATTCGAACATCAGTGCCGCGTCCTCGCTCTGCTGGCGCGCAACAGCGATCGGGATTTCCTGATATTGGATCGGGCGGCCGATGGCGTCGGACAGGGTTTGCGCCTGCTCTTCGCCGGACAATTCGTCCCCGGCGAAATCGAAGCGCTTGCCGAACACGCGTTCGCGCCGTTCCACGAGTGCAGCGACGAAGGCGCCGATATCGGCCAGCGCAACCAGTTGGACGACGCGCTTCGGCTGCATGGCGAAAGCGTGAATGCCTTGACGGAGCGCGTCGATCGACCACGGCGCGACGGCATTCTCCATGAACGCTACCGGCGCGCTGATCGTATAGGGAATACCGAGTTGCCTGACATGCTGCTCGACCTGGTATTTGCTTTCGAAATGCGGAATGCCGGTCTGCTTGTCGGCATCGGCGACGGATGAATAGATCAGGTGGCCGATGCCGGCGGCCTTTGCCGCATCGGCGGCGAGGATACCCTGGCGGGTCTCCTCCTCGAGGCCGGCCTCGTAGCTGTTGCCCATGAGGAACATGGTGTCGACGTCTTTTGCCGCGCTCACGACGGAGGCTGCGTCGGCAAGATCGCCGGCCACAACCACGGCACCCGCCGACGCCAGTTGCCGTGCGGCATCGCTGTCCGGCTTGCGCGTCAGCGCCTTGACGCGCTGGCCCCTGGACAACAGGGCACGCGCAACGGCGCCGCCTTGCTGGCCCGTGGCGCCGGTCACAAGAATGCTTCGTTTGCTGGTCATCTCATCTGCTCCTTCTTGTTTGTCTGGAGCAAATTAGGCTCTGTTTCATTGATGCATAATTGCCTATAATTGAAAAACTTTGTCCCAATGTTGAGCACAATGATCGATCTCAACGATGTCATCGTGTTTGCCCGCGTCGTCGAAGCCGGCAGCTTCACCGCCGCCGCCCGCCTGCTCGCCATGCCCAAGACGACGGTCAGCCGCCGTGTCGCCGCGCTCGAACGCGAGGTCGGTGTGCGTCTGCTGCAACGCACCACACGCAGCCTCAATCTGACGGACGCCGGACGTCTCTATTATGAGCAAAGCAGCCAGGGGCTGCGGACGATCGAGGAGGCGAATCTGCGTCTCGCCGAGGCGAGGGCGGAGCCTTCGGGTACGATCCGCATTTCGGCCCCGGTTGGTTTTGGCGGTCACTTCCTCATCCGCGCCGTGGTCGAGTTTCTGACGTTGTACCCGAAGACCAATGTCGAACTACGCCTCACCGACGACAAGCTCAACCTGATCGAGGACGGCATCGACCTCGCCTTCCGCACCGGAAGACTTGAGGATTCGACGCTCATCGCCCGCAAGATCGGTTCCACGCACAGGCTGCTTTGCGCCAGCCCCGACTATCTCGCACGCTACGGAATGCCGGAAAGCCCGGCCGATCTCGCCCGCCATCGATGCGTCATCGCGGGTCCGTCGGCCTCCGGCGCTCGTTGGGTGCTGGATGGACCACAAGGCCAGGAAAGTGTCGACGTCGCCGGGCGCTTCGCCGCCAATGAGATGCAGGCGGTGGTGGCGGCCGCGATCGCAAGCTTCGGCATCGCCCAACTGCCTCAGGTGATGGCCGAGGCACTCATCGCGGAGGGACGGTTGCAACGCGTTCTCGATGGCTACACGACGCCCGAGGGCGGCCTATATGTTCTCTATCCAAGCAGCCGACACCTCTCACCTCTGGTCAAGGCCTTCATCGATCTCGCGGTCGAGCGGATTTCGAATCGGATAAACACGGCTTAGAGACATGTCTGCTGCCCCAGACCAATTTTGAGCGAGACCCGAATGAGCCAGCGCATCGTCAGTTTTGTCATGAGCGGCGGCGTCGGCTCGCGGCTCTGGCCGCTGTCGCGCGAGGACAATCCGAAGCAGTTTCACGATTTTTCGGGCGATGGCTCCATGCTGGCCAAGACCTTGCGCCGGCTGACGGCAAGGCCAGCCGGTGAAACGCCGATCTTCCTGATCGCCTCCGAGCGCCATGCCGATCGTGTCCATGCCGACCTGGCCGGCCTCGATCTTGCCGGCGGCGGCCCATTGTTCGAGCCCACCGGGCGCAACACCGCCGCGGCGATCGCACTCGCAACGCTGCGCACCCTGTCCGAATTTGGCGACAGCCTGGTCCTGGTCGTGCCGTCGGACCACGAGATATCAACCCCAGGACAATTCTGGCAGAGCGTCGAGGCAGGCGCCGAGGCGGCGCACGCCGGCCGGCTCGTGGTGTTCGGCATCAAACCGACGCAGCCCGAAACCGGCTACGGCTATATCGAGGTGGCGGGCGCGCAGGGCGGTATCTTCGACGTCACGCGTTTCGTCGAGAAGCCGGACCTGGCGACGGCGCAGGGCTATCTCAAGGCGGAAAGCTTTTACTGGAATACCGGCATCTTCCTGTTTCGTGCCGCTGCCATGCGTGACGCCTTCGCCGCTTTTGAGCCTGACATCTGGCAGGCCACCGAAGCCGCCTACAAGGCCGCGACATCGGACCTGTCCGGCCTCTACATGCCGCTGGAGCTCTATGAGGCCATCCCGTCGATCTCGATCGACTATGCCATCATGGAACGGGCGCAAGGCATTGCCATGGTGCCGGCCGACTTCCGCTGGAACGATCTCGGCTCCTGGCAATCGCTGCTCGACGTCGGCCCGGCCGACGACCACGGCAACGTCGTCATCGGCGATGTCGTCGCCATCGATTGCGAGAACTCCTACATCCGCAGCGACGGCCGCCTGCTGTCGGCAATCGGCATGAAGGATGTCGCCATCGTTTCGACCGCTGATGCCACTTTCGTCGCGCCGGTCAGCCACAGCCAGCACGTCAAGAAGATCGTAGAGCAGCTCGAGAAATCCGGCCGGCTGGAAACCAGGTTCACGCCGACGCATGACCGCGTCATCGAAAGCGGCGCCTGGCGGCGGCGTGTGCACCACTGGCTGTTTCAGGAGACCTTGCCGCTGTGGTCGACATCGGGTGTCGACGAACGCCATGGCGGTTTCCATGAAGCACTCGGTTTTGATCGCGCGCCGCTGATGAAACCCAAGCGCATGCGCACAATGGCAAGGCAGGTCTATGCCTTCGCGGTCGCCAGCGCGCGCGGCTGGGACGGTCCGGCCGACCGGCTGATCAGTCACGGTATCGAGTTCATGGTCAGAAATGGCCGCACCGACAAAGGCGGCTGGGTGCGCACCCTGCATGTCGACGGCTCGGTGGCCGACCCCACCGAGGATGCCTACGATCATTCCTGCGTGCTCCTCGCGCTTGCGCATGCGCATATGTCGGGTAATCCCGATGCCTTGAGGCTCGGCGAGGAAACCTTCGCCTTCCTCGATGCTCATCTCGAGGATCATCGCATGACCGGCTTCCTCGAAACATCGGACGCCGAGGGCGAGCGGCGCTCCAACCCGCACATGCATCTGCTCGAAGCGTTCCTGGCTTGGCACCAGGCCACCGGCGAGCGCGCTCATCTGCGCCGCGCGGCACGCATCATCGATCTCTTCCGCAGCCATTTTTTCGACCGGGAAAGCTGGACCCTGGGCGAATATTTCGATGACGAGTGGAAGCCGTCAGCCGGTGAGAAGGGCGCCTGGACCGAGCCCGGCCATCACTTTGAATGGGCTTCGCTGCTGGTCGATTTCGCTGGACGCAGCGGCCAGGCCGAACTGAGCGGTTTCGCCAGGAAACTCTATGCCTCGGCCATCGCCAATGGCCTCAACCGCGCCACCGGCCTGGCCTATGGCGCTGTCTCCCGGCAGGGCCTGCCGCTGGACCTGATCTCGCGCAGCTGGCCGCAGGCCGAAGCGGTCAAGGCGGCGATTGCGCTGGACGGTTCGGGCGGACCCGATCTCAAGCCGGAGATCGAGGAACGCGTCGGCCGGCTGTTCCGCTGGCACATCGACCCGGCGCCGCTCGGCCTGTGGATCGACCGTATCGACGAACGCGGCCGCTCGCTGGCGACCGACGTGCCGGCCAGCATCTTCTATCATCTGGTCTGCGCACTGACGCAGTATTTGGATGGGACGGCGGCGAAGACGGCTTAAGCTCGGCTCAATACGGGCTCGCCACGTCCCCGGTCTCGACATAGATCGACTTCAGCTGCGAATAGAGCGCCAGTGCGGCAAGCGAATTCTCGCGGCCGATGCCGGACTGCTTGAAGCCGCCGAAGGGGATTTCCACTGGCGTCAGATTGTAGGCATTGATCCAGCAGGTGCCGGCCTGCAACTCGGCGATGACACGGTGGGCGCGCGACAGGTCGCGGGTGAAGACGCCGGCGGCGAGGCCGAATTCGGTGTCGTTGGCGCGGTCGATAACCTCGTCTTCGCCATCGAATTTCAGCACGCTCATGACCGGTCCGAAAATCTCATCACGCGCAATACGCATGGTGTCGGTGACACCGGTGAAGACCGTGGGCTCGACGAAGAAGCCGCCATCAAAACCTTGCAGCGACGGCACGTTGCCACCACAGGCCAATGTCGCCCCATCCTGCTTGCCGATCCCGATATAGCCGACCACCTTGTCGTGCTGCGCCTTGGAGACCAGTGGCCCCATCTGCGTCTCGGGGTCGAGCGGGTCGCCGATGCGGATCTTTTTCGTCCGCTCGACCAGACGGTCGACGAAGCGATTGTGAATACCGCTCTGCACGAACACGCGTGTGCCGTTGGAGCAGATCTGGCCGGTTGAGTAGAAATTGCCGAGCATGGCGCCGCCGATGGCGTTTTCGATGTCGGCATCGTCGAAGACGATCAGTGGCGACTTGCCGCCGAGTTCCATCGTCGCGTGCTTCATCATCGAGCCGGCGAGCGACAGCACCTTGCGGCCGGTGGGCACCGAGCCGGTCACCGAAACCTTGGCGACGACATCATGGCCGACGAGGCCTGCGCCGACATCGCCATAGCCCTGCACGACGTTGAACAGCCCGTCGGGCAGGCCGGCCTCGCTGTAGATTTCGGCCAATGCGAGTGCCGAAAGCGGCGTGTTTTCCGACGGCTTGAACACCATGGCGTTGCCCATGGCGAGCGCCGGTGCCGACTTCCAGCCGGCGATCTGGATCGGGTAGTTCCAGGCGCCGATGCCGACGCAGACGCCGAGCGCTTCGCGCCGCGTGTAGGCGAAGGGTCCGCCGAGGTCGACCGACTCGCCATTGTAGGCGGCGACCGCGCCGCCGAAATATTCCAGGCAGTCCGCGGCCGAAGGCGCATCCGCCACCAGCGTTTCCTGGATTGCCTTGCCGGTGTCGAGGGTCTCGATGCGGGCGAGATCGGCGTTGCGGGCACGAAGAATGTCGGCGGCGCGGCGCAGGATGCGGCCGCGCTCGACTGGCTTCAGCCGCGCCCAGGCCGGCTGCGCGGCCCGCGCGGCCTCGATGGCGAGCTCCAGCACATTCGGCGTCGCCGAATGCAGGGTGGCGATGACCTCGCCGGTTGCCGGATAGATCACCGGCAGCGGCGCGCCGCCTTCGTCCTCTATGTAGCGTCCGTTGACATAGTGCGATGCCGTGGGCTGGGCGCGCATGGGGGGTCTCCAAATTGTCTTCGCGGCATGCGGATCGTGCAGTCACACGATCATGGCCTATCTGTCGGACAGCTGCCAGCGCGGATTGATCCATGGTTCCTGGTTGGACGGCGCCAGCGGCGTGCGGCCAAGAATGTGGTCGGACGCCTTCTCGCCGGTCATGATCGACGGCGCGTTGAGATTGCCGTTGGTGACGCGCGGGAAGATCGAAGAGTCTGCGACCCGCAAGCCGTCGACGCCGATGACCCGGCATTCCGGATCGACGACGCTCATCATGTCGTCGGCGCGGCCCATCTTGCAGGTGCCGCAGGGATGGTAGGCGCTCTCGGCATGGTCGCGAATGAAGACATTGAGATCGTCGTCCGACTGCACATGGCTGCCCGGCGAGATTTCCTGGCCGCGATAGGCGTCGAAGGCCGACTGGCCAAAGATTTCGCGAGTCAGCCGGATGCAGTGACGGAACTCGGTCCAGTCGTCCGGATGCGACATGTAGTTGAAGCGGATCACCGGTGTCGCCTTGGGGTCTGGCGAGCGCAGCGTCACCGAGCCGCGCGACTTCGACCGCATCGGCCCGACATGCGCCTGGAAGCCATGCGACTTCGCCGCCGCCTTGCCGTCATAGCGCACCGCCGCCGGGATGAAGTGATACTGGATGTCGGGATAGTCGACGCCGGCGCGCGAGCGCACGAAGGCGGCCGCCTCGAAATGGTTGGTGGCGCCAAGGCCCGACTTGAAGAACAGCCACTGCGCGCCAATCAATGCTTTCGAGAACGGATTCAGCACCGAATTCAGCGTGATCGGCTTGGTCGATTCCTGCTGGATATAAAGCTCCATATGATCCTGCAGATTGCGGCCAACACCGGGCCGGTCAGCGACGACGGCTATGCCGTTTTCGCGCAAATGCTCGGCCGGCCCGATGCCGGACAGCATCAGAATTTTTGGCGAATTGATCGACGACGCGGCGACGATCACCTCACGTCGCGCCTTAACGACCTGAATCTGTTTGTGAGCTTCGATCTCGACGCCGATGGCGCGTTGATTCTCGATGATCACCCGGCGGGCGAAACCCTTGACCAGGCTAACATTCCTGCGTTTGAGAGCCGGCTTCAGGTAAGCGCTCGCCGCCGACCAGCGGCGGCCGCCACGGATGGTCTGCTCCATCGGCCCAAAGCCTTCCTGCTTGGCGCCGTTGTAGTCGTCGGTCAGTTCGAAGCCAGCCTGGCGGCCGGCTTCGACGAAGGCGCCATAGAGCGGGTTTTTACGCGGACCGCGCTGCACATGCAGCGGCCCGCCGTGGCCGCGCCAGCCATCCTCGCCGCCGTCATTGTCCTCCATGCGCTTGAAATAGGGGAGCACGTCGGCGAAGCCCCAACCCGTTGCGCCCTCTTCGGCCCAGTGGTCGAAATCGCGGGCATGGCCGCGCACATAGACCATGCCATTGATCGAGGACGAGCCGCCGATGACCTTGCCGCGCGGCGTCGCCAGCACGCGGCCGCCGAGATGCGGCTCCGGCTCGCTGGCAAAGCCCCAGTCGTAGAGGCTCATGTTGAGCGGGATCGACAACGCCGACGGCATCTGGATCAGCGGCCCGATATCGCTGCCGCCGAATTCGATGACGATGACCGAATGCTTGCCGTCCTCCGACAGGCGATAGGCCATGGCCGAGCCGGCCGAGCCGGAGCCGATGATGACGAAATCCGCTTCAAGCATGGTTCATATGCGCCATAAAATCGGCGAGCGAGACATTGCCGCCGGTTGCCACAACAAGGACGGTCTTGTCCTTCACATCCACCTTGCCGCCGAGCAGTGCGGCGAGCGACGCAGCACCTGACGGCTCCAGCACCAGCTTCATGCGCTCGAAGGCGATACGCATGGCGCTGCGCACCGATTGATCGTCGACGGTGATGCCGCGAACGCCGGCGGTTTTGACCGCCGCGAACGGGGCGTCGCCTGGCCGCCGCGACATCAGCCCGTCGCAGATCGATTTCGGGCCGATCGGCATGGTCTCGATGCTGCCATGCGCCAGCGACGAGCCCATGCCATTGAAACCTTCCGGCTCGACGCCGATGATCTCTGTCGCCGGTGACAGATAGTGGAAGGCGAGCGAAACGCCGCCGATCAGTCCGCCGCCGCCGACCGAGCAAAACAACAGGTCGGCGCTGGCGTCCTTGGCCTCAAGCTGGTCGAGCGCTTCGAGGCCGGCGCCGGCCTGGCCGGCGACGATCTCGGGATCGTCGAAGGGGTGCAGCAAGGCCAGGCCTTCCGTCTCGGCGATTTCACGTGCTTTGGCGGCGGCGACCTCTTCACGCGCGCGCTCGCCATGGTCGGTCAGCACGACGCGTGCGCCATAGCCTGCGGTCGCGTCACGCTTGGCGGCCGGTGCGTCGATCGGCATGACGATGGTGACCGGAATACCGAGCGCCTGGCCGGCGGCGGCCAGCCCTTGCGCGAAATTGCCCGAGGAATAGGCGACGACGCCCTTTTTCGATTCATCGGCCGAAAGCTGCTTCAGCCGCCAGTAGGCGCCGCGCACCTTGAACGATCCGGCCCATTGCAGCGATTCCGGCTTGATGAAGACGCGGGCCGCTCCGGTTTCGCGCGCGAGCGCCGTCGACTCCAGCAATGGTGTGATCTGCGTCGCCCTGGAGGTGACGGCATAGGCCTGTTTGAGATGGGCCAGCGAAGGAACGAGAAGGTCTGCCATCATTCGCCTCGCGGGAACCGTTTCTGCTCTTCGAGCACGTTGAGATCCATGTGGTTGCGCATGTAGCGTTCCGAGGCCTTCTGCAGCGGCTGGAACTCCCAGGGGTAGTGCGTGCCGTTGCGCAGCGCGGGATAGACCACCCAGCGCCGCGCCTGGCTGGCGCGCACCGCGGCGTCGAAGGCCGCCATGTCCCAGCGCGCGCGCACCTTTTCCAGGAAAGCCGCCACCACACCGGCATGCGCCGGATCGGCGGCGAGATTGCTCAACTCATGCGGGTCAGCTTCGACATCGTAGAGCTGCGGCGGATCGATCTCGCAATGGACGAATTTGTAGCGGGCATCGCGGATCGCCACCAACGGCGCGTTGGAGCCTTCGGCAGCGTATTCCATCAGTACCGGTGCGGTGCGCTGCTTGCCATCGAGCAGCGGCAGCAGCGACTGGCCGTCGGTCCATGGCGCGATCGCGCTCATGTCGATGCCGGCGAGATCACACAGCGTCGGGGTCACGTCGAGATTGGAGACCGGCGCCTCGATGAGCCCTGCGGTCACGCCCTTGCCGGCAATCATCAGCGGCACCCGCGCCGAGCCCTCGAAGAAGCACATCTTGAACCACAAACCGCGCTCACCGAGCATGTCGCCGTGATCGGAGCAGAACAGGATGATCGTGTCGTCGAGCATCCGCGTGCGTTCCAGCACCGACAGCAATTCGCCGACCTTGTCGTCGAGATAGGAGATGTTGGCGAAATAGCCACGCCGCGAGCGGCGGATCTGCTCGGCCGTGATGTCGAAACTGTCGTAGTCGGAAGCCTTGTAGAGCCGCTGCGAATGCGGATCCTGTTTGTCGTATGGGATGAAGCCGACTTCGGGTTCGAGAGCCGGGCAATCCTCGTAGAGGTCCCAATATTGCCGTCGCGCCACATAGGGGTCGTGCGGATGGGTAAAGGACACAGTCAGGCACCAGGGCCGGTGTGACGCATCGTCGGAGACGCGGGCGAAGTCGTAGAGCTTCTGCACGGCGTGGAAGGCGACCTCGTCGTCATACTCCATCTGGTTTGAGATCTCGGCGACGCCTGCGCCGGTTACCGAGCCCAGATTGTGATACCACCAGTCGATTCGCTCGCCGGGTTTGCGATAGTCCGGCGTCCAGCCGAAATCGGCCGGGTAGATGTCGGTGGTCAGCCGTTCCTCGAACCCATGCAACTGGTCCGGGCCGACGAAATGCATCTTGCCCGACAGCACGGTGTGATAGCCGTCCGCGCGCAGGTGATGCGCAAAGGTCGGGATCGACGAAGCGAATTCGGCGGCGTTGTCGTAGACCTCGGTCCGCGACGGCAACTGGCCGCTCATGAACGAAGCGCGGCCCGGCGCGCAGAGCGGCGAGGCCGTGTAGTTGTTGGCAAAGCGTGCCGAACGTGCGGCCAGCGCTTTCAGATGCGGCGCATGCAGAAACGCGGCCGGCCCATCGGGAAAAAAAGTCCCGTTGAGCTGATCGACCATGACGATCAGGCAATTGGGTCGCTTTGCTGTCACTGTTTATGCCGCTCGCCGAGTTTGGTTTCGAGATAGTCCTCGACCAGCGCGATCGCGGTCGCGGCGTCGGGCACGCCGTCCTTCAGCGCCCGCCTGATGTAGAGCCCGTCGATCATCGCTGCTGTCGCTTCGGCGGCACGGTCGGCCTCTGCCCTCGGCAGGATGCCGGTCAGCCCGCTCATCAGGTTCGAGTGCAACCGCCGCGCATAGACCCTGAGCAACCGGCGCAAAGCCGATGATCTCTGCGCTTCGACATAGAAGGCGAGCCAGGCGGCGATGGTTTCCGGCTGGAACTGGATGTCGGAGAAGTTGACGGCGACCACGGCCGAGACGCGTTCGCGTGGGGAAGCGGCGGATTGCAGGGCGCGGCGCATGTCGATGGTCAGTTCGGCCAGGATATGCCGCATCGTTGCCAGCAGCAGCTCGTCCTTGGCGCCGAAATAATGATGGGCAAGCGCCGAGGACACGCCGGCGCGCCCAGCGATCTCCGACATGGTCACGTCAAGCGAGCCGCGCTCGCCGATCGCCGAGATCGTCGCGTCGATGAGCGCCTTGCGGCGCAGTGGCTCCATTCCGATTTTCGGCATGCTGTTCCCGGCTTTTGCACGGAGATTATTTTTTATTGACGGGTCAATCAACAAAAAATCGACACGACCACGACCTGTACCAAGCGATTGTCGGCTTCCGGCCCTTCACGGCTTGGGCAAGAATGTTTATATTTGAACAATAACGGCGAACTGCGCCATGGGCCCATAGGCTAGGCTGGCGCCAAGGATGGAGACCGCCATGACCGCATGCATCGTTGGCTGGGCGCATTCGCGCTTCGGCAAGCTCGAAGGCGAGACGCTCGAGAACCTGATCGTCAAGGTGGCGACGGACGCGCTCGACCATGCCGGCATCGGTCCGGACGAGGTCGACGAGATCGTGCTCGGTCACTTCAATGCTGGTTTCTCCGCGCAGGATTTTACTGCCAGCCTGGTGCTACAGGCCGACGACCGGCTTCGCTTCAAGCCGGCGACGCGCGTCGAGAACGCTTGCGCGACCGGTTCGGCGGCGGTCAGGCAAGGCATCCGTGCCATCGATGCCAACGCCGCCCGCATCGTGCTGGTGGTCGGCGCCGAGCAGATGACGACGACGCCCGGACCCGAGATCGGCAGGAATCTCTTGAAGGCGTCCTATCTGCCGGAGGATGGCGAGACGCCTGCCGGTTTCGCCGGCGTCTTCGGCAAGATCGCGCAGGCCTATTTCCAGCGCTATGGCGACCAGTCGGATGCACTCGCCATGATCGCCGCCAAGAACCACAAGAATGGCGTCGACAATCCCTATGCGCAGATGCGCAAGGATTTCGGCTACGAATTCTGCCGGCAGGAGAGCGAGAAGAATCCCTTCGTCGCCGGCCCGCTGAAGCGCACCGACTGCTCGCTGGTCTCGGACGGTGCCGCCGCGCTTATCCTTGCCGACACCGGGACGGCGCTGAAGATGCGCCGCGCCGTCGCTTTCCGCGCCAACGAGCATGTCCAGGATTTCCTGCCGATGTCGAAGCGCGACATCCTGGCCTTCGAAGGCTGCGAGCAGGCTTGGGGCAAGGCGCTGAAGAACGCCGGCGTGACGCTCGACGATCTCTCCTTCGTCGAAACACATGACTGCTTCACCATAGCTGAGTTGATCGAATATGAGGCGATGGGCCTGGCCAAGCCGGGCGAGGGCGCCAAACTGGCGCTGGACGGCACGACGGCCAAGGACGGCCGCCTGCCGGTCAATCCTTCCGGCGGGCTGAAGGCCAAGGGCCATCCGATCGGCGCCACCGGTGTCTCCATGCATGTCTTGACCGCCATGCAGCTTGTCGGCGAAGCCGGCGGCATCCAGGTGCCGGGCGCGAAACTGGGTGGCATCTTCAACATGGGCGGCGCGGCGGTCGCCAACTACGTTTCCATTCTCGACCGGATCAGGTAAACCGCCCGCATTTACGGGAGGTGATATGTCAAATCCGGTTCTGATCGAGGTCCTGCGCGGCGCGATCGTCGAGAGCGTGCATCGCGGTGCCGTTGCGGTCTTCGATGCCGACGGCAAGCCGGTCCTGGAGATCGGCGATACCGCGAAGCCGGTGTTTCCGCGCTCGGCGGTCAAGGCGATCCAGGCCCTGCCGCTGGTCGAAACGGGTGCTGCCGATGCCTATGGCTTCGGCAACCGCGAACTGGCGCTAGCCTGCGCCTCCCATTCCGGCGAGCCGGCGCATGTCGAACTGGCGCGATCCATGCTGGCCAAGGCCGGGTTGGACGGGTCAGCACTCGAATGCGGCGCGCATTGGCCTTCGAACCATGACGCGGAGATCGCGCTTGCCCGTTCCGGCGGTTCGCCCAACGCGCTGCATAATAACTGTTCCGGCAAACATTCCGGCTTCCTCTGTACCTGCGTCCACGCGGGCATTGCCCATCGCGGCTATGTCAAGGCGGGCCACGCTTTGCAGGAGATGGTGCGCGACGCCATGCAGGCGGTCACCGGCGCTGTCCACGGCGCGGATGAGCGGGCGACCGATGGCTGCTCGATCCCGACCTATGCGGTACCGCTGAGGAGTTTCGCGCTGGGCTTTGCCCGCATGGCCACGACATCAGGTTTTGGTCCCGAGCGAGCCAAGGCGGCGAAGCGTCTGTTTGCGGCCTGCATGGCAGAGCCCTTCTTCGTTGCTGGCACCGGACGCGCCGATGTCGCTTTGATGGAGGCAGCGCCTGGCCGGATCTTTGCAAAAGGCGGTGCCGAAGGTGTCCACTGCAGCGCGATACCTGAACTTGGCCTCGGCATAGCGATCAAATGCGATGATGGTGCCGGCCGCGCCGGCGAGGCCATGGCGGCCGCCGTCCTTGCCAGGCTGTTGCGTGCCGACGAGGCCGTGGCGGCGAAGCTGCTCGAACTGGCGAGCGCCCCGATCGAAAGCCGGATCGGCGCCAAGGTCGGGGCGCTGAGGCCGACGCCAGCCTTGAATTGAAAATTGCTCTCAGCTGACGCGGTTGCGCTCAACCGTCAGATGCGCAAAGCCGCTATTGCTTGACTGGGTGAGGTCTGATGTCACCGGCTCGGCCCAGCGCTGGCCGATGACGGCGCCGTTCAGCGCACCGTCGATGACGTTGTCGGAGATGACGGCCGTGCCGGCACCCTCGACCACGCTGACGACAATGCCGGTGCCTGCCTTGCGGATGATGTTGCCCGTGGCCACCACATTGCGCAGATACGGTCCCCAGCCGATCGACATGCCGTAGAGCGGCGCGCTCTCGATGACGTTGTTGGAAGCGATGGTGTCGGCTTCGACGGCAATGCCGACGCCGAAGCCGGGCGGATCGGCGGTGTAGGGGCCGCTGGTCGACAGATTGCGCACGATGTTGCCCGAGCAGACACCCATGCGGCCGCCTTCATTGAAGTTGACGATCGAGATGCCGTTGGCCGCGCCATCGACGATGTTGTTGCTGATGACGGCGCCCTCGAAGGAGAATTCGGAATAGACCGCCGTTTCGCCCGAACGCGAGCAGGTGTTGCCTGAAATCTGCAAATTGCTCGCACTGTTGGCGCGGATCGCCGAGAAGGCGCAATCCGAAACGACATTGCCTGAAATGATGACATTGCCGGCGCGGAAGGCGTTGATGCCATTGCCGTTCTGGCCGGTCCCGCCGCTGCGCGCCCCGATGCGTTCGACACGGTTGCCGGTGACCATCGTGCCGTCCTCCGCCGCCTGCCAGCGATGCACGAGGATGCCGCCATTGGCGCAGTCGGAGACGGTGTTGCCTGTGATTGAGAGTCCCGCCGCCTCGACCGAATAGATGCCGGCATCAGCCGCCCCGGATATGTCCGAGCGTTCGATCCGGCCTGCCGCGTGTTCCAGCGACAGTCCATTCTTGCCGCTGCCGGTTATCTGGCAATTGTCGACAACGAGGTGGCCGACCCGGCGCAAATCGAGCAACCCTTGCGCATAGTCGCCCATCGAGCGGTTCGAACCGTCGAAGACCAGCCCGCTCAGTTCGATATCGTCGGCCTGTTCGGTCATGAAGAGGTGGCCGTCGCCGCCATAGACGATCCGCGTTGCGCCCGGCACGCCGGAAAGACGCAGGCGGCTGGGCAGCGAGAGGTTGGACACCACATAGGTGCCCGCCGGCAGGAACACCGGTATATCGCGATCGTTCGCCTCACGCAGCAGCTTGGCGAAGGCCTTGCTCTGGTCGTCGAATGTGCCGGGCTGCACGCCAAGTTCGGTGGCGTTGATCGAGCCGCGCATCGAGGCTTTTTCGATACCAGCCAGGCTGGCGGCCGCCGCCTTGCGGAGCGAGAGGCCCATGACGGCAAAGCCGGCGGTCCCGGTCAGCAGCGTTCGCCTGTTCAACATCGGCACAGAATCCCAGTGTTCAACCATGACACCGCAGTGTCAGCCCTGACACCGCAGGAATCGTGCCAGACGTCCTGTCCCGCTTCACGAGGTACCGACAATGACTTGTCGAGCAGCCACTCGAGGCCTAGGTTCAGGGGATGAGCAGAGCTTTCACCCGCGAAGAAGACAGCGAAAATGCCATCGCCGGCGTCGGCGAGCGGCCGATCAGCACGCACCGCAACCTGGTGACGGAGCGCGGCCTGGCGCAGATCGAGGACAATCTGGCCGATCTGCGCGATATCCTGGCGAAAGCTGAGAAGAAAGCCGATCGCGAGCGCATCGCGGTCGTATCGCGCGACCTGCGTTACTGGACGGCGCGGCGCGAAAATGCCGAGCTTTCCGTCCCGGAGCCCGACAGCGATGTCGTCCGCTTCGGCATGGGAGTCACGCTGGAAGGCGATGACGGCAAGAAGGTGCACTGGAAGATCGTCGGCGAGGACGAGGCTGACCCGTCAAAGGGCACGATTTCGCATGTTTCGCCGATGGCGGTTGCGCTGTTTGGCAAGAAGGTCGGCGAGGCCGTCACGGTCAACGGCAAGGAATGGGAAATCGTCAAACTGTCGGACAGTTAGTCTTCGAGCTTGACGACGTGGTCGCGGAAAAAAGCTGCGGCCCCCACTTCATCAATCTCGCCAGCGGCAACCATCAAGACCAGTTGAATGACGTCCTGCTGGTCTGCCTCGACGCTCAATCCGTTGAAATAGAGAAACAGATCGGCCGCTGCAAAGGCGGTGCGCTTGTTGCCATCAACGAACGGATGGTTCTTGGCGATGCCGAACAGATAGGCGGCTGCGAGTTCGCACAGATCCGGTTCGCCATAGATCTCTCGCTGCTGTGGATGGGAGAGCGCGGACCCCAGCATTCCCTCATCGCGGATACCTGCCGCCCCACCATGCAGACGCAGCTGCTCAGCGTGAAGCGACTCCACGAATTCCCGCGAATGATGCTCGGTCATTTCGCGAGCGCGCGGTAGGCAACCTCGTACTTTTTCATCCGCTCACGAGCGATCTTCATCTTGCGCTCGAACTCTTCGGCGCTGTCTTCGGTGCGGCGTAAACGAAGCTCATCGCCTTCTTGGACGATGACGATGCTATCGCCTGCCTTCATGTTCAGACGCTCGAGCAGATCCTTGGGCAGGATCACACCCTCGGAATTGCCGATCTTGCGTATGATTGTGTTCATGATGGACGTCCTGTTGCAACGTCAATTATAACTCGATAGCAATTCCGTTGCAACGGATATTATAACAAACCTATCGAGCTGCCAGCAGCCGATCCATCAACCGGTCCGCCGCTTCCGGAATAACCGTTCCCGGTGGGAAGATTTCCGCCGCGCCGGCTTGCAGCACCGCGTCGTAATCCTGTGGCGGGATGACGCCGCCGGCGACGATCAGCATGTCGCTACGGCCGAGTTTCTTCAGCGCGTCGCGCAATTCGGGGATCAGCGTCAGGTGTCCTGCCGCCAGCGATGAGGCGCCGATGATATGGACGTCATGCTGGACCGCCAGTTTGGCGATCTCCTCCGGTGTCTGGAACATCGCGCCGACGGTGACGTCGAAGCCGAGATCGGCGAAGGCGGTGGCGATGACCTTCTGCCCACGGTCGTGGCCATCCTGTCCCATCTTGGCAACGAGAATGCGCGGCTTGCCGCCAGTTTTTTTCTCGAAGGCAGCGAGCTTGTCGTGCAGCCCGTCGACCACCGGATTGTCGCCAAGCGCCTTGCGGTAGACGCCGGAAATGGTCTGCACTGTCGCGACGTGCCGCCCAAAGGCTTTTTCGAGCGCAAACGAGATCTCGCCGACCGTGGCATTGGCGCGCGCGGCGCGGATGGCGAATTCCAAGAGGTTCTCATTGCCTAGCGCGGCACGGGTCAGCGCATCGAGCGCGCTTTCGACGGCGGCGACCTCGCGCGTGCCCTTCAGCCGTTGCAGCTTCGACAATTGCCGGGCCCTGACCTCGGCATTGTCGATCTTCAACACGTCGACCTCGATGTCGTTCTCGGGGCGATGCGCGTTGACGCCGACCAGCATCTGCTCGCCGGAATCGATGCGCGCCTGAGTGCGCGCCGCGGCTTCCTCGATGCGCAGTTTCGGGATGCCCTGTTCGGTCGCGGCGGCCATGCCACCGAGAGCCTCGACTTCCTCGATATGGGCGAGCGCGCGTGCGGCCAGATCATGCGTGAGCCGTTCGAGATAGGCGGAGCCGCCCCAGGGGTCGATGATGCGCGTGGTGCCGGATTCCTTTTGCAGGATGAGCTGCGTGTTGCGGGCGATGCGCGCCGAGTGATCGGTCGGCAGCGCCATCGCCTCGTCGAAGGAGTTGGTGTGCAGCGACTGGGTATGCCCCTGCGTCGCCGCCATCGCCTCGATCATGGTGCGGATGATGTTGTTGTAGGGGTCCTGCGCCGTCAGCGACCAGCCGGACGTCTGGCAATGGGTGCGCAGCGACAGCGAACGCTCGTCCTTCGGCGCAAAATTCTTCTTCATCAGCGTCGCCCACAGCAGGCGTGCGGCCCTGAGCTTGGCGACTTCCATGAAGAAGTTCATGCCGACCGCCCAGAAGAAGGACAGGCGTGGCGCGAAACGGTCGATATCGAGGCCGGCCGCGACACCGGCGCGGGCATATTCGATGCCGTCGGCGATCGTATAGGCAAGCTCCAGGTCGGCGGTCGCGCCGGCCTCCTGCATGTGGTAGCCGGAGATCGATATCGAATTGAATTTCGGCATGTTCTTCGATGTGTAGGAGAAGATGTCCGACACGATCCGCATCGAGGGTTTCGGCGGATAGATATAGGTGTTGCGGACCATGAACTCCTTCAGAATGTCGTTCTGAATGGTCCCGGCCAAATCCTCCTGCGCAACGCCCTGTTCTTCCGCCGCGACGATATAAAGCGCCATGATCGGCAGCACCGCGCCGTTCATCGTCATCGACACCGTCATGTCGCCGAGCGGAATGCCGTCGAACAATTGCCGCATGTCGAGGATGGAATCGATGGCGACGCCCGCCATGCCGACATCGCCGGCAACGCGCGGATGGTCGCTGTCATAGCCGCGATGTGTAGCCAGATCGAAGGCGACCGAGAGGCCTTTCTGGCCGGCGGCAAGATTGCGCCGGTAGAAGGCGTTGGACTCTTCGGCCGTCGAAAAGCCGGCATATTGCCGGATCGTCCAGGGCTGCTGGACATACATGGTCGGGTAGGGGCCGCGCACGAAGGGCGGTAGGCCTGGATAGGTGTCGAGATACGGCAGGCTCTTGAGGTCGCCCTGATTGTAGAGATGCTTGACGACAAGCCCTTCCGGCGTCGTCCGCTGGCCCTTGACCTCGACCGGCGCGCGGCGGGGCGGCGCCCAGCCGATCTGACTGAAATCCGGGATCAAGAGGCGGCCCCGATGGATTGGTCGATGCGGGCCGGAAACAGCGGTTCGCACAGGACGACACCTTCGGTGAAGGCAGGCCGCTGCGCCGCGTCCAGTGTCTCGACTGGACGCTCGCTCTTCTGTGGATAGAGCGTTGTGCCGATGATGGCTCGCTCGCCTGTCTTGAAGGCGGCGTCGCGACGGGCGGCGGCAGCGCGAACGCGCTGCTGGATATGTCCGTCCCGAAGGCTGGACAAGACGCCCCCTTCGGCCTCGATCGTTTGCAACTCCGCCCAAGCGGCTTCGCAAAGGTCTGCCGTCAGCGTTTCGACCGCGCCGGACCCATAGGCGGGATCGGCGACGTGATCGACATGGCTTTCATTGGCCATGATCAACTGTGCGTTGCGCGCGACGCGGCGGGCAAAAGCCGCCGGCAGGCCGTGCGCGATGGTATGCGGCAGGATGGAGATCGAATCGGCTCCACCCGCGGCCGCGGCAAAGCAGCCGATCGTCGTGCGCAGGATGTTGGTCTCGGGGTCCAATGCCGTCATCATGCGAAATGATGTCTCGGCATGGATGTTGGCCGTGGAATTGGGGATCGAGCAGGCTTCCTGCACCCGTGCCCAGAGCCTGCGCAACGCCCGGACCTTGGCCATCGACAGGAACTGGTCCTGGTCGACGCTGAGCGCGAAGCCGATATGCGGTGCCGCATAGACGAGTGGCTGCCGCGCCTTCTCGAACATTCTGAGATACGAGACAGCGGAAGCCAGCATGATGCCGAGTTCCTGAGCCTCCGTGGCGCCGGCATTGTGGAAGACGCGACCGTCCGCCTCCAGCAGCACGCCCGGAACGCCCATCGAGAAGAAATGTGCCAGCGATTGCGGCATCGATTCCTGCAGCGCCTCGATCGACATGCGCAGCCGGCCGGTTCCGGCAAGGATAGCCGCCGGATCGATGCCGAACGACAGGTTGAGCTTTGCCGGATCGGAGCGGCGCTTGCTCAGGAACGCCACCAGCCAGTCGGCCATGGGGCGGCTCCACGGGTGGGTGTCGATGCGGATCTGGATCCGGTTGAGGGGCACACCCTCCAGCACCGTTTCCAGCGCCTGTGCGGTCCTCGGCAGACCGTAGCCGAATGCGTTCGGAGCACCTTCGAAGACGAGCGACAATCCCGTCGCGCCCTGCGCGATATCATCCAGGACCTGTGCCTTGGCGCGATCGACATCAGGGTCGTCGACGCGCTGGCTGACAATCCAGGGCGATCGGGGATTCGCGCGCACGATCGGCTCTGTCCCGGTCGCACGGTCATAGAGTGGCTCGATGCGGAAGCTGTCGTCGGTGTGCGAGACCAGCTTTTCCTCGAAGGATGCGCCGGCCAACGCCTTTTCCGCCAGGGCCAGCCAACGCTGACGCTCGGCGTTCACAGGTTCAACATCCTTGGTCAAGGCTCCGGCGCCCATCCATCTTCCTCGTTTATGTGGCCGCACCAGCCGGGCGGTTCAGTCTACGGTCCCCGACCGGTTATCGCAATGCACGTCCCGGGTCCGAATGCGATCCGTCTGATATAGGGCGGCTTGCATGGACGAACCATGAACGATTGCCAAACACCAGCAAAATCCGCAAGTTCCAAAAATCCGGTTCGGCGATGGGTCCGATTGGGACGATTGGCCCGATTTGGATGATCGGCCCGCTTTGGACAATGGGCATTGTCGCTGTGCAACAGCCTGACTATACCTTCGGGCAAAGGCTGGCTTTTGACACATCAATTTGCGGAGACCCTGGATATGGCTGACGACACCAGTATTTTCATCGGCGCCAGCCGCAAGCCCGACGACAGCTATCAGCGTGCCGAGCAGCTGTTGCTGCAATATGGGAATCGCCATGGCCTGGTGACCGGCGCGACCGGCACCGGCAAGACCGTCACCTTGCAGATCCTGGCCGAAGGTTTTTCGAATGCCGGCGTGCCGGTATTCTGTGCCGACATCAAGGGCGACCTGTCCGGCATTTCCATGATGGGCACGGCGCAGGATTTCCTGGTCAAACGGGCCGCGCAGGTCAAGCTCGACCCCTATGACTTCCAGGAATTTCCGGTCATCTTCTGGGACCTGTTCGGTGAGCAGGGGCATCCGATCCGCGCCACCGTCTCTGAGATGGGCCCGCTGCTGTTGTCGCGCCTGATGAACCTCACCGAGGCGCAGGAAGGCATCATGAACATCGCCTTCCGCCTGGCCGACGAGGAAGGCCTGCTGCTGCTCGACATGAAGGATCTTCAGGCGCTGCTCGCCAACATCGCCGAGCGTGCCGACGAGATCGGCTCGCGCTACGGCAATGTGACCAAGCCTTCCGTGGGAGCCATCCAGCGCACGCTGCTGGTCCTGGAGCAGCAAGGTGCGGCCCATTTCTTCGGCGAGCCGGCGTTACGGATCTCCGACATCATGCGCACCACCCGGGACGGGCGCGGTGCGATCAGCGTGCTCGCCGCCGACAAGCTGATGATGAACCCGCGGCTCTACGCGACCTTCCTGTTGTGGCTGATGTCGGAACTGTTCGAGGTGCTGCCGGAAGTCGGCGACCCCGACAAGCCGAAGCTGGTGTTCTTCTTCGATGAGGCGCATCTGCTCTTTGACGAGGCGCCAAAGGTGTTGATAGACCGCGTCGAACAAGTCGTCCGCCTGATCCGCTCGAAAGGTGTCGGCGTCTATTTCGTCACGCAGAACCCGCTGGATATCCCTGAAAAGGTTCTGGCCCAGCTCGGCAATCGCGTCCAGCACGCGCTCCGCGCCTACACGCCGCGTGAGCAGCAGGCGGTCAGGACGGCAGCGGAAACGTTCCGTCCCAATCCCGATTTCGATTGCGCCGTCGCCATCACCCAGCTCGCAACCGGCGAAGCGCTGGTCTCGACGCTGGAGGCCAAAGGCATTCCGTCCATGGTTCGACGCACCTTGATCCGCCCGCCGTCGTCGCGGCTCGGGCCGATAACTCCTGCCGAGCGGCAAAAGCTGATCGCGGAAAGCCCTGTCACCGGACAGTACGACGAGGTCATCGACCGCGAATCGGCCTTCGAGATGCTGCAGAAGAAGGCCAAGGAGGCGCAGGACGCCGAAGCGCAGGCGCAGCAGGCCGGCACTGGCGGTTCGCGCTGGACCATTCCGGGCTTCGGCAATGACGATCCGCCGCCGCAATCGGGTGGCCGCCGCGCGCCAGCGCCGCGCCCCTCCAATCGCCAGACGGTGGCGGAGGCCGCGATCAAGTCCGTGGTGCGCTCGGTCGGCTCGTCGGTCGGACGCGCGATCGTGCGCGGGATTTTGGGGAGCCTGTCGCGGGGGCGCTGAGATTTATGCCAAGGCAGCAAAGCCTCTACTGCCTTACAGCGCCGCGCGTTCCCTTGAACGCGTGGCGCAAGAGCAATTCCAGGAAAAGTGTGAACGGTTTTCCGTCCGGAATTGCGTCAAAACAAGGACTTAGAGCCGGTCGCCGTTTCCGTGAAACGGTGAACAGCTCTAAGCATTTCCGTAGACTGCTAACTCAGAAGATCGCGTTCGTGACCGCCTTGACGGGTCCGAGCAGGATCGATCCGTCCGGCACGCCGGAATCGATCGGGATAGCCTTGCGGTTGGCCGTCGCCGCCATTGCCTGACCGATATCAGCAGTCACGATGACCGGCGTCTTCTGGGGCACGCGATCATAGAGATCGATGATGTCCTGGTTCATGAAACGAACGCAGCCCGATGAAACCGACTTGCCGATCGATTTCCATTCCGGCGAACCGTGCAGGCGGTAGAGCGTGTCGACGTTGCCCTGGAAAAGATAGAGCGCGCGCGCACCGAGCGGGTTCTTCAGCCCGCCGGGCATGCCGCCATTGTCGGCGCTGTATGGCTTCAATTCCGGCTGCCGGGCGATCATTTCATCCGGCGGCGTCCATTTTGGCCACTTCTGCTTCCACTGGACGACGGCATCGCCAGACCATTCGAAGCCGGCACGGCCGAGGCCGACACCATAGCGGATCGCCTGGCCGCCCGGTCGCACCAGATAGAGATGATGTCCGGTCGTATCGACGACGAGGGTGCCAGGCTTCTGCCCCGTCGGATCTGGCACGATCTGGCGCAGGTACTGCGGATCGATTCTTTCGAACGGTATGGCCGGAAGGTCGAAACCGCCATCGCTGACGGCCGCATACATCGTCGCGTAGTCCGGCAGAGGCGGTTCAACATAAGTCGGCGGTGGGGGCTGGACCGGTCCCGGCCCGGTGGTGGCGCATGCGGAAACCGCAATCGAGGCGGCGCCCAGTGCAGCGGCATTGAGGAAGCCGCGACGGCTCAGGCGAAAGGATTCGATTTCGGTATTGGACATGGTTGCCTTCTTTAGGTCGGAAATCGCAACAAAGCGTGAATTCGCCGACCGTTGTTACGAGGTGCCTTACAACACCTGAGACGATAGGCGGTTCCGATTCTGGCCCGAACGTGGACAAACAAAGGCGAAGCTGTGACTGCATCGCCACTGTGGCGCCAAGGCCACAACCCTAGCCGCTTGACACCAAAGCTTCGAGGGTTGGCAGGATCAGGGCAGGCGGGAAGTCCCGGTACTCCTCGGGCTGGTTGAAGCGGTTGATCCACACCGTGCGAAAGCCGAATTTGGTGGCGCCCGCGATGTCCCAGCGATTGGACGACTGGAAGGACACCGCGCCGGGATAGAGGCGCCAGCCGGTGGCGACCATGTCGTAGACCGCCGGATCGGTCTTGAAACGCCGCACCGCATCGACCGAATAGATGTCGTCCAGAACCTGGTCGAGCGCGGCGGACTTGACCGCCGCTTCCAGCATTTCGGGCGAGCCGTTGGAGAGGATCGCCAGCCTGGCTCCCGAGGCCTTGAGCGCTTTCAGCACGGCCGGCACTTCCGGGTAGCAATCCAGCCGCCAGTAGGCTTCCAGCAGCTTGGCCTTGAGGCTAGGATCGGCGGACGGGACCTTGCGCAGGGCGAAGTCGAGCGCCTGTTCGGTCAGTTGCCAGAAGTCGGCATAGGCGCCCATCAGCGTGCGCACCCAGGAATATTCGAGCTGCTTGGCGCGCCAGATTTCGGACAGCAACTGGCCATCCGGCCCGATCTGATCGGCATGGCGGCGCACGGCGGCGTGCACGTCGAACAGCGTGCCGTAGGCGTCGAAAACATAGGCGGCGTATTGCATGACAACTGTTTTGAGGCGAGGCGGGGCAAGGTGCAAGCCTTGATTGCATCGCGCCCGCCGCTGGCCTCAACAAAACTCCCCTATGCCCGTTGACGGCAGCGGCCAAAGCATCATCCAATGTTGTCACACAAGATTGATCGGAACGGGATAACGCGATGACACTGGCGGCAGCGGCGCAATCCGCGACATGGACTTTCGTCGATGGCGACTGGTATGAGGGCAACGTCGCCATTTTGGGGCCGCGCAGCCACGCCATGTGGCTGGGCACCAGCGTGTTCGACGGGGCGCGCTGGTTCGAAGGCGTGGCGCCCGACCTCGACCTCCATGCCAGGCGGGTGAATGCCTCGGCGATCGCACTTGGCCTCAAGCCGAACATGTCGCCCGAACAGATCGTCGGGCTGACCTGGGATGGATTGAAAAAGTTCGACGGCAAGACAGCGGTCTATATCAGGCCGATGTACTGGGCCGAGCATGGCGGCTATATGGGCGTGCCGGCCGATCCCGCTTCGACCCGTTTCTGCCTCTGCCTCTATGAATCGCCGATGATCTCGCCAACCGGATTTTCGGTGACGGTGTCGCCGTTCCGGCGTCCGACGATCGAAACCATGCCGACCAACGCCAAGGCCGGATGCCTCTATCCCAACAATGGCCGGGCCATCCTCGAAGCCAAGATGCGCGGCTTCGACAATGCGCTGGTGCTCGACATGCTGGGCAATGTCGCCGAGACCGGAAGCTCCAACATCTTCCTGGTCAAGGATAGCCATGTGCTGACGCCGGCGCCGAACGGCACCTTCCTGTCCGGCATCACCCGCTCGCGCACGATGACACTGCTCGGCGAGTACGGCTTCAAGACGACGGAAAAGACGCTGTCGGTGCGCGATTTCCTCGAAGCGGACGAGATCTTTTCGACCGGCAACCATTCCAAGGTGGTGCCGATCACGCGCATAGAGGATCGCAATCTGCAACCCGGGCCGGTGGCAAAGAAGGCGCGAGAGCTCTATTGGGACTGGGCGCATTCTACGCCGGCTGGCTGACGCTTCAGCCCGGCCTTTTCGTCGCTGCGCGCTTCGCCGCGGGAAAACCGTGTGACAGTTTTCCGGAACCCGCTTAGAAGGGTACCGGCGCTTCACTTCCGGAGTTGTCCCAGCTCAATCCAGACCTATCTTAATCCGGTATCCACACCGGATTTTTCCACGAGGGAGTACTACCCATGGCTTTTGAATTGCCCGCTCTGCCCTACGACTATGAGGCCTTGCAACCCTACATGTCGAAAGAGACGCTGGAGTATCACCACGACAAGCACCACAAGGCCTATGTCGACAACGGCAACAAGCTGGCCGCCGAGGCAGGCCTTGGCGATCTGTCGGTCGAAGAGGTGGTCAAGCAGTCGTTCGGCAAGAATGCCGGTCTCTTCAACAATGCAGCCCAGCACTACAACCACATCCATTTCTGGAAGTGGATGAAGAAGGGCGGCGGCGGCAACAAGCTGCCGGGCGCGCTGCAGAAGGCGGTCGACAGCGATCTCGGCGGCTACGACAAGTTCAAGGCTGACTTCATCGCAGCCGGCACGACGCAGTTCGGTTCGGGCTGGGCCTGGGTTTCCGTCAAGGACGGCAAGCTGGCGATCTCGAAGACCCCGAATGGCGAAAACCCGCTCGTTCATGGCGCCTCGCCGATCCTCGGCGTCGACGTCTGGGAGCACTCCTATTACATCGACTACCGCAACGCCCGCCCGAAATATCTCGAGGCGTTCGTCGACAGCCTGATCAACTGGGATCATGTGCTGGAACTCTACGAAAAGGCGAAGTGATCGATCGTCAGAAAGGCCCCGGCAACACCGGGGCTTTTCTTTTTCTGGATCGATGTCGGTGGCTGCGAAGGCCAGGCAAAAATCGCCCGGGGGAAGGGAATATTTAGCCCGCCGCTTCCGTTAACGTCCTGTCCCCAAATACCTTCATCATGGAGCCAAATGAATGAGAAAGCTTGTCATCGCCATCTCTATGCTCGCCTTCGCCGGTTCGGCGGCCTTCGCCGACCCGATCCTCGACCGGCAGGGTCTGATGAAGGAACGTGGAAAGATCGCCGGCGGCATTTCGAAAGTAGTCAAGGGCGAGGACCCCTTTGATGCCGCTGCCGTATTAGCGCAACTCCAGGCATTGCAAGCGAATGCCGAGAAGTTCGACGCCGACGCGTTGTTCCCGAAAGGCAGCGACGCCGGCGACACCACGGCGGGGCCGAAGATCTGGGAAGACATGGCCGGCTTCAAGGCCACCGGGGACAAGTATCTCGCCGACGTCAAGGCCGCCGTCGCAGCAGCTCCCGCCGATGTCGATGCGCTGAAGGCGCAACTCGGCATCATCGGCTCGGATTGCGGCACCTGCCATCAGGGTTACAGGGTCAAGAAGGGCTGATCTCAGCCATGGCATGGCTGAAGAAGCTCGTCGGCGTGGCTCTCGTTCTGGGTGGCGCCGGCGCGGCTGCTGGCTGGCTGTTGTCGGCGCCGGTCAAGCTTGACGCGACGGCACTGGTGCAACTCGGGCCGGGCGACGCGGGTCGCGGCAAGCGCATTTTCTATGCCGGTGGCTGCACCTCCTGCCACGCCAAGCCGGGCTCACAGGGCGATGCGCGGCTTCAACTGGTCGGCGGCCTTGAACTCAAGACGCCGTTCGGCACCTTCGTGCCTCCCAACATCTCGCAAGATCCAAAGGACGGCATCGGCGCATGGTCGCTAGAGGATCTCGCCAACGCCATGCTCAAGGGCGTATCGCCGGCTGGCGAGCATTTCTATCCGGCCTTTCCCTACACGTCCTACGCACGCATGAGGCCATCGGACATCGCCGATCTGTACGCCTTCCTCAAGACGCTGCCGGCGGTCGCCGGCAAGGCGCCGAGCAATTCGCTGGCCTTCCCGTTCAACATCCGTCGCGGCATCGGCCTGTGGAAGCTCCTCTATCTCAGCGATCAGCCGGTTGTTTCGTTCCCGCAGGGCACGCCTGATCCCGTGATGGCCGGCCGCTATCTGGTCGAAGGGCCGGGCCACTGCGGCGAATGCCACACGCCGCGCGACTTTGCGGGCGGTATCAAGAAGAACGAATGGCTGGCGGGCGCAACCGCCGCCGAAGGCAGCGGCATCGTGTCGAATATCACATCGGGCGAGGGAGGCATCGCCAAATGGTCGGAAGCCGACATCGTCAACTATCTCGAAACCGGCTTCACGCCCGATTTCGATTCCGTGGGCGGCGCGATGGTCGACGTGCAGCGCAACATGGCTGAGCTGACACCGGAGGATCGTGCCGCTATCGCCGCCTATCTGAAGGCAATACCGCCGCACCCGAACGGTTATCCCGCACGCAAGCCGGCGAGCTGAGTATCGACTACAGGTGGCGGTCGCCGAGGAAATCGAAGCCCGTCTCGAAGAAAAGATTGTAGTTGCAGGTCAGTTCCTCGCCGGGTGCAATGTCGCGCAGCGCAAAGGTTTCCTCAGGTGAGGAGACATCGCAATTCGGCTCGTCGTCATGGTTCATGTAGCGGGCGTCGTCGGCTTCGAAGACGATATAGGCCGGATCGCGCCGGTCGGGGTAGGAATAGCGGTCGAGATAGTTCTTCACCGGCCCGCTCTCGCCCTCATAGGTCTCGACGTCGATGATCCGGTCGAAGCGGGGGTCGAGCTTCCAGATCAGCGTGCCCTTGGGAATGTGGTGCTTGGCAAACACGCCGATGCCCTGGATCGGTGATTTGTCGAGATAGACGTCGACGAGCAGCATAATGGACCCTTGTGCGAGTGCGGGCTTCATCGCCCGGGAAAGCCGTGCCTTGGGTAACGCGCGACCATCGCAATTGCGAGGGGAAATGAGCGATGCGGAATTCAAAAAGTCATGATCGCCGAACCCAAAAGTGAACGTGCCGTCCGGAACCTCAGCGCTGCTGCAGCGCCAGACGTACGCCCAGGGCGCAGTAGATGCCGCCGACAACCTTGCCTTGCCATTTCAGCACGGTCGGATTTCGGCGCAGGAAAGAGCCTAGGCGACCGGCGCTTAACGCAAAGATGACCGTGCTGAAAAGGCCCAGCGCGACGAAGACAATTCCCAATGCGGCCAATTGAAGTATCACCGATCCGTTTTCGGGCCGCACGAACTGAGGCAGGAATGCGAGGAAGAAAAGCGCGGTCTTGGGGTTGAGTACCTCGGTCAGGACAGCCTGCCGAAACGCCTTGCCGGCAGGGATCGCGAGCGCGCCGGCGGTCGGATCGGTTGGCGTTTTCTCGATGATCGCGCGAATGCCGAGGTAAACCAGGTAGGCCGCGCCGATGTACTTTACTATGCTGAAGAGTGTCGCCGACGTGGCGATGATCGCCGAGATGCCGACCATCGCCATGACAGTGTGAAACATGTCGCCGGCCGCGATCCCGGCACCGGTCGCGATCCCGACCTTCGTTCCCGAACTAGTTGCCCGGGCGATCGTCAACAGCGTGGCCGGACCCGGAATAAAAACAAAGCCGAGCACGACGGCGATGTAGGCGATCAAAGTGGACAGATCGATCATCCGAGGATTTCCTCTGCAAGCTGCGCCTTGCCCGTCACCTTCAGCGCGAAGGAGTAAGTATAGGCGATCTCCTCAAGTCTTGAGAACCGGCCCGACGCACCTGCGTGGCCGGAATCCATGTTGATCTTGAACAGCACCGGATTATCGCCGCTCTTGCGGTCGCGCAGCCGCGCCACCCATTTGGCCGGCTCCCAATAGGTGACGCGCGGATCGGTGAGGCCGGCAAGCGCCAGGATCGGCGGATAGTCGAGCGCGGCGACATTGTCGTAGGGGGAGTAGGCGGCGATCGTCCGATAGTCGTCGGCCGACGCGATCGGGTTGCCCCATTCCGGCCATTCCGGCGGCGTCAGCGGCAGGGTCGCGTCGAGCATGGTGGTGAGCACGTCGACGAACGGAACCTCGGCAACGATGCCGCCAAAGCACTCCGGCGCCATGTTGGCGACGGCGCCCATCAGCATGCCGCCGGCCGAACCGCCTTGCGCGACCATGCGGTCATGGGCGGTGTAGCGCTCGGCAACGAGGTGGCGCGCACAGGCGATGAAATCCGTGAAGGTGTTCATCTTGTGCTCCCGCTTGCCGTCATCGTACCAGCCGTAGCCTTTGTCCTTGCCGCCACGGACGTGGGCGATGGCGTAGACGAAGCCGCGGTCGACCAGCGACAGGCAGTTGGTGTTGAAGGCCGCCGGCACGGTGATGCCGTAGGAGCCGTAACCATAGAGCAGGCACGGCGCTGATCCATCGAGCGGCGTGTCGCGATGGTGCAAAAGCGAGATCGGCACAAGCTCGCCGTCGGCGGCGGGCGCCATCAGCCGCCTGGTGACATAGTGGTCCGCATCATGGCCGGATGGCACTTCCTGGGTCTTGAGCAATACACGCTCGCGGGTGCGCATATTGTAGTCGAACACCTGCGCCGGCGTCGTCATCGACGAATAGGAAAAGCGCATGATCTCGGTGTCGTATTCATAGGAACCCGACAGGCCGAGCGAGAATGCTTCCTCATCGAGAGACAGAAGATGCTCTTCACCGCTGGTGCGGTCGCGCACGACGATGCGCGGCAGGCCCTCCTTGCGTTCGAGCCGGACCATATGGTCCTTGAAGCCGATCACCGACAGGACCAGCCGGCCCGGCTGATGCGCCACCAGCTCCTGCCAGTTGGCGCGGACCGGATCGCTTGCCGGCGCCGTCATGATCTTGAAGTCCTTGGCGCCGTCGGCATTGGTCAGGATGAAGAAAATGTCGCCGCCTTCCTCCAGCTCATATTGCAGGCCGATCTCTCGCGCCGAAACCAGCTTGGGCTCGGCAAACGGATCGCTGGCGCTCAACAGGCGGTATTCCGAGGTCTCGTGATCGTTGATGCCGATCATGATCCATTGGTTGTTGCGGGTGCCGTCGACATTCATGAAGAAGCCGGGATCGGTTTCCTCATAGATCAGGCGGTCGTTTTCAGGGTCTTGTCCCAATGCGTGGAACAGCACTTTCGACGGCCGGTGGTTGGGGTCGAGACGCGTATAGAAGAACCCGTCATTGCCCGCGTCCCACACGCCCGAACCGCCGGTGGCGGGAATCTGGTCCGCCAGTTCTTTGCCGTCGGCAAGATCGCGTACGCGCAGGGTGTAGAATTCGGAGCCCTTGTCGTCGAAGGCCCACAGCAGCTTGCGATGGTCGGCCGAATGATCGACGCCGCCAAGCCGGAAATAGGCCTTGCCTTCCGCCTCCAGGTCACCGTCGAGCAGGATCTGCTCAGCACCGCCGTCGCGCGGCATGCGGAAATAGCGCGGCTGCTCGCCGCCGAGCTTGAAGGAAGAACCATAAGCATAGGGTCCGTCTTTCATTGGAACGGAAGAATCGTCTTCCTTGATACGGGCCTTCATCTCCTTGAAAAGCTGTTTCCGCAGGCCTGATGTGTCGGCCATCAGCTTTGACTGGTAGGCATTCTCGGCTTCGAGTTCGGCGCGGATACCCGCATCGAGCAGGGAAGGGTCCCTGAACATCTCCTGCCAGTTGTCGGCCCGCAGCCAGGCATATTCATCGGTTCGCGTGATGCCGTGATGCGTGTCGAAAACCGGCCGCTTCTCGGGTGTCGGCGGGCTGACGATCGGAAATCGGGGAGTGTTGGTCATTGCGTCTCGCTTGGGAAATATCTTGAATGGCGAATGAATACGCTGATCAGGGTGGGTTCAAGGGCCGCAGCCTAGAGTTAGTGCCGGCTCCATGAGATGAGTTGGGGGAGGAAAGATGATGACTGTTCGATCTCGGATTGCTGCGACTTTCGCCGTTGCTTCGCTAACTCTGGTCTTTGCCGGCCAGTCTCATGCGACCGTATTCGCGGCTTGGCAAGTGGCCAATGTGCCGTTCGGCGACACGCTCAATGTGCGTAACTATCCGTCCGGCACATCGCAGAAGCACCCCGCATACCCGAACGGGACCGTCCTGCAGATGACCGGACGCTGCACCGGCGGCATAAACCTGCTCGATATCGCCAATCAACCGGCATGGAAGCAGCAGCAGACGGTTCGCTATCGCTGGTGCGAGATCTGGCATGACCCGGCCAAGAACGGTGCCTTCGTTACCGGCTGGGCCTATGGCAAGTACATCACCCCGTATTGATCGACCCCAGCGATTTGTCCTGAGGCGGCATGTAGTCTGGTTGCCTGCGAAAAAGATGAGCGGCAACCTGAGGTTTTGTGGACAGATGTGAACAACCAAGATTGTCGGCTCAATGGCAAAGCAAACCAGAGCATTGAAATCTGCTTTGTGAGTTATCGCGAATGTAACGATCAGCTGACGTAACGTCAGGCGTTCCCGGTTTGGCGGGCGAAATATCGAAAAATTACATGATGCACGAAAGTTTGAAGCTGATTGCCGAATAGTTGATCAACATTCCCAAATATAATGCAAAGAGAGAATTGACTTACTTGCTCTATGGTCGCATTGATGTGCCCGCGACACGAATCGCAGAAATTCTACCTGCTCAAATTTCGTGCAATGCCCTGCCTGTAAAAAAGGGCGCAGACCACGTAACTCTTGTTGGGGCCTGAAGACCATGGATATTGTCGAAACACCTTCCAGAAACGCTGACGCGCTGATCGAGCTGACTGCCGATGTGGTGGCCGCTTATGTCAGCAACAATCCCGTACCGGTCGGCGAACTGCCGAACCTCATATCAGATGTCCATGCCGCTCTCGGGCGTGTGGGCGGAACCGCCGAACAGCCCCCTGCCGACAAGCAGAAGCCGGCTGTCAATCCGAAGCGCTCGGTTCATGACGACTACATTGTCTGTCTTGAAGACGGCAAGAAGTTCAAGTCGCTCAAGCGTCACCTGATGACCCACTATGATCTGACGCCGGACCAGTATCGCGAAAAGTGGAATCTCGACCCGAGCTATCCGATGGTTGCCCCGAACTATGCGGCAGCCCGCTCGCAGCTCGCCAAGAAGATGGGCCTTGGCCGCAAGCGCAAGGCGCGGTAGTCGCCTGCTCTGTCAGGTCGAACCGACATCAACGGCGCCTTCGGGCGCCGTTTGATTTTGCGGACGTGACAGGACCCTGCCGGCCGAGTCAGGCGGTCTGCGCGAGTGCCATCTCGGCATCGCGCTTGATGCGCTTGACCATCGAGCGAAGGCCATTGGCGCGCTGGGGCGAGAGGTGCTCGTCCAGGCCGAGCTCTTTGAGCGTCGCTTCCGCATCGGTTTTCTGGATCTCGCTGGCGGTCCTTCCGGAAAACAGCGCCAGCATGATCGCCACCAGGCCGCGCACGATGTGGGCGTCCGAATCGCCCGTGAAGCTAATGACCGGGTCGCTGCCCGGTCCCCGCTTGGTGGTCAGCCAGACCTGGCTGACGCAGCCCGGCACCTTGTGGGCTGCATTGCGCTCTTCATCGGGAAAAGGCGGCAGCGCTTCGCCCAGTTCGATCACATAGCGGTAGCGGTCTTCCCATTCGTCGAGGAACGAAAAATCGTCGCGGATCGTCTGGATCGTGGTCGTCATGACCCTGGATATAGTGATGCAGCGGTGCCGCGTCACGGAAAAAACAAGGACACCGCGGGCGTCGAGAGGGCAGACGGCCCGCGGTGCGCCGTCGAGACGGCTTAATTCTTTATCGGCAGGTTGACGGTCTCGGGCAGGACAATCTCTTTCGGCACGCTGCCGGTCATTGTCGAGGTGTCGGGGCCGGCGGACTTGTCGTCCAGCATGGCGGCCGCGATCTTGGCGGTCTCCTTGGCGCGTGCGGTGATTGTGTGCATCGCCGACTTGCCGGTTTCGCAGACATCGGGCTTGCGTTCGCAGATGCCGGCAATGTCGCCCACCGCGTCACGGGCCGCGAACAGGGCCTGGATCGGCCCGACGCTGTCCTGCCCCGGCTCGTCGGAACCGACGCTCAGCGGCAGCGCCAGCAGCACCAGTGAAAACCAGAAAGCCATTCTTATCAGGAAGAACATGCCTTGCCTCTCGTCGTGACCGGATCATGCATCATATGGCATGACCTCTTTTATGGGCAGGATATTGGCACACAGGCACGAAGGACGGCTTGCAGGTTCGCAGAGAATTTTCCTCAAATTTTAGGCAAATTCGAAACGAAGCGTTTTGCCATGGATTTGTTTCATATCGGGACGATTTTGGTTACGCGGCGATAACCATTTATCTGGTTGTTTCCATTGCATTTTCTTTGAAATAGGCCGTTTCTCGCCGCGCCCATGGTCCGCTGACGGCATGCGTTCTCGGATAACCCTCCATTTACTATGGCGGCATTTGCACGGGTTTTCGGCAGCAAGCATCCCGATATTTGCCACAGGCCGGGCTTTGGTCGGCCCTGCCTTATCCATTCCTTAAACGCTGGATGAGAGTTTCAGAGCCAATCAAAACAATCTGCAAAAGCAGAGCTGTTCACGACGAGTGCGAGTGCGTTGAGTTGATGCCGATCAAGGCCAGATACGCTGAATTGCCTGGCGCGATTGCCGCCGGTTGCGAACGTATGGTGCATCCCTCGATTCTTGGGCAGAGCGGCCGCGAGCGCCAGCGCCGCTTCATCGGCGTCATGCTGGCGGCGCCATTCTTTGCCGCCGGTGCCGCGGTCACGCTGGTTACGTCAGGCATGGGTGCCGCGGTGACCATGGCCGCCATCTTCGCGGCCTTTGGTCTGTGCTGGTTTATCGCCCTGCTGGTGGCGGCGACCGGCAGGATGGCCACGGCGGCACCGATCGCCCTGGCGATGGCGGCTGTCGCTCTTGGCGGTCTGATCGCCGCCGCCGGCGGGTTGAGTTCTCCTGTCGCCATGCTTGCCGTGGCGCTGCCGTTCGAAGCCTGGTGGATCGGCGCCTCACGGCGTGCGGCCCTGTGGGGAGCGGTCTCGGCCATTGTTGCCATTGCCCTTCAGCCTCTGGCTGCGGCTTTCTTGCCCTTCGCGGGCGCGCAGATAGCCGCCTGGCATTGGCTGGTGCCGTTGGCCTGGGCGCTGACACTGATCCCGCGCCTGTCGGCGTTTCGCGATAGTGCCGGTGTGGCTGATACGCTGGATCGCGGTGACCGGCTGGAGGACATCATCGACGCGGTGATCTTGCGGGTTGGCCGCCATGGTGAGGTGCTCGATGCCTCGGCCAAGGCGCGCACGCTTTTGAAATTGCCGCCGGAACTGCTTTCCGGAACCGGCCTCTTCGACCGCGTCCACCTGTCGGACCGTGTCTCCTATCTCAGCGCCCTGGCCGATATGCGCGATGGTGCTGGCTCGCGTCGCCTCGAATTGCGCATCAGGCTGCCCCAGAACGGCAATGGCCAGAGTGACAATCGCCAGAATGACAGTCGCCAAAATGACATTCGCTTGATGGCTGACAATTATCGGCCGTTCCTGCTCGAACTGCTGCGCGCCGAGGAACAGGGCGACGTCTTCACGCTCATCCTGCGCGAGAATGACCAGACGGCCCGGCTGCGTGAGGAACTCGCGCAGGCCAATGAAGCGGCAGCCGCCGCGGAAGTGGCCAAGGGTCGGTTCCTGGCGGTGGTGAGCCATGAACTGCGCACGCCGTTGAACGCCATCATCGGCTTCTCGGACATGCTGCTGCACGAAATGTTCGGCGCCTTCAAGGATCCGCGCCAGAAGGAATATGTCGGTCTGGTGCGGGATTCGGGTCAGCATCTGCTGGCCGTCGTGACATCCATACTCGACGTGTCGCGAATCGAATCCGGCGCCTACGCGGCGGAACCGGAACCATTCCGGTTCATGGAAGCCGTCGACATGTGCCAGTCGATGATGAGCCTGCAGGCGCAGGCCAAGAACATCGACCTGCAGACGCAGATCGCTCCCGACGCCGGCGACATCAATGCCGATCGCCGCGCCGTGCAGCAGATCCTGATCAACCTCGTCTCCAATGCGATCAAGTTCACGCCCGACGGCGGCGATGTCGTCGTCGGCGCCAAGCGGATCGGCTCGCGCCTGCATTTCTGGGTCAGGGATACCGGCATCGGCATCGCCGAGGAGGATTTCGCCAATCTCGGCAAGCCCTTCATGCAGATCCAGAACGACTATACGCGCCGTTTCGAGGGGACCGGCCTTGGCCTGTCACTGGTGAAGGGGCTGGTGGCGCTGCACGAAGGCACCATGTCGATCGAAAGCATGCCGGGCGAGGGCACCACGGTGACCATCAGCCTGCCGGTCAACGGGCCGAAGGGGCGCCCGGCCAACCAGGCAGGGGTGCTGACGATGCCGGTGACGAGGGCGAAAGGGGACAGAAATGGCTCGCTCCGCAAAACAGCCTAAGGCGGTCAAACGCCGCAGCAATGCCTTTCAGGACGGCGCCATCGCCGTCGGCGGGATGATTTCGCGCAATCCCGTTCTGGTGGGCGGATCGACGGCATTCCTGGTGACGCTGTTCTATGTCTCGGCGAATGCGCTGTGGTACCAGCCTTTCCCGCATGCCGGGGCGTTCTTCGCCACCCGCAATTTCCAGGGTTTGGCGCACTCTGCCGCCGACGAGCCGGAGACAACGATCAACATCGTGCGGCCCAATGCGGCGCCCGCCCCGATGAAGGGCGATCCGGTGGTCGAGCAGGTGCAAGGCATATTGAAGGACCTCGACTTCTATCCCGGCACGGTCGACGGCATTTCCGGCCCCAACACGCGCAAGGCCATACAGGCCTATCAGCAGAAGGTCGGCCTCAACGCCTCCGGCGAGATCGATGCGCTGCTGCTGGATCAGCTGGGCGCAACGCCGAAGACCGCTGCCGTGCCGAAGCCGCAGCCGCGCCCGAATACGCCGGCCGCCGTTCCGGTGTCGCTGCAGACAAATTCTGGGCAGACAAATTCCGGGCAGACGAATGCTGCGCAAACGGATGCGGCCCCGACCCAGGGACCCGATCCCCGCATCGTCAAGATCCAGGCCGGGCTCAAGGCGTTCGGCAATGACGATATGCAGCTGGACGGTGTCGTCGGTGCCCGCACCAAGGCGGCGATCAAGGAATTCCAGTCGCTGTTCGGACTGCCGCAGACCGGCGAGCCCGACGAGATCGTCTACGTCAAGATGCGCGAGATCGGCCTGACCAACTGACCCGGAAATGACGGCTCGCCGAGCTGCGGAAATGTCGCTAGATAGCCGCACGCTTTCGGAGCTTTCTCATGCGCGTCACATCGGATTTCTGGGTCTCGGCCCTGTTGCGCCGGGTTTTCGGCGCCGGTGGTTTCGCTGCCGTGGTCAATCGCGGCGCGACCGAGGCCGGTGCTGTTTTCGTGCTGGCACGGGGCAGGATGGGAGAGGTCGCCCTCTACGGGCCGGCGCCACAGACAAGCTACGATTCGGCCAAGCCCGACGACCGCTTCTTCAGCCTTCTCGCCGCCGGTGATGATCAGGCCGTGCTCGATGCCCGTCTGGAACGGGAGAAAAAATTCGATCCCGACATCTGGGTGGTCGAGATCGAGGCTGGGACCGTTCCTGTCGAGGAGCTTATTTCCGTGAAGACGCCCTGAGGCCGGAGGCCTCGGCTTCGTCGCTGTTCGAGGCCATGCGGCTGTCGCTGTTTGCTGGTGTGGATTCGCGGACCATCTTGGACAGCGTTTTGGCTTTCCACCCCCGCACCCTGTCCAGCGCCACATCGCGATGCAGCAGACGGTAGCGGTCGAGGTAGGTGCGGATGGCCTGCGGATGCGGGAACAGGCTGGGATAGATGGCGACCGTGATCAGGAATGCCCTGTCCTCGCTGAAGTCGAGCGAGCGCAGCGCCGCCAGCAGTGAGGCATAGTTCTGGTTGGCGGTCAGCGATCGCGCGGTCGAGAAATCAATGTCGAGGGCGTCCGCCAGCGCGGTCTGGAAGAAGGCGGCGTTTCCCGTCAGCGCCGTCTCGCGCAGTTTGACATAGGTGTCGGAGCCAGGGAACGCATCGACCTTGGCCGCCGATGCTTCGTCGCCGGTGCGCATCATGGAACGCAGCCTGCGCCGCGCATTCTCGGCGGCCGTGCCGGGGGACTGTTGGCTTGTCGCGCTGTCCTCGACCGGTTCAGCATTTGCGGCTGCGGCAGCTGGCACCACGGCGGTCTGCGCCTCCGGTTCCCGCACCCGCACCAGCGTCGGCCGTTCGAGCGCCCTGATCAGATCGGCGATGGTCGGGTTCAGGTCCTTGCGGCGCGCAATGGCGCGCGCATGCGGCAGGCCGTGCCGGCCGATCAGCGCGATCAGGTCGATATCGCTGACGGCACGCGAGCGGATCAGCAGCGGCGCGGCAATGTCGACCGGTTCCTCGCAGAGGCGACGCACGAGTGCTGCGGGGGCATATTCGCATTCGGAAAGGGCGGCTGCCACGTAGCGTCGCGATTCGACGGACACATCGTCGAACAGTGGCAGCGTCAGGTCTTCGAGCTGGCCGATCTCACGGCGGGACGGGCGGGTCAGCGAGCAGAACGCCGACACCGCGGCGCGGAACAGCCTTTCAGCTCTACCCGATTCCGTTCGTACAGCGATTTGCCTGAAGTCCGAAGATGACACGAAGGATACCCGATACTCGATACACAGCCTTGATCATGCTCAACCGGGACCATGTCGGTTTCGCGACTACCAAGAACAAAGATCAAGTTAGCGGTGATCCGTTAGCGCTCCGTTAACCCTCTGCCGGCCTTAATGATTCTTGGAGGCGTTGCGTTGTGCTCCGGGGAAACCGAGAGGAATGCGCGAATCATGGGCATGGTACTGTCTTTCGTGCCGCGTGCGGCATCGACCAATCGAACCAAGCAAACCACCGAAATACCGGCGGCGGTGATCATCTTTCCCGGCATCCGCTATGAGCGGTCCAGCACCGGCGAAGCGCGGCCTGCTGGGCCCGACAAGCCGGGATCGCCACGGACGCCGATGCCGCACCACTGAGTCTTCCCTAGGCGGCGACCGGCTCACCAGGCAGCATCCGCTGCCGGCTCTCCTGGTGCGGATATCAGGCCTTGATCTGGTCTAGAAATCCTGCAGCTCGCAGGAACTCTGATCGAGAAAGCGCGACACGATCAGCTTCCAGCTGTCGTCCGGGACGAAGCTGCGGATGACGAAGATGCCCTCGTCGATCGGCGCTTCGACGAAGATCGCCCCTTGCAGATCCTCAGGCAGATCCTTGCGCACGTCGATCATCTGTGCCGGCGTCAGCACCACGGCGTCCAGCTTGCCACCGGTCGCCGTATGGTCGTTGAAGGAATAGATGTTGTGGCCGTTGCGGTCATAGACCGATACCGACCAGAAGGGGACATTCCCCGGCGCCTTGATCCGGACCATGCCTTCCTCGAGGTCGAACCGGCAGGCCGCGGCATAAAACAGCGGGTCGACCGATTTCACCACCGGCGCGCCGCCTGCCTCGGCATCGAGCCGGTTCATCCTGTAGAGATCCGACGCCATCGATAGTCGCGACCAGGCGTCGCGCTCGGAAAATTCCGGCACCAGAAGCAGCACCACGATGTGCACGATGCCGGCGCCGACGAGGCCGAGCAGGACGGCGTGAAAAAGCCTGCGCATCGCGGCATAGAGATTACGCATCGCAGCCGGCCTTCACGATCCTGGGCAGCGAAACGTCCGACAGGCCGGTGCTGCTGGCGATCGGCGTGTCGTAGAAGGTCAAGACGAAATACATCCGTCCGGAACCGTCGGTCAGCAGCCAGTTGCCTTGCATCGGGTGATGGCCGACCGAAATGATCACCGAATTGTCGGCCTGGCGCAGCACCTCGTAGGACTGAAGCACTGCAAGTCGCGGCTTGCCGGTCTCGACGACGCCGAGCGATTGATCGGCGGCATAGAGCGTCCAGAAGCGGGCGGTCGGAAATCCGCCCTCTATTCTGTAGGTGCATTCCCGCTTGAGCTGGTCGCCGGCAGCGTCGTTTTCCGCCACGAAGGACAGACCTTCGGCGCGGCCGAGCGCAAGCACGCCCTCGCGCGCCACGCGCGCCTTGGAATAGGGGTCGGCGACCGGCGTGCCGATGTCGGGGAAGGCGGTCCATTGGCCGATCCGGATCGCGCCGACGCCGTCCTGGATCTTCAGCGCATACCAGACGCTGGCGCCGCCGCCGCCAATGGCTATGGCAAGCGAAAGCAGCGTCAGGAAGGCATTTTTGAGCATGAGGGGCCGAGTGAATAAAGGAGTGCCGTTCGGGGATATCGCGGCGCGGGCCCCTGTGGCAAGCCGGCGTGATGGATTTGCCTGTCGGCCTCGCCCGCGCCGGGGCTGATGTCACAGCGCCGAAAGCGTTTCGGGCGGCGTCGAGGCATCGAGTTTGGGGGCGGACTGGAACATCTGCGTCATGTCCCTCAGCGTCTGCGTGGTCCGGCTGGACAGCACCGCCGGCCGTTCGGCGGCCGCGTCGGCCGCGGCCTGGTCCCCGCTCTTCTTCTGGGCTTCCGCGGCCTTGGCCGCGATCTCCTCGTCGACGAACGGCTTGTCGATGCCGGGGATCGGTTTCAGGTCGATGTTCTGGTGCGCGTAGACCATCAGGCGCTGCCACACCATCGCCGGCAGCGAGCCGCCGGTCATGTTCTTGGTCGGGGTGAAATCATCGTTGCCCAGCCATACGGCCGCCGTGTAGTTGCCGGTGAAGCCGACGAACCAGGCGTCGCGATAGGATTGCGTCGTGCCGGTCTTGCCGGCGACGACGATGTTGGGAATGAGCGCCCGCCGCGCCGTGCCTATCACCGGTACGGCTGCCAGCATGGTGTTCATCGATTTCAGCGCCTGCTCGGAGAGCACCCGGTGCGGCGGCGGCGCGTCCTTGGTCCAGTCATACACCACGTCGCCGGTGCGGGTGACGAGCTGGGTGATGCCGTGCCGGGAACCGACGAAGCCGTTCTGGGCGAACACGCTGTAGCCCGTCGCCTGGTCCATCACCGTCATGCCCGAAGTGCCGAGCACCATGGTCTTGTGTCCCTCGAGCGGCGATTCCACCCCGAAGGATTCCGCCATCGCCTTGATCGGTGCGATGCCGAGATGGTCCTTGGCCAGCCGTACCGGCACGGTGTTGATCGACTTGGCCATCGCCATCAACAGCGTGATATTGCCCGCCGACTCGCCACTGTAATTGTGCGGCGACCAGTTGCCCCAGCTGATCGGGCCGCCTGATATGATCGAGTTCGGCGTGAAACCGTGTTCCATCGCCGTGGCGTAGACATAAGGTTTGAAGGACGAGCCGGTCTGGCGCAGTGCCTTGGTGGCGCGGTTGAACTGGCTGGCGCCGTAGTCACGGCCGCCGACGATCGCCCGCACAGCGCCATTGGTCTCGATGACGACCACCGCGCCTTCGGTGACGTTGTACTCCTTGCCGAACTGGCGCAGGTGGAACTCGACGGACTCCTCCGCCGCCTTCTGGATGTTGGCGTCGAAGGTGGTGTGGGCAACCAGCGAGTGCTGGCCAGGCTTGGCGATCTTCTTGACCTCGTCGAACGCCCAGTCGAGGTAATAATCCGGACTTTTCTGTTCGCCCCGGTCGACGACGTCAGCCGGATGCAGCCTTGCCTGCAGCACCTGGCCCTCGGTCATGAAACCGGAATCGACCAGGTTGGACAGCACCACATTGGCGCGCGCACGCGCTGCCGGCAGGTTGATGTGGGGTGCGTATTTGGTCGGCGCCTTGAACAGGCCGGCCAGCATGGCGGCCTCGGCGAGGTTCAGGTCCTTGACGCTCTTGCCGAAATAGAAGTCCGCCGCCGCCTCGATGCCGAACGTGCCGCCGCCCATATAGGCGCGGTCGAGATAGAGCTGCAGGATTTCCTTCTTCGACAGATTGGCTTCGAGCCACAGCGACAGGAAGGCTTCCTTGATTTTGCGCTCGAAGGTGCGCTCATTGGTCAGGAACAGGTTCTTGGCCAGCTGCTGGGTGATGCTCGAGCCGCCCTGGACGACGGAATTCGCCCGCACATTTTCGAAGATCGCGCGCGACAGGCCCAGAACGTCGATGCCGTAGTGATCGAAAAAGCGCCGATCCTCGGTGGCCAGCACCGCCTTGATGACGTGATCGGGCATCTCGTCGACCGGCACGGAATCGCGCTGGATGATGCCGCGCTGGCCGATCTCGTTGCCGTAACGGTCGAGGAAGGTGACGGCGAAGTCGCCCTGGGCACGCCAGTCGCCGGTCGTATCCTGGAAGGCAGGTATCGCCAGCGCCAGCATCACCACGATGCCGCCGGCGCCGAGCGTAAACCCTTCGCTCAAGAGTTCGATGATGACGCGGCGCCAGCCCTTCAGGCGGAAGCGCCGCGAGAAGATCGTTGCGCCTTCCCAGAACTGCCGTGCCTTGAAACCGATCTCGTAGAGCGAGGAATCGACCCAGGCGTCCACCGCCAGAAGGCGGGAGGCGATCGCACCTCTTCTCTTGCGCGGTTCAGGGCTGACCATTCAAAAACCCGGCTCGGCTGTGGCGTGACCTGAAAACCGCAAGCCGGCAATTTCAGGGCAGCGCCCTGTTCCGACTATTCATCCATTTTGTGGACGCTCACAAGGGCGGCGAGGACACAGCCGCAAGGTTTGTCGATCAAAAAGCAGGCAACCGGTGACACGGTCGCCCGCCCACCGGATTCTTGATCCGGCGGGCGAGGGCCGTTTGTCGTTGCCGGGCTGTCAGGCCGCTTCGCGCTTCAGCGCCTGCGCCATGCAATGGATGCCGCCGCCGGTCTTGGAGATTTCGCTCATGTCGATCGCCGCGACCTCGAAACCGCGCGCCTTGAGCTGGCCGATCAGCGCCTGGCTGGAGGTCGGCGCGATCACCCTGTCCTTGCCGAGCGACATGAAGTTGCAGCCGAGCGCCATCGTGTCCTGGAACGGCACGTCGATGATCTCATGGCCCTTGCCCTTCAGCCAGCCGACGATGCCGGGCTCGGTGCAGGCGAGGCACACCGCGGTGAGCTTTTCGGCGATCGGCACCACCATCAGGTCGATATGGACGTAATATTCGTCGATGAAGGCGATGCGCGTCTCCCAGCCCTCTTTCTCGAACCAGGATTGCACCTGGCGGGCGCCTTCTTCCTGCGTGCGGGCGCCGCCGCAGCCGATCAGCACCACGCCCTCCTCGATGACGTTGAAGTCGCCGCCCTCGAACGTGCCGGCAGTGACCATGTCGTAGATCGGAATGCCGAGCTTTTCATAGGTGCGGATGGCCGCGTAATTCTCGCCGCGCCGCCACCAGTTGGCCATGGCGGTGATGAAGGCGCCATAAGGCGTCATGACGCTGGAATCACGGGAATAGACCTGCATCGGCAGTTCCGGCGTCGGCTCGTGCCAGTGGATGTTGACGCCGAAATGCTCGTAGGCGGCGACCAGGTCCTTGTGCTGTGCCTGGGCGATCTGGACATTGCAGGGGGCCTCGCGCAGGTGCTTTCGCGACAGCGAACTGGTCGACAAATGGCGCAGGAAATTCGGCGATCCCAGCAGCACGTCGGTCAACACGTCGGTTTCGTTGGCGAAGCCCCATGATGTCAGCGGCTTGGTGCCGCCGGCCGGATTGCGGCGCTGCAGCGAAAACGGCTCGGCGACGATGCGATCATGAACGGTCATGGAGTTCTCCTCGTGGGCTTGTTCTCAAGGGTTGGTCGGATCATGCGTTGCTTGGAATCCACCAGTCGCGGCCGCGCGCGGTGGTGACATATTCCGGCCAGCGGAAGTTGATTGGCGGATCGTAGTCGCAGAGCGGGGCGATCCAGTTCGAACCGCCGACGCCGCCCCCAGTGCGGGTGACGAACTCGTCCATCGCCGTATCACGGGCGATTTTGTCCTCGAGCAGGCGCAGCGCCGCCAGCGCGACCGTCTTGGCCGCACAGGTCACCATCGGGTCGATGGTGGCGGAAATGCCACCCAGCGCATTCATCACCCAGGAGGGATAGGCGTGGCCATTCGCCGAACGTAACGCCGGACGCGCGACATAGAAGCGTGCCGTCGGCGCGTGCCAGCTCATGTCGGTGTAGTCGTCGGAGGTTGAATTCACCTGCGACGGCGGCAGGTCGCGGCGCAGGATCGCTTCCGCGTCCTTTGGCGCGATCAGCCGCTCCAGCTCATCGACGAACGGGTTTTCGGTCGCGGCAGCCCCGGCATTGACCTGGATTTCGCGCCCGATCGCCCTGGCGGCCTCGTCCCAACGCGGCGGGCCGACCGTTGACAGCGCTTCATAGGCAATCTCGGCCATGGCGTGGTTGGCCAGCCCTGGCCGCGACTTCGACACCCAGTGTCGCTCGTATCGGCAGCCACTCATCGTGGCAGCCGCCGCCGCATTGCGGTCGAGCACGGCGGTGACCTGCTCGGCCATGCCGATGGTCGGCACCCGGATCATGTACTGGATTTCGGCCAGCCCTGCCGGCAGATTGTCGGCGGTCGCCTGGCCGGCCGTCAGGATCGCCTCGCTGATCGACCAGCCGCCCTGGTGCGGCAGCATGGAATCGCGCAGCGCCTTGGACGCCATGTACATCATCATCAGCGCGTCGTTGGCGCCCGGTGCCCGCACCGCCGAATGTGCCTGCGGGATCGGTGCGCCGTCGCCTGCGCGAACCCAGTTTTCGGGTTCGTCGCAGATGAAGCGGTAGATCATGGCGTAGGCGGCGCCACAATGCGTATCCCAGCGCGCCGTGTTGCAGAGCGGCAGCATGTAGAAGGGATGGAAGGAGATCATGCCGGCAAGGCCGTTATAATAGCCTTTTGCCGCATGGATCGGCTTCGACCCCCGCACCTTCTCGGCCGGCTCGCCGGTGAAGCGCAACGTGCCCGAAATACCGTGCCGCTGCATCGCCGCCTTGGTGGCCAGCAGGCCGCCAAGGCTTGCCATGCCGAGCCCCGAATGCGGGTCGGTGTGGCCGCCGGCCTCGACGCCAAGGCCGGGCCGTGGCTGCTTCACCGTCACCGCGTCCTGGCAGTTGCCGGGGACGGCATCATATTCGGCATACATGCCGATGGTCGGCCCGGCGCCATTCGTCCAATGGGCGCAAAATGCGGTCGGCATGCCGCCCGAGCCTTCCTCGACGGAAAACCCCTCAAGCTTCAGCCGTGCCACATACCAGGCGGCGGACTGGTATTCGCGCCAGGCGGTCTCGCCGAAATCGAAGATGGTGCGCGTCCACGCCGACAGCAGCGGCTGGATGCCGTCGAGGCAGGCAAGGGCGGTCTCTTGCGCTGATGTCGCCACCGGTTTGTCCATGCCACAAAGAAAGCAGTGAAGCGGCTCGTCAAAAAGTGATATGTTTTCCCGGTTCGTGCAAATTCGGTTCACCTCTTGAGAATTCCATCCACACAGGCACTGCGCGCTCTCGACAGTTTCGCCCGCCACGGCAGCGTCTGGCGTGCCGCTGACGAACTGCACCTCACCCGCAGCGCGGTAAGCCACCAGTTGCGGCTGTTGGAACGCGATCTCGGCTTCGATCTCCTGCAGCGCATCGGCAAAGGGGTGGCACTGACGCCGCGCGGCCAGCGCTACGCAGCCGATGTCAGGAAGGCGCTGACCGTGCTCGGCGACGCGGGGACGCAAAACAGCGGCGCCGGCGTCGGTGGTTCCTTCGCCATTTCCTGTCCTCCGGGCTTCGCCTCGATGTTCCTGTGCAGCCATATCGGCGAGTTCCAGCAAATGTATCGGGACGTGGCGCTGTCTATCCTGACGCCTCGCCGCCTCGACGATGTCAGCAATCCGGAGGCCGACGCCTTCATCGCCTTTGGCGTTGGCAACTGGCCGAACCGGGTGGTGGAGCTGCTTTGCGAAGTCTCCTTCACGCCACTCTGCAGCCCGACGCTGCTCAACAAGGTGGGTGGATTTTCCAAACCCGCCGACGTATTGCGCGCCAATCTGCTGCATCTCGGCGACACCGAGGATTGGGCGCGCTGGCTGGCGCTGTCAAAGGTGGAGAATCCCGATACCGAAGGCGGTATCTTCTTTTCCGACATGAACCTCGTCTTTTCGGCGGCGGTCGCCGGACAGGGTATTGCCATGGGCGACGAGCTGACCGGCCGCCGGGCGCTGAGCGAGGGGCGGCTGGTCAAGCCGTTTGAAGCTTCGGTCCCCTCGCCACGCTCCTATTTCCTGGTCTTCGAGCATGCCAAGGCCAGCCATCCCGTGCTCAATGCCTTCAGCGACTGGCTAAGGGCAAAGCTGTCGGAGAACAGACTCTAATCTCTCCCTCGAGGGGAGATGGCCGCGAAGCGGCCAGAGGGGGTCGGTTCGACTGGGCTCGGCCTGCTGCGGCGGATGAAGGTTGGCGCTCCATGCGCGGCGACCCCCTCTGTCGCCTTTGGCGACATCTCCCCCTCAAGGAGGGAGATTAGGCGCGCCCAGTCTCCCACCCGTGAATCAAATTTGCCGATCAGGCGAAAACTATTCGGTTGCGGTGAGCCGTGAGCCTGCCTACGATTTCACCAGAGACTGAGGAAGAGGCAGGATGCAGCAACCCGGCCGGGCCGCAGAGATCAAGGCAATCGGTATCGGCAAGAGCTTCGGCTCGTTCCGTGCGCTGGACAATCTGTCGCTCAACATCGGCCGCGGCGAGTTCCTGACGCTGCTCGGCCCCTCCGGCTCGGGCAAGACCACCTTCCTGATGATCCTGGCCGGCTTCGTGCAGCCGACCGAAGGCAAGCTTTTCAGCGACGGCACCGACATTACCGACCGCCCTGCCGAGCAGCGCGCCGCCGGCATGGTGTTCCAGGGCTACGCGCTGTTCCCGCATATGAGCGTCGAAGCCAACATCGCTTTCCCGCTCAAGGTGCGCAAGAAATCGGCCGCCGACATCAAGAAGCGCGTCGGTGAAATGATCGAGCGCGTCGGTCTGGTCGGCCACGAGAAGAAATTGCCCTCGCAGCTCTCCGGCGGCCAGCAGCAGCGCGTGGCGCTTGCCCGCGCGCTGGTATTTGAACCGGGCGTGCTCCTGCTCGATGAACCGTTCTCGGCGTTGGACAAGAGCCTGCGCGGCCAGATGCAGGCCGAGATGAAGCGCCTGCACCAGGAAACCGGCACCACCTTCGTCTTCGTCACCCACGACCAGAGCGAGGCGCTGGCGCTGTCGTCGCGCGTCGCCATCTTCAACCACGGCAAACTGCTGCAGGTCGGCGCGCCGGATGAAGTCTACGACCGTCCGGACAACCGCTTCGTCGCCGAGTTCCTCGGTGAGATCAACATGCTGCCGTTAAAGGGCGTGCAACCGGCCGACAATGGCTCGACTGGGCTCTGCGAGGACCGCGCGGTGAGCATGCATTGCAAGGCCGAGAAGGTCCGAGGTGACGCCATCCTGGCGATCCGGCCTGAACACATGTCGATCGCGCGCGAGGCGACCGTCGGCGAAAATGGCATTGCCGCGACCGCCATTGCCTCGACCTATATGGGCGCCGCGACCAAGCTCGACCTGACGACGCGCCAAGGCGCCAAGGTGACCGTCTCGGTGCCGAATGAAGTCGCTGCCGCCGCATTGAGCAAAGGCAATGCCGTCTGGCTGACCTGGCCGGCGGAAAAGGGTTTCCTCCTTCCGGACGGAGGACAATGAGCGCTGGCGCGGACCGATGGGACACGCAGGCTTCCGGGAATGATCAACGACAAAAAAGGGGAACTGACATGACAAACGATACCAAGAAACAAGCCATCGACAGCCTGTCCGCAAGGGCAGGCCGCGGTGAGATCTCCCGGCGCCAGTTCACGCAGCTGGCAGCGCTCGTGCTCGCCGGCACGCCGATGCTGCTGCGCGCGACCGGCGCCTTTGCCCAGGCCAAGGAGCTGGTGCTGGTCAATTGGGGCGGCGACGCCATCACCGCCTATGATGCGGCCTATGGCCAGGCCTTCACCAAGGACACCGGCATCACGGTGAAAATGGACGGCTCGGGCCCGACCGAAGGCGCCATCTCGGCGCAGTTCAAGAGCGGCGCGCCGACCTGGGATCTGGTCGACGTCGACCCGTTCTCGGCCATTACGCTCGGCGCCCAGGGCGCGCTGGAGCCGATCGACTACAAGATCGTCGACAAGACGAAGATGCGCCCCGGCTTTGGCTGGGAGTTTGCCGCTTCGACCTATTTCTTCTCCTATGTCATCGCCTATGATTCCGAGAAATACGGCAAGGATGCCCCAACCGGCATGGCCGACTTCTTCGACGTGAAGAAGTTCCCCGGCAAGCGCTCGCTCTACAAATGGGGCGTGTCGAGCTGGGAAGCGGCGCTTTTGGCCGACGGCATCGCGCCGGCTTCGCTCTACCCGCTCGATCTCAAGCGGGCACATGACAAGATCGCCGCCTTCAAGGAAAACGTCGTCGCCTACTGGGGTGGCGGCGCCGAGAGCCAGAGCGTGCTGCTGAATGGCGAAGCCTCGATGGCCATCGTCTGGTCGACGCGCGCTTCGCTGATCGAGCAGGATTCCGGCGGCAAGATCAAGTTCATCTGGGACCAGGGCCTGATCTCGCCCGGCGCGCTCGCCGTGCTCAAGGGCAACCCGGGCGGCAAAGACGCGGCGATGAAGTTCATCGCCAGCGCCCAGGATCCGCAAAAGCAGCTCGTCATGTTTGACAAGCTTGGCCAGGGCCCGGCCAATCCGGCCGCCGACGCGCTGATCCCCGCCGACAAGAAGCGCATCAACCCCGTCGATCCGGAAAACATGAAGAAGCAGATCGCGCTCGACATGGATTGGTACGCCAAGAACTATGGCGCCGCGCTCGACGAATACACCAAGATCATCTCCGCCTGACCAAGGCCGGGATAATCGGGTCCAGATGAGAGCATATCTCTCCGACAGGATGGGCGCGGCGCTGTTGATGGCGCCGCTGCTCCTGTTTCTTGTCCTGGCCTATGCCTGGCCGTTCCTCGGCGTGGTGAAGTGGAGTTTTACTCTGCCGACGCCAGGGCTTGGCCAGTACGAGGCGTTGCTGACCGACGATCTGGTTCAGTCGGTGTTCATCCGCACGCTGCGCATCGCGGCCATCGTCACTGTCGTGTCCGTCGCCGCCGCCTATGCCATCACGGTCGTCTGGGTGCGCGGCAGCCCGGCGCAGCGCCTCATCGCCGAATTCTGCATCCTGGTGCCGTTCTGGATCTCGGTGCTGACGCGCGCCTTCGGCTGGGTGGCGCTGTTGTCCAATCGCGGCCTGATCAACACCTGGCTGCAATCGATCGGCTTCATCTCCGAACCGCTGACGCTGGTGCGCAACGAGTTCGGCGTCATCGTCGGCATGACGCATTTCCTCATTCCGTTCGCCGTTTTCCCGCTGGCATCGACCATGCGCAGCCTCGACGACCGCGTGCTGCTGGCGGCGCGCGGGCTTGGCTCCAGCCGCATGCGCACCTTCTGGACGGTGTTCGTGCCGATGACGCGCTCCGGCATCATCGGCTCGGCGCTGATCGTCTTCGTCTTCTCGCTCGGCTTCTTCGTCACGCCGGCGATCCTTGGTGGCGGCCGCAGCGTCATGATCGCCGAGCTGATCTATCTCAGGATTTTCCAGAGCCCTGACTGGGGTCTGGGGGCTGCGATCAGCGTCGTGCTGGTGCTATTCGTCGGCGCGCTGATGGCGTTGCTTTTCCGCTACGTCAAACCGAAGCAGCTGATCTGATGCCGACCTATCGCCCCGGGCCCGTCTCGCTGGTCATCGCCGCCTTAGTAGCGCTGTTCCTGCTGATGCCGCTGCTCGCCGTCATCCCGGTGTCGCTGACGCCGAGCCGCATGCTGGCGATGCCATCAGGCGAACTGTCGCTGCGCCACTATCGCTCGCTGATCGAGGATCCGCGCTGGCTCCAGTCGATCCTGCTGTCGATCCGCATCGGCGTCGTCAGCAGCGCTTTTTCCACCGTGCTCGCGCTGTGCTTCAGCCTCGGCGTCTGGATGTTCCAGCCGCGCTTTACCGCCCCTCTCGTCGGCTTCGTGCTGTTGCCGATGGTGGTGCCGCCTGTGGTCTCGGCGATCACGCTATACTTCCTGCTCACGTCGGTCTCCGGCGTCTCTTCCTTCTTCGGCTACGACACCTGGCTTGGCGTCGCAATGGCGCATTCGGTGATGACGGTGCCTTTCGCCACGGTGCTGATCCTGGTCTCGCTCAGCCAGCTCGACCGCCGCATCGACCTTGCCGCGCGGGGCCTCGGCGCCAGTGTCTGGGAGCGCGCCACCCGCATCATCATGCCCAACATCAAGTTCGGCATCGTCACCGCGGCGTTGCTGTCCTTCGTGCTGTCCTGGGAAGAGATCGGCGTCACCCTGTTCATCACCTCGGTCAACGCCATCACGCTGCCGCGCCTGATGTGGATGGGCCTGCGTGACAACATCGATCCGGCGATCGCGGCGCTATCGGTGATCCTGATCATCATCACGGTGCTGGTGCTGGCGGTGCGCAGTGCGGTCACCAGGCAACGCGCCGGGCACTGATCAACCCGACGCACAAAGCTCGCTTTAAGCCCAACGCCTACGGCTCGACAGTGAATTCGGCCCACATGCCGGCGGCATAGTGCCCTGGCACGTTGCAGACAAGCAGGTATTTTCCAGCGATCAGATCGACGGTCAATGTGCCTGATTTGCCGGGGTCAAGTTCCGAAACTTCGCCTTTGTCGCCAGCCTTGTCTTCGTCGACCCGATTCGCGGAATCAATGTAGGGAAGCGGCTTGCCGGGATCGGCAAGGTGCATAACGATCATTTCGTGAATGGTGTCCTTGGAATCATTCTTCACATTGAATGTGGCCTCACCGGCCTTCACTACACCTGGCAAAGCCTTGATGCCCATGGTCGCCTTGGCAAGATCAATTCCGGGCGTCGCATAGGCGAGCCCCATCGGCATCTCCGTATTCGCGCCCTTGTCCCAGAGCGAAATCTGGACAAGCGAAGCAGCCTGGACGACGCTGGCACTGCCGGCCAAGAGCATTGCGGCTGCAAGCCCGAGCGCTGCTTTCCTGTATATGGTTTTCATGACGATCTCCTTCGGGACAGCAGCAGGAGCGCTCTACATCCCGATGTCCATTCCGTCATGAACGTCGCACGCCGTCATTGCGTCAGATCAAACAGGCCGGCGACCGACCGTTCGCTCGCGATTGGACAGTTCATCATCAGCAGCGAGGCGCCCTACACAAACCGCACCGAGACACGGCCGAATCTGCCCAAATCGCCGATGACTTCGTCACCCGCCTCGACGCTGATCGGCGTCACGCAGGTGCCTGTAATCACCACCTGGCCCGGCTCGAGTGCGATGCCGAGGGCCGACAGTTCATTGACGATCCATGTGAGCGCGATACGGGGGTCGCCCAGCACAGCCGCGCCCGATCCATCGTGCCGCGACTTGCCGGAAACGAGACCGGCCACCGGATGCTCCGCGAGGTTCACGTCGCGCCAATCGTCTTCGACGGCCTCGCCGATGACAAACAGATTGGCACAGGCATTGTCGGCTATGAGCTGCGGCGCGCCGACGGCACAGAAATCATTGTAGCGTGAGTCCGGAATTTCGATCGCCGGGTGTAGGCTCGCCACCGCTTCCATCACCATAGGGCGCCGGACGCGGCGGCAACGGACGGCCGAAGCGGAAAGCGAACTCGATCTCGGCAACACGCACCTTGCTCGTCGCCAGCGAAACGGTGCCGCCAATTTCGACCGATTTCTCGGCGAGCAGACGGCCGGCCATCGGGCCATCGACATTGATATGCCTTTGTCCGGCCAGGCTGGTTGCGGCAATCTTCCAGCCGGAAAGCGGAGCTGAAGAACGATCCATCACATGCGACTGAATGGCGTAGCCGTCGATCCGCGTTTGCGGCCGCAACTCCAGGGGTATGGCATCGAGACGGGTGCCGTTGTCCCAATGGCCTACCATCAACCGAGACGCGGCCCTGGCCTTTTCTGCATCGAGCATCGTCAGCTCCGGAAATCTTAAAAAATGCCCCGCTAGCCGGCCAAAGCCGGCAGGGACCATCGTGTGGGCCGGCCCATATGGGGCACGATCCCCTGAGCAGGCAAGCAGGACACCATGTTCATGCCCATCTTGCCGGCGGAACTGGTGCTTGATGCGTGGCTTCCTGGTTCCGGCCATATCGCGACCGCTGACTGGAATATCGGTAAAGTCGTATTTCCGAGATCATCGGCATCCATCATTCTGATGACGAATCGCCATCGCCTTCGCGTGGCGAATGGCTATATCTGGCGAGGCATGCAAAACACGGACAGGCTTTGGAAAAGCATTGTCGGTTGCGCAACGGCTTGAGGAAATGAACTATGACCGCGCCCGGCGATTTGCTGCAGGCACTGTTTCTAAGGCTGAAAAGCGATAAGTCGCTGTCGGCGTTGCTAAGCGGCGCTGGCTTGCTCGAACAGGCAACCGACAATGCCGCCTTTCCCTATGTGACCTGCGGCCAGACCAGCGCCTTTGACTGGAACACCGGCGCCGACAACAATGACGATCAGCTGATCACGCTGCATGTCTGGTCGAAAGCCCAGGGCGAAGCCGAAACGCTTGCCATCATGGACGCCATCAAGACGCGCCTTGCCGATGCGGCGCTGGTGATCGGTCCGCGTGGCCACACGCGGCTGTCGCTTGAATTCACCGAGGCCCGTTACGACGAGGATCTTCTGGTGCATCACGGACTGCTGCGGTTTCGTGCGCTGACGCAGGAAGATGCCTGACACGCTTTCAATCTGACCGTAACGGAGTCTAGATTGGCGTCTCCGGGATTTCGTCGGGTTGGGGCGTCGAAATCACCATCGGTCGTCTCGCGTTCAGGGTGCAGCGGGCATGTTTTTCGCATCGATCACTGTTCATTTCACGTTCAGCACCGATGCGTTACAACGCCGACCATGAAAACGCTTCGCTCCCACTTTCGAACCGCGACCCTGGCGCTCTGTGCTGCCGGGCTGTTCGCGTCGCAGGCGACAGCGATGCCGGTGATCGCGCCCGACCAGGCCAGCGCGATCGTCCTGGCCGCATCCGACTGCTACGCGATCGGCCAGCAGGTGGCCGAGCAGAATGGCGGGACGCTCGCAAAAGCCTCGCAGTCGACACGCGGTGGCCAGCCGGTCTGCGTCATCGTCGTGCTGGTGCCGGGCAAGGACGGGCAGCGTCCGCGCCGTTCCGAGATCGTCGTTCCGCAGAACTGACCAATCTTCCCTCTTAGAGGCCACGTTCCCAGGCCGCCGGAATCGGCCTATATCTGCCCAGTCTTCAATCTGCCCAAGTCTTCAATCTGACCAAGCTCTTCAACAGGTATCGATCTCCGCATGCGTGTACTCGTCGTCGAGGATGACAAGGATCTCAACCGGCAGATAGCGGATGCGCTGGTCGACGCCGGCTATGTCGTCGATCGTGCCTTTGACGGCGAGGAAGGCCATTTCCTCGGCGACACCGAACCCTATGACGCCGTCGTGCTCGATATCGGCCTGCCGCAGATGGACGGCATCAGCGTGGTCGAGCGCTGGCGTCGCGGCGGCCGCAAGATGCCGGTGCTGATCCTGACGGCGCGCGACCGCTGGAGCGACAAGGTCTCCGGCATCGATGCCGGCGCGGACGACTATGTCACCAAGCCGTTCCATATCGAGGAAGTGCTGGCGCGGCTCAGGGCCCTGATCCGCCGCGCTGCCGGCCATGCCTCGTCCGAACTCACCTGCGGGCCGCTGCGTCTCGACACCAAGGCCTCGAAGGCCGATGTCGACGGCGTGCCGCTGAAACTGACCTCGCACGAATTCCGTCTGCTTGCCTATCTGATGCACCATATGGGCGAGGTGGTCTCGCGCACCGAACTGGTCGAGCATCTCTACGACCAGGATTTCGACCGCGATTCCAACACCATCGAGGTCTTTGTCGGGCGGCTGCGCAAGAAGATGGGCATCGACATGATCGAAACCGTGCGTGGCATGGGCTACCGCATGCGCGAGCCGGAGGCGTAACTCGGAACCGCTCAAACCAACCGCAAGGGCGCTGCTTTCGCTGCGCGTGTGGCCGCGTTCGCTGACGTTCCGCGTCATCGCCTTTTCCACGGTGTGGGCGATCCTGACCCTTGTCGTCATCTTCACTTTGATCACCACGCTCTATCGCCAGGCCAGCGAGCGCGGCTTCGACAGCCTTTTGTCGGCGCATCTGTTCAACCTGATCGGGTCCATCGGCATTTCCGACACGGGAGCGCTGACGGGCGCTCCCGACCTCGGCGATCTCCGCTTCTCTGAACCGAATTCAGGCTGGTACTGGTCGGTGGAGCCTGCCTCCGAAGGCGTGCATGGCGACCTTCATTCGTCGTCGATGACGAGCAAAATCCCTTCGCCAAGCGTCGCCGAAGTGCCCTTCAATGCCAGCTTCCAGCGCGGCTATGCGGCTGAAGGCATCGACGGCGAGCAACTCGAAGTGTTCGAGAGCGAATTCGTGCTCGACGCCAAGAACCGCGCCGCGCGTTTCCGCGTCATGGGCAACCAGAGCGAACTGGAACAGGAAATCTCCACCTTCCAGCGCCGCCTGCTGACTTATCTCAGCCTGTTCGGCGTCGGCATGATCGCCATCAACGCCATCGCCATCCTGCTCGGCCTGCAGCCGCTGCGCCGGGTCCGCAACGCGCTTGCCATGGTGCGCGAAGGCACCGCGCAGAGGCTCGACGGCCGCTTCCCGGCCGAGATCGAACCATTAGCCAACGAAACCAATGCCTTGATCGAAAACAACAAACGCATCGTCGAGCGCTCGCGAACCCAGGTCGGCAATCTCGCCCATTCGCTGAAGACGCCGCTGGCGGTGCTGCTCAACGAAGGCCGGGCGCTTGGCGGCGCCAAGGGACAATTGATCGCCGAGCAGGCCGCTTCGATGCAGAAGCAGGTCGACCATTATTTGCAGCGCGCCCGCGTCGCGGCGCAACGCGACAGCGTCGTCTACCGCACGCCGGTGGCGCCGCTGGTGCAGCGCATGGTGCGGGTCTTGCAGAAGCTCAACCCGCAGACCAGCCTGTCGCTGACGCTTCCGGCCACCGAGATCGTGTTTGCCGGTGAGCGCGAGGACCTTGAGGAATTGCTGGGCAATCTTCTCGAAAATGCGATGAAATGGGCAAAGAGCGCGGTGTCGGTCACGGTGGCGCCGTCGGCCGGCAAGGATGACAATCTTTTCGAGATTAGCATCGACGACGACGGCCCAGGCATTCCCGAGGACAAGGCGCGCGATGCGTTGAAGCGTGGAAGGCGCCTGGACGAGACAAAACCGGGAACAGGTCTGGGGCTGGCCATTGTCGCCGACCTCGTCAACGAGTATGGAGGCGTTCTCGCGCTCGAACGGTCCGGCCTGGGTGGATTGAAGGCAGTGGTGCGATTGCGGAGCCTTCAGTGACGCTTTCCCTGGCCAATCGACAGCGGTGGATGGCGTGTGGTATGGCGGCATACCGATTGCTCCAGGAGCGGCCGGCGGTGGCCAAATTTCCGACAAATATCAATACTATGGCCACACCTACTTCTCCGATGACGCGGCCCCCGGCGCATCCATGGCAGGCTCCAACTCAAGAAAACCGGTTGTTGGCATGAAGATTCGCGTCGCGCTCGTTTCCGCCCTGCTGGCCCTATCCGGCTGCGGCACCTTGAGCGGCAAGGGCCCAACGCTCGCGCCGACACCGGCCTCGACGCCTCCGTCAAGCGGCAAGGTCACCAAGTCGATCATTTCGGCGATGGACGGCGGTCTTATCGGCGGCTCGATCGGCAACGGCCTCAGTGAATCGGAAAAACGCAGCGCGCTCGAGGCGGAATACAAGGCGCTCGAATATACGACGAGCGGCCAGAAAGTGGCGTGGAAGGGCGATCAGGCATCGCACTATGGCGAGGTGGTTCCGGCCCAACCCTATCGCGTCGGTTCGCAGGATTGCCGCCAGTACACGCAGACGGTGTTCACCGGCGGAGCAGGCGTCACGGCGCGCGGAACCGCTTGCCGCAACGCCGATGGCAGCTGGACGCCGCTGACCTGATGTCCAGACCGGCTCCGGCCGGTTGATATCGATCAAGGACGTCAGGCGCGGCGGCCGTCAAAGCGTCGCAGGATGCTTGTGTTGGCAGGGCAGGGCTCTGTCGTTATTGGAAGAACCATGCTGTTCTGGGTCATAGCCGCGATACTGACGCTGGGTGCGAGCCTGGCGGTGCTGCTGCCGCTGGCGGCCGGCTCGAAGAGCGACTCATCGAGCGGCGATCACGATCTGGAAGTCTATCGCGATCAATTGTCCGAGCTCGACCGCGACGCCGCGCGTGGCTTGATCCAGCCGGCGGAAGCGGCCGAGGCGCGCGCCGAGATCGCGCGCCGCATCCTTCGCCTCGACACTGCGGATACGGCCGGCAAGGCATCGGCCAGGCAGGTCTCGGTCACGGCGCGCCTTGTCGCGACCGTGGCCGTGCTGGCGGTACCGCTGATCAGCTGGGGTGTTTACAGCCGGCTCGGCTCGCCTGACCTGCCATCGCAGCCGCTCAGCGAACGTCTGGCCAAGAACCCGGCCGACAGTTCGGTCGACGAATTGGTGGCGCGGGCCGAGGCCCACCTTGCCGCCAACCCTTCCGACGGCAGGGGCTGGGACGTGCTGGCCCCGGTCTATCTGCGCATGCAGCGCTTTTCCGACGCGGCGGCCGCGTATCGCAACGCCATCCGCTTCGATGGCGACAGCGCTGTTCGCCAGGCTGGCCTCGGCGAGGCAATCGCCGGTGCGGCGGGCGGCGTTGTTTCCGCCGATGCCCAGGATGCTTTCGAGGCGGCGCTGAAGCTCGATCCGGCCAATGCGAAAGCCAGCTTCTATCTGGCCATGGCCTTGGCGCAGGAGGGACGGAACAAGGATGCGGTCACGGCCTGGCAGGCCATGCTGGGCACTTTGCCACCGGATTCGCCATGGCGCGGCGCTGTCGAACAGGCATTGGCCAAGTCCGGCGAAGTCGCTTCCGGTGCGCCTGCAAAAGGCCCTGACGTTGCGGATGTCGACAACGCATCCTCCCTGTCGCCGCAGGATCGCGAAGCCATGATCAGCACGATGGTCGCCGGCCTCGACGAGAAATTGCGGCAAAATCCGCGTGACCCGGAAGGATGGATGCGGCTCGTTCGTTCCTATGTCGTGCTGGGCAAGGCCGATCAGGCGCGCGATGCGCTCGGCCGCGCCATCGCCGTCTTTGGCGCCGGCAGTGACGAAGCTAAGAAATTCACCGCCTTTGCCGCCTCGCTTGGCCTGACGGCGACGGAGTAGACATGACGCGCAAGCAGAAACGATTGTCGGTCATTGCAGGCGGATTGGCTTTCCTGGGCGCCGCCACCGGGCTAACCTTCTACGCGCTTGGCCAGAAGGCCTCCTATTTCTACATGCCGGCGGACCTCACCACGGCCAGCGTCCAGCCCGGTCAGCGCATCAGGCTCGGCGGTCTGGTTGAAAAAGGCACCATCCAGCGCGGGCAGGGGGCGACGGTCGCTTTTTCGGTTACCGACACGCATAAATCGGTCAAGGTCACCTATACCGGCATTCTGCCCGACCTTTTTCGCGAGGAGCAGGGCGTCATCACTGAGGGCACCTTCGGCCCGGACGGTGTCTTTGTTGCCGACAGCGTGCTGGCCAAGCATGATGAGCGCTATATGCCCAAGGAAGTGGCCGACGGCCTGAAGGCCAAGGGCGTCTGGCAGGAGAGCAAGAGTGAGTAGCGGGAGAGCAGACGTGGATATCGGGAACAACCATGGTTGAAACCGGACATTTCGCGCTGGTCCTGGCGTTCGCGCTTTCGCTGGTGCAGATGATCGTGCCGCTGTTTGGCGCGCGCCTCAACAACCAGCGCCTGATGGCTGTCGGCGGTCCCGTTGCGATCACCGGCTTTGCCCTGACGGCGCTGTCCTTCGCGGCATTGGCCAGTGCCTACGCGAACTCCGATTTCTCGGTGGCGAGTGTGTGGGAAAACTCGCATTCGCTGCAGCCGATGATCTACAAGATCACCGGAACCTGGGGCAATCACGAAGGCTCGATGCTGCTCTGGGTGCTGATCCTGACCTTTTTCGGCGCGCTGGTCGCCGCGTTCGGCTCCAACCTGCCGGCGACGCTGCGCGCCAATGTGCTGGCCGTGCAGGGCGCCATCGGCGCTGCCTTCTTCCTGTTCATCCTGGCGACGTCCAATCCCTTCATCCGGCTCAATCCGGCGCCGATCGAAGGCCGTGACCTCAATCCGGTCCTGCAGGATCTCGGCCTCGCCATTCATCCGCCGCTGCTCTATCTCGGCTATGTCGGCTTCTCGATCTGCTTCTCCTTCTCGGTTGCAGCCCTCATCGAGGGCCGCATCGACGCCTCCTGGGCGCGCTGGGTGCGGCCATGGACACTGGTCGCCTGGATGTTCCTGACCGGCGGCATCGCCATGGGATCATACTGGGCCTATTACGAGCTCGGCTGGGGTGGCTTCTGGTTCTGGGATCCGGTCGAAAACGCCTCCTTTATGCCGTGGCTGGCCGGCACCGCGCTGCTGCATTCGGCCATCGTCATGGAAAAGCGCTCGGCGCTGAAGATCTGGACGCTGCTGCTCGCCATCCTCACCTTTTCGCTGTCGCTGCTCGGCACCTTCCTGGTGCGCTCAGGTGTGCTGACTTCGGTGCACGCCTTCGCCACCGATCCGACACGCGGTGTCTTCATCCTGTGCATCCTGACGCTGTTCATCGGCGGCTCGCTGGCGCTGTTTGCGCTGCGCGCCTCGAGGTTGACGGCCGGCGGCCTGTTCCACCCGATCTCTCGCGAAGGCGCGCTCGTCCTCAACAATCTGTTCCTGACCACGGCGACCGCCACGGTGCTCGTCGGCACGCTTTACCCGCTGGCGTTGGAGGCGCTCACCGGCGACAAGATCTCGGTCGGGGCACCGTTCTTCGACCTCACCTTCGGCCCGTTGATGCTGCCGCTTCTGGCCATCGTGCCGTTCGGTCCGCTGCTGGCCTGGAAGCGGGGCGATGTCTTCGCCGCATCGCAACGCTTGATGGCGGCCTTTGCCACGGCGCTGGCAGCGATGCTGGTCACCGGCCTGTTTATCGACGGCGCGTCGGTGTTCGCCGCCCTCGGCATCGGCCTTGCCGTCTGGCTGGTCGCCGGCGCGCTCACAGATCTCGCCGTCAAGTCCGGCGTCGGCTCGGTCGCCCCGGCCGTCATGTTCAGGCGCTTTGCCGGCCTGCCGCGCTCGGTTTTCGGCACGGCATTGGCTCATCTCGGCCTCGGCCTGACCTTGCTCGGCATCGTCGCCACGCTCTCCTTCGGCACCGAGAAGATCCTCAGCATGCGCGCCGGCGAGACTGTGGAATTGTCCGGCCATACGCTGCGTTTCGTCGGGCTTTATCCGGCGCAAGGGCCAAACTACAGCGAGGACCGTGGCCGCTTCGAACTGATCGGCGTCGGCGGCAGTGCAGTCGGCGAAATCAGTTCCGCCAAGCGTTTCTTTCCGGTACGGCAGACGACGACGACGGAGTCCGGCATCAAGACCCTTGGTTTTTCGCAGCTCTACATTTCGCTCGGTGATGAAGGCAAGGATGGCTCCGTCGTGGTGCGCCTGTGGTGGAAACCGCTGGTGACGCTGATCTGGGGCGGCGGCCTCGTGATGATGGCGGGTGCTGCCATGTCGCTGATGGACAGGCGCCTGCGTGTCGGTGCGCCCTCGCGCCGGCGCAAGCAGGCCAGCGCCGTGGCGCCCGCGGCCCTGCCATGAGTGCAAGGCTTTCACTGATCTCCATTGTTCTTTTGCTGGCGCTGTTCTTTGCCGGTACGGCAATGGCGGTGAAGCCTGACGAGATGCTGGCCGATACGGCGCTCGAGGCGCGGGCGCGGGCGCTGTCGGAAGGCCTGCGCTGCATGGTCTGCCAGAACCAGTCGATCGACGAATCCGATGCCGATCTTGCCCGCGACCTTCGTATCCTGGTGCGCCAGCGCCTGGTCGCCGGCGATACCGACCAGCAGGTTATGGACTATGTCGTTTCGCGCTACGGCGAATTCGTGCTGCTGAAGCCGCGCTTCGACCTGCGCAACGCACTGCTTTGGGGCACGCCCGTGCTGTTGCTGCTGGTCGGAGGCGTATTCATTGCGCTGACCGCGCGGTCGCGCCGGACACTGGCGACAAAGTCGCTGTCATCAGATGAACAGGCGGCACTGGACGCCATCCTTCACCGCGACTGACGGCGGCGACCGCCCCACCAACATTACCAAAGTTTCATGTGTCGGAAATGGCGCCGTAATGTGCGCCTCTCTAATTCTCTCTCCCTGAGGATGCCAATCAAGCAGCGTCCGTTTGAAAGAGGATAAGAGATCCATGAATATTGCCCCCAATTCATATTCCGTCACCCGCAAGCGTCTCATGGCAGCCGTCGCTTCGATCGCCGTTGCCGGCGTGATCGGCGTTGGCGCGTTGACCACTGGAACCAGCCCCGTTCTGGCCGATGCCGTACGCGTCGAGGCGCCGCAGGTGCAAGGCTTCGCCGATGTCGTCGAGCGCGTTTCGCCGGCCGTCGTCAGCGTCAAGGTGAAGGCCAAGATCCAGCCGACGGCCGATGATGGCTCCGATGACCAGGACGGTCTCGACAATCTTCCCAACAATCCCCAGCTGCGCCGCTTCTTCAAGGAATTCCGTGGCTTTGGCGACCAGAACGGCCAGAACGACGACGGCCACCGCCGGTTCGGTCATCGCGACCGCAACAATGACGAGCCGCGCCCGGTGGCACAGGGCTCCGGCTTCTTCATCTCCGATGACGGCTACCTCGTCACCAACAACCACGTCGTCGAAGAGGGCACCGCTTTCACGGTTGTCACCAACGATGGCAAGGAACTCGACGCCAAGCTGGTCGGCACCGACCCGCGCACCGATCTCGCCGTGCTCAAGGTCGAAGGCAGCGGCAAGTTCACCTATGTCGACTTCGCCGACGATTCCAAGGTTCGGGTCGGCGACTGGGTTGTGGCCGTCGGCAATCCGTTCGGTCTCGGTGGCACCGTCACCGCCGGCATCGTGTCGGCGCGTGGCCGTGACATCGGCGCCGGCCCGTATGACGATTTCCTCCAGATCGACGCTTCGGTCAACCGCGGCAATTCGGGCGGCCCGACCTTCAATCTCAACGGCCAGGTTGTCGGCATCAACACCGCGATCTTCTCGCCTTCGGGCGGCAGTGTCGGTATCGCCTTCGATATTCCTGCCTCGACCGCCAAGCAGGTTGTCGAAGACCTGATGAAGAACGGTGCGGTGCAGCGCGGCTGGCTCGGCGTCGAAATCCAGCCGGTCACGTCTGACATCGCCGAATCGCTCGGTCTGAAGACCAACAATGGCGCGTTGGTTTCGAGCGCCCAGGACGATGGCCCGGGCAAGAAGGCCGGCATCACCGCCGGCGACGTCATCACCCAGGTCGAGGGCAAGGACGTCGCTTCGCCGAAGGAACTCGCCCGCCTGATTGGCGCCTATTCGCCGGGCAAGTCGGTTGACGTCACCGTCTGGCGCGACGGCAAGAGCCAGACGATCAAGGTCGATCTCGGCAAGCTGCCGGCCAGCGACAAGCAGGCCTCGAACGACCAGCCGCCGCAGCCCGCCACCCCGGCGAAGCCCGACACGCTGGCCGATCTCGGTCTCAAAGTCACCAAGTCCGAAAACGGCAAGGGTCTTGTGGTGACCGATGTCGATCCCGACAGCGATGCCGCCGATCGCGGCATCCAGCCGGGTGACATCATCACCGCTGTCAACTCGACCGAAGTCAACGGCACCGACGACGTCACCAAGGCAATGACCGAAGCGGTGAAGGCCGGACGCAAGGCCGTTCTGATGCAGATCACCCGCGACGACAACAACCGCTTCGTCGCGCTGCCCGTCGCCAAGGGCTGACAACGACTTTTCCGGTGCGGCGGTTTCAAACACCCCCGAGCCACCGCATGGGAAAGCATGGAGCCGGGTACGTTAGTCAGTCATCGTGCTCTCCTCCAGCGGCAGCGGGCCTCCCATCGCCCGCTGCCGCACATTTTGGAAGTCGCCTAAAAGCGCTCCCTCGGGCCTGGGCCGAGAGGACGTCATGATTGCAGGACCATGCCCCGAAACAGGACCGAAACAGGCTTGTCCGGGATGAAGACAATCAGAGAACAAGATTTTATCGCGCGCGGTCCCGATCATCTTGATCGCGACGCGCTTTGGCAAAGGCTAAAATGCAGATGCCGGCTACTCAACCTTCCAGCGAAATCGCGTATAACGGCCCCATGAAGATTCTCGTCATAGAAGACGATCGCGAGGCTGCGGATTATCTGCAGAAAGCCTTCGCCGAGGCCGGTCATACCGCGCATGTCGCCGGTGATGGCGAAACCGGTTTCGCGCTTGCCGACGCCGGCGACTACGACGTGATGGTCATCGACCGGATGATGCCGCGCCGCGACGGCCTGTCGGTCATTGCGGGTCTTCGCTCCCGGGGCAACACCACGCCGGTGCTGATCCTATCGGCGCTGGGCGAGGTCGATGACCGGGTCACCGGCCTGCGCGCCGGCGGCGACGACTATCTGACCAAGCCCTATGCGTTCTCCGAGCTTCTGGCCCGCGTCGAGGTGTTGAACCGCCGCGCCAGCGCCAAGGAGGCCGAAACCGTCTACCGGGTTGGCGACCTTGAACTCGACAGGCTGTCGCATTCGGTCCGCCGGGCGGCGCGCGAGATCACGCTGCAGCCGCGCGAGTTCCGCCTGCTCGAATATCTGATGCGCCATGCCGGCCAGGTCGTGACGCGCACCATGCTGCTCGAAAATGTCTGGGATTATCATTTCGACCCGCAGACCAATGTCATCGACGTTCACGTCTCGCGGTTGCGCGGCAAGATCGAAAAGGGTTTCGACAAGCCGATCCTGCATACGGTTCGCGGCGCCGGCTACATGCTGAAGGGCGGCTAGGCGACAGCATGGCTCTTTCCGTGCCCGCCATCATGAAGACGACGGCAGCGCGGCTTTCGGCGCTCTATTTCCTGCTTTTCGCGCTGTGCGCCGTGCTGCTGGTCTTCTACATGACGTCGCTGTCAGCGAGCATGCTGACCGGGCAGACGCAGGACACAATCAATGATGAGATAATAGGCTTGGCCAGCGCCTACAAAAAGGGCGGCCTGCCGTTGCTGGTGCGCGTGGTCGAAAACCGCTCCCGTCAGCCTGGCGCCAACCTCTATCTGATCGCCGACACCAATGGCCAGATACTGACCGGCAATGTGCAGGCCCTGGAACCTGGTGTGATCGATACCGAGGGCTGGACGACCGAGCCGTTCTCTTACAAGCGCTTCGGCGAAGGCGAGCTTGATCGTTTGCGCAGTGGAGCGTCCGACCCGACGCCATCCCCTTCAAACGATGCGACGCAAACAGAGGGCGAGAAAGGTCACAACGCCATTGCGCTGGTGCTGCGGCTGCCCAATCAGATGATCCTGCTGGTCGGGCGCGATCTTGGCGAACCGGAGCGTTTTCGCGCCGTTATCCGCCGCGCCCTGATGCTGGCGCTCGGCATGATGGGGCTCGGCGGACTCCTCATCTGGTTCTTTGTCGGCCGTGCCGCGCTGAAGCGCATCGACAGCGTGTCGGAGGCCAGTCGTCGCATCATGGGCGGTGATCTCTCGGGCCGGCTGCCGGTGACTGGCGCCGGCGACGAGTTCGACCGGCTTTCGGAGAACCTCAACTCCATGCTGGCCAGAATCGCAACGCTCAACGAAGGCCTGAAGCAGGTTTCCGACAACATCGCGCATGATCTCAAGACGCCGCTGACCCGGCTGCGCAACCGTGCCGAAGCGACGCTTTCCGGCAAGCACAAACCTGCCGATTACCGTCAGGCGCTCGAAGGCACCATCGCCGAATCCGACCAACTCATAAAGACCTTCAACGCCATCCTGATGATCTCCAGGCTGGAGGCCGGATATTCATCCGAACACACCAATCGCGTCGATCTGGCGGCAGCCGTGCGTGATGTGGTCGAACTCTACGAGCCGGTGGCGGAAGAGGCCGGCGTTTCGCTCGAAGCCGAAGTGAACGGCGCCTTTATCGTAAACGGCAACCGCGAGCTGATCGGCCAGGCGCTGTCCAACATCGTCGACAATGCGATCAAATATTCGACGGATTCCACGTCCAAGCCGGCGGTCCGGGTGACGCTTGAGCGCGCCCATAGCGAGATCAGGCTTTGTGTCGCCGACAACGGCCAGGGCATTCCGGACGATGCCGATCGCGCCCGGGCGACCGAACGTTTCGTCCGGCTGGAAAAGAGCCGCTCGCAGCCGGGCTCCGGCCTTGGCCTCAGCCTCGCCAAGGCGGTCATGACCTTCCACTCTGGACGGCTTGATCTCTTGTCTGGCAATCCGGGACTGTCCGTGGTCATGAGTTTCCCCGCGCGGGAGGATCACTGATGGCTGCGGTTGCGAAACGGACGGTCACGGACTGGCTGCTGAAGCCGGCGGTTGGGCTTGTCCCTCTCGACGAAGGCCGGGCGCGGCACGAACTGGCCGAAATCGCCGCGGCGGCACGTGAAGAAGGGTTGGCGCGGCTGGTCAAGTTCCTGGTCGCCAAGGGGGAAGGCCAGGATTTCCTCGCCGCTGTCTTCGACCTCTCGCCGTTTTTGCGCGATACGGCGCGTCGCCGGCCCCGGATTCTGAATGCTCTTTTCGACCAGCCGGTCGAGGCGCGCCTGAAAGCGATCACCGCCGCGATCGACCAGGCGCCACTGGCCGAGGCGGTCTCCGAATCCAGCCTGATGATGGAGCTGCGCCAGTGCAAGGCCGAGGCGCATTTCCTGATCGCACTCGCCGATCTCGCCGGTGAAGCGGAAACGTCGCTGACGGTGCGGCGGCTGAGTGATCTTGCCGATGCCTGCACCCGAGCGGCAGTCGACTTCCTGTTGCGCGACGCGCATGGCCAGGGCAAGCTCAAACTGCCCGATCTCGACAACCCGTCGCGGCAGTCGGGTTGGATCCTGCTCGGCATGGGCAAGCTCGGAGCGCACGAGCTGAATTTCTCTTCCGACATCGATCTCGTGGTCTTCTTCGATCCGGAAGCACCCGCAATTGTCGATCCGCTCGACGCCACCGAGCTGTTTTCGCGGCTGACGCGACGGCTGGTGCGCATCCTGCAGGATCGGACCGAGCACGGCTATGTCTTCCGCACCGATCTGCGGTTGCGCCCGGATCCCGGTTCGACCCCACTGGCGATCCCCGTTGAAGCAGCACTGCGGTACTACGAAGCGCGTGGCCAGAATTGGGAACGTGCCGCGATGATCAAGGCGCGTCCGGTGGCCGGCGACCTCGCCGCGGGCGCTGCCTTCCTTAAGGAGTTGCAGCCCTACATCTGGCGCAAATACATGGACTATGCGGCGATCGCCGACGTCCATTCGATCAAGCGCCAGATCCACGCCCACAAGGGCCATGGCGAGATCGCCGTAAAAGGCCACAACGTCAAGCTCGGCCGTGGCGGCATCCGTGAGATCGAGTTCTTCGTCCAGACCCAGCAGCTCATCGCCGGCGGCCGCTTTCCGGAATTGCGCGGCCGCGAGACCGTGCCGATGCTTGGCCAGCTCGCAGCACGCGGCTGGATCACCACTGAGGCGCGTGACGCACTCGCCCGCCAGTACTGGTTCCTGCGCCGTGTAGAACACGCCATCCAGATGGTGGCCGACGAGCAGACGCACACGCTGCCGGAAGACGATGAAGGGCTGGAGCGCATCGCCCGCATGCTGGGCTTTGCCGATGCCGCGGCCTTTTCCCTGGCCTTCCGCGCCTCGTTGCAACAGGTCGAGCGCCACTATGCGGCGCTGTTTGAAACAGCACCGGAGCTTTCGGCGGGCATTGGCAATCTGGTCTTCACCGGTGACGTCGACGACCCTGATACGCTGCGAACCTTGCATGGCCTCGGCTTCCAGCGGCCGAGCGACATTTGCCGTGTCATCCGCGGCTGGCATTTCGGACGCTATCGCGTCACCCGGTCGGCGGAGGCGCGCGAGCGGCTGACGGAATTGACGCCGGCACTGCTCAAGGCATTCGGCCAGACGCGCCGGGCGGACGAGGCCCTGATCCGCTTCGACGAATTCCTCGCCGGCCTGCCAGCCGGAATCCAGCTGTTCTCGTTGCTGCAGTCGAACCCGGCGCTGCTCAAGCTGATGGCGACGATCATGGGCGCGGCACCCCGGCTGGCGGCGATCATCACGCGCCGGCCGCATGTCTTCGACGGCTTGCTCGACCCGGCCTTGCTGAGTGAACTGCCGGACCGCGCCTATCTGTCGGCGCGGCTGTCCGCCTTTGTTGAAGGCGATCGCCTTTATGAGGACGTGCTCGACCGGCTGCGCATCTTTGCCTCGGAGCAAAAATTCCTGATTGGTGTTCGGCTGCTTGCCGGCTCGATCGATCCGGCCCGGGCCGGCCGCGCCTTTTCCGATCTGGCCGATCTCACCATCGAGGCGGCTTTGCAGGCAGTGACCGCCGAGTTCGCGGCGCGCCACGGCACGATCGCCGGCGGCGTGGTTTCGCTGCTCGGCATGGGCAAGCTCGGCAGCCGCGAGTTGACCGCGGGATCGGATGTCGACCTCATCCTGCTTTACGACCATGACGCGGATGCCGAGGACTCCGACGGCGACAAGCCGCTGGCGCCCTCGCACTACTACACGCGCATGACGCAGCGGCTGATCGCGGCCGTCTCGGCACCGACGGCGGAAGGGGTGCTCTACGAACTCGATCTGCGGCTGCGGCCGTCAGGTAACAAAGGGCCGGTGGCCACCCACATCGACGCCTTCAGGAAGTATCAGCGCCAGGAGGCCTGGACCTGGGAGCATATGGCGCTGTCGCGGGCGCGCGCCATTGGCGGCGATGCCGGCCTGTGCGCCGAGGTCGAAGCGGAAGTCGCGGCCGTGCTTGGCCTGCCGCGCGACGCGGCAAAGGCGAAGGCCGAGGCCTCGGACATGCGCGCCATGATCGAGACGGAAAAGCCGGCGCGTGACCTCTGGGATATCAAGCTGATCCCCGGCGGGCTGATCGATCTCGAATTTATCGCCCAGGTGGCTGTCATCACCGGGCAGGTCGAGGCCAGGCCGCGTGTCACCGGTACGGCCGAGATCCTGTCCCGCCTCGCACCTGGCTTCGCCGATGCCGGCGTCCGGCAAGAACTTGGTGCTGCCTTCGCGCTCTATCTGGCGCTGACCCAGATGACGCGGCTATGCCTCACCGGAGCCTTCGAGCGCGATGACGTTCCGCCGGGGCTTTCGGATCTGCTTCTGGCGGTGACCGACCTGCCGGATTTCAGTGTGCTGGAAGCACATCTCAAGGAGACGTCGCAAAGGGTCAGGAAGGATTTTGATCTTTTGCTTCGTGCCGGACGACCGTGAAATAGCTGTCGAAGCATCGGACCCAAAAGTGGAAACCGGTTTTGGGAAAATCCGATGCTTGAACAAAGAGATAGAGCGGCAACAGGATCGAAGATCCGCCGCTCTCGCATCGGGGGTGACGATGCAACAGGAGAAGACCCATGAGAAAGTCAACCAAGCTTGCCCTTGCCTTCGCAGCGCTCGCCGGCGCCGTCGGCACCACCGCCTATGCCGAAAACAATGCCAGCGCAAAAATGCGCGAGGACACAATGATGCGCCTCAACAAGGCGATGAGCGATTCAGATGGCGCCATCACCTTCGACCAGTTCTCCGACGCCATGAACGCGCGGCTGAAGAAGCTCGTTGCCGCCAATGGCGGCAAGCTGACCGTCGCCCAGCTCGCCGACGCGCTGGAGAAGGCGCGCTTCGAGCGGATGGCCAGGCGCATCATCGCCCGCTACGACACCAAGGGCGACGGCACCGTCACCACCGATGACATCACCGGTCGTGAGAAAAAGGTCTTCGCCATGCTCGACAAAAACAATGACGGCAAGATCGAGAGGAGCGAGCTGCCGAAGGGCGGCCGCTTTGACCATCACCGCCAATCGGATGACGACGACAGCAACGGCAGCGTGCAGTGAGATAGTCTAATGCAGGCTCCGGCGATGTCGCTGGGAGCCTGCTGCTCACGCCGCAACCTTGACCATAGGCGGCGCCTTCTTGACCGGTATTCGCACCGATACGATCGTGCCGACGCCTTCGGTCGACCGGATCTTCAGCGCGCCACCCTGGAGCTCGGCCAGCGAGCGTGAGATCGCAAGGCCAAGACCGGATCCGGCATGGTTCTTGGAGAACTGGTTCTGCACCTGTTCGAAGGGCCGCCCGAGCTTGCCGAGCGCCGCCTTCGGTATGCCGCAGCCATTGTCTTCGATCGTCAGCACCAGCGCGCCGGACGTGTTGCGGGCCCGGACCGATATGTGGCCGCCCTGGCCGGTGAACTTCACCGCGTTGGACAGAAGGTTGATGACGATCTGCTTGATCGCCCGGCGATCCGCAAACAGCGTCAGCGCGTCGGCGATACGCGTTTCCACGGTGATCGCCTTTTGCGCGGCCTGCAGCGAGACGACGCGGACCGTTTCGCTGATCAGCGGCCCGAGGTCGATCTGCTCCTGGTCCAGCGAGAACTGGCCGGCCTCGATCTTGGACATGTCGAGAATGTCGTTGATGACGCCCAGCAGATATTTGCCGCTGCTGTTGATATCGGTGGCGTACTCCTCGTAGCGCTCCGAGCCCAGCGGGCCGAACAGCCCCTGTTCCATCAGTTCGGAAAAGCCGATGATGGCGTTCAGCGGCGTGCGCAATTCGTGCGACATGTTGGCCAGGAATTCGGATTTGGCCCGGTTCGCCGCTTCGGCGCGCTCGGTTTCCTTCATGTATTTGCGGTTGAGGTCGACCAGCTCACTGGATCGCTCCTCTTCGGAGCGCCGGGCGAGGCTGAGATCGTGGATCGTTGCCATCAGCCGGCGTTCGCTGTCGACCAGCTTTTCCTGATGCAGCTTGATCTGGGTGATGTCGGAGCCGACCGAGACGATGCCGCCGTCCCTGGTCCTGAGTTCGTTGACCTGCAGCCAGCGGCCATCGGACAACTGCCGCTCGAAAGTGGCGCCGCCTTGCGGACCATTGGTGTTGGCAAGCCGCCGCTCGGAAGCAAAGGCCAGCATCCGCTCTTCCAAGGAAGCGCGCGTCACCCCCGGCATCACATCGCGATCCGAGAGCCCGTTGTCCTGCTGGTATTTGGAGTTGCACATGATCAGCCGCTGCGCCGAATCCCACAGCACGAAGGATTCATTGATGTTCTCGATCGCGGTCCTGAGGCGAAGATCGGCGGCCTCGGAACGCAGCGCCAGATGGCGTTGCTCGGTGACGTCGACGGCGATGCCGATCAGCTGGATTTCCGGTGCCTCCGGATCCATAACTTGGGCACGGGCGCGCATCCACACCCATTGGCCATCGGCATGCCGCATCCGGAACACCTGGTCGATGTGGTCGATCTCGCGGGCGACAATTCTGTTGGCGAGATCGAACAGGTCGCCGTCCTCTGGATGGATGATCTCGTCGACCTCGCCGAAGGACAACATCGTGTCGCAGGGCTCGTAGCCCAGCATGTCGTACATCGAGCGCGACCAATACATCTTGCCGCGCACCATGTCCCAGTCCCATAGGCCGCAGCGGCCGCGAACCAGCGCCATGTCGATGCGCTGATGCGCTTCGAGATAGATGCGATCGGCCGCCTGGGCGCGCGCCGCCTGCCCGAAATAGGCATAGAGGATGATGATCAGCACGCCGGCCGTCAGCACGAACAGGGTAACGTTGAGCGAGACGGTCTTGCGCCATGTGTCGAAGACCGCTTCCTGCGGCACCAGGGCCGCCGCGGCACCCTTCCGGTCCTTGGCAACGCTGACCGCGGCGTACCAGTCCTGGCCGCCGATATTGACCTCCATGACGCCGGCGCGATCGCCGAACATGAACAGCGGCTGGCCGCCCTCGACGAGACCGTCGAGGGCATGGCCTTGCCAGGGCATCGAGCGCGGCGTGACCGCAGTGATCTTGAAGGCGCTGTCGGTGATGACGAGCACATGGCTGCGGCTCATCGAGCCCTGGCGGCTGGTGGTCTCCAGCAGGTCCTGTATGGCGCCGGGCACGGTATCCGAGGTGGTGGCCAGCGAACTGGCCAGTTGACCCGCCGCCAGCGTCAGGATCGCCTTGGCATCGCGCTCGACGTCGTCGCGTTCGTTCATCAGCGACAGCACGCGCAGCGCCGCGATGACGAGAAGGAAGATGATGATGAGGGCCGGTATCGACCGGCGCAGCAGCGGCTCGGCGGCCAGAAGCCGCTTGTAGGCCGGTTCGGCGATGAGCCGCGTATTCCCGGCAAGGCCGTCGCTGCGCGTCTCGCGACGCGCAAAAGCCATCCCACCGGGCGCGCCCCACGCGTCCGCCTTCGCCATAAATGGCACTCCCCGAATTTGCCTATGCTGCTTGGTGATCCGGCAAACGCCGCACATCCGAATCGTCAGTAAAGAATCAAACGTGATTCGCCTTGTCCAGTGGTCCGGCGAAAAAAGATTAAAAATCGACTAAAATAATCGGTTTTGGGGGTGCGGCGGCTCGGGCCTTCTCCCGGACGGGAGAAGGCAAGGGGTGCTAGGCCAGCGTCCGCTCGACAATATCGCGTAGATCCGCCGACAGGTTTTCGCCATTGGCGATCGAAAGCAGCGCTTCCCGAGCCTTGGACTGCCGGCCCGGCTCAAGCGAACGCCACGATCTGAGTGCCGTCGCCAGCCTTGCCGCCACTTGCGGGTTGCGCTTTTCGACTTCGAGCACCGTCTGCGCGAAGAACCGGTAGCCTTCGCCGTCGGCGCGGTGGAAGCCGGTCTGGTTGGCGCTGGAGAAGGTGCCGATCAACGAGCGCACCCGGTTTGGATTGGCTATCGAGAAGGCCGGATGAGCTGACAGGGCCCGAACCGTGTCCACGGCCTGCGGCCCCGGCACGCTGGCCTGAATCTGGAACCATTTGTCCATGACCAGCGGGTCGGACCCATAAGTCATCTCGAAAGCCGCCAGCGCCTTGATGGCTTCGGGCGAACCATGGTGGCGATGCGCGAGCGTGCCAAGTGCGGCCGCGCGGTCGGTCATGTTGGTCGCGGACTGGAAATGCTCGGCGGCCAATGCCGCTCCATCCGGCAGCAGCGAGAGATAATCCAGCAAAGTGTTGCGCAAGGCGCGTCGTCCCGCGCTCGCCGCGTCCGGGCGGAAGGCGGTCTTGTCGGCAAGGCTGTGGTAGAGGCTGGAAAACGCCTCGCCATTGGCCGTGGCGATCGCGAGCGCAAGGGCCTGCCGGGCTGCATGGATGGCGTCGGGATCGATATTCTTGCCGATGTCGCGGGCGATGTCGGCATCGCCGGGCAGCGCTAGCGCCAGCGCCCGGTAGGCAGGTTCCAGCGTCTCATCGCCGGCGACGCTGCCGGCAAGCTCGGTCAGCCGCGTCGCGAAGACAGGCTGCTTGCCGCCAAGGATCTCGCGGAAGGCTGCGATCAGCGCATCGGTGAGCAGCGTGTTGAGGGCTTGCCAGCGCGAGAAGGCATCGCTGTCATGGCGAGCGAGGAAGAACTGGTCGTCGGCCTTCTGCTCGACCGACAGCGTCACCGGCGCCGAAAAGCCGCGATTGAGCGACACCGCCGGGCGTTCGGCAACGCCCGAGAAGCGCACCATATGGCGGCGCTTGCGAAGATGGATGACACCATCCTCGACACTGGCGCCGTCGACGCCGCTATACTCGACAGGCTTGCCGCCGGCGCCGATCAGCCCGAAGGCGAGCGGAATATGCATCAGCCGCTTGCGGCTCTCGGAGGGTGTCGGCGGCACCGACTGCTCGATCTCGAGCGTGAATTCCTGCGCGGCCGCATTGTGTGTCGAACTGACCGTCAGATTGGGCGTGCCCGCCTGATGATACCAGAGCGCGAACTGCGACAGGTCACGGCCCGAAGCATCCTCGAACACCTTGATGAAATCCTCGATCGTCGCCGCGTCGCCGTCATGGCGCTCGAAATAGAGGTCCATGCCGGCGCGAAAGGCGTCGGCCCCGAGGATGGTGCGGATCATGCGCACCACTTCGGAACCCTTTTCGTAGACCGTCGCCGTGTAGAAATTGTTGATCTCGCGGTAGCGGCGCGGCCGCACCGGATGCGCCAGCGGGCCCTGATCCTCGGGAAACTGATGCGCGCGCAGCAGGCGTACCTCGGCGATGCGCTTGACCGGCCGCGAGCGCTGGTCGGCGGAGAATTCATGGTCGCGGAAAACCGTCAGACCTTCCTTCAGGCAAAGCTGGAACCAGTCGCGGCAAGTGATTCTGTTGCCTGTCCAATTGTGGAAATACTCATGCGCGATGATCGCCTCGATATTGGCGAAATCGGCGTCCGTCGCCGTCTCCTGGTCGGCAAGCACATATTTGTCGTTGAAGATGTTGAGGCCCTTGTTCTCCATCGCGCCCATGTTGAAGTCGGACACGGCGACGATGTTGAAGACGTCGAGGTCGTATTCGCGGCCAAACGCCTCTTCGTCCCATTGCATCGACCGCTTCAGCGCGTCCATGGCGTAGCCGGCGAGCTTCTCCTTGCCAGGCTCGACATAGATGCCGAGCTCGACCTCGCGGCCGGATAGGGTGACGAAACTGTCGGCAACCCGGCCGAGATTGCCAGCCACCAGCGCGAACAGATAGGACGGCTTGGGGAAGGGGTCGTGCCACACGGCATAGTGCCGGCCGTCGCCGAGATCGCCCTTGTCGACGGGATTGCCGTTGGACAGGAGCAGCGGCGCCTCGTCGCGCAGTGCCTCGATGCGCACGGTGTAGACCGACAGGACATCGGGGCGATCGAGGAAATACGTGATGCGGCGGAAGCCCTCAGCCTCGCATTGCGTGCAATAGACATTGTTCGAGCGGTAGAGCCCCATCAGGGCTTCGTTGTCGGCCGGCGCCAGTTCGGTTTCGATCAACAGTTGGAAGCGGCGCGCGGCCGGCGGCTTGAGAATGGTGAGTTGGTCGGGCGTCACCAGCAGATCCGCCGGCTTTGCCTTCTTGCCGTCGATCGCGATGCGCTTGAGCGTCAGCCCGTCGCCGTCGAGCACCAAAGGCGCCGACGCGGACGCGCCGTCGCGGCGTTCGACCGTCAGTATTGCGGTGACGATTGTGGCCTCTGGCGAAAGGCGGAAAGTCAGGTTGGTTTGCGGAATGAGATATTCGTTGGGGCGATAGTCTTCGAGCTTGAAGACCTGGCCGGTGTCCGTGCGCATTCCGTTGTTTTTCCTGTCGATTGCCTTGGGAGCGGATAGTTCCGCTGGTCCAAGAAATTTGAAGTCCGCGCTCTTTACACGAAACGGTCCCTCGACAAAACTGCGAGAGGGTCTATCGAGGCCTTCTTTGCGGCATCGCGGCTAAAGCATGTTGAATGCCAGCGTTGCCGGGCATACAGGCAACGATCAGGAACGCATAACCAGCGTGACATCAGGAGCCGGGGCTCAACCAGAAACAACCGGCGGCCACGGTACGCTAAGGGGCATCGCCCTGAAGATCGTCTCCGTCGCGGTTTTTGTCGGCATGCAAACCTGCATCAAGGCGGCCGGCGACGTGCCAGCCGGGCAGATCGTCTTCTTCCGCTCCTTCTTCGCCATCTTCCCGATCATTGCCTTCCTGGCTTTGAAGGGACAGCTGTCGACGGCATTCGTCACCAAACGTCCCTTTAACCACGTCGCGCGCGGCGTCGTCGGCGTCGGCGCCATGGGGCTTGGCTTTTTCGCGCTCACCAGGCTGCCACTGCCGGAGGCGATCACCCTGAACTATGCACAGCCGCTGCTGGTCGTGGTGTTCTCCTCGGTCTTTCTTGGCGAGACGATCCGCGTCTACCGCTGGAGCGCTGTCGCCATTGGCCTTGTCGGCGTGCTGATCATTTCCTGGCCGGAGCTGACCCTGCTCAACTCCGACGAAGGGCTGGACGACCAGGAGGTCCTGGGCGTCATGGCCGCGCTGGTGGCCGCGGCGATCTCGGCTGTCGCCATGCTGCTTGTGCGCAATCTCGTGCAAACGGAGAAGACGGCGACCATCGTCTTGTGGTTCTCGTCGACCGCGAGCGTGCTCTCGCTACTGACGCTGCCTTTCGGCTGGCAAGCACTGACGCCGGCGCAAGCCGCGCTGCTCATCATGGCCGGCTTCTGCGGCGGCCTCGGCCAGATCCTGATGACCTCGGCCTATCGCCATGCCGAGGCTTCGGTGGTGGCGCCATTCGAATACACGTCGATGATCCTCGGCGTCGTCGTCGGCTATTTCGTTTTCGGCGACGTGACCTCGCTTAGCACATTGGTCGGCGGTGTGATCGTGGTGGCCGCCGGCATCTTTATCATCTGGCGCGAGCGGCAACTTGGACTGGAGCGTAAGCGAGCGCGCAAGGTGACGCTGCCACAAGGCTAATCAGGATCGCTCGCTCCGCTCCTTGGCTAGCCGCACCAGCACAGCCCTTGTCTGTTCGTCGGCCGGGAAGAAGGATTCGATCGCCAGTTCCGACAAGGTCACATCGAGCGGTGTGCCGAACACCGTGATGGTGCTGATGAACGACAGCACCTGATCACCATGGGCGAGGCGCAGCGGATGCACGATCGCATTCGGCTCGACAGGCATGGGCCTGCTGCCCTTCAGCCCGGACGGGTAGGTGCGCAGCTCGCGTTCCAATTCGACCAGCACCGGATCGCCGCTGGCGTCGTTCTGGTGCTTGAGGCGTTCGAGCAGGTGCGTGCGCCATTCCGCGAGGTTGACGATGCGTGGCGCGATGCCGCCGGGATGCAGGCTGAGGCGGAGCACGTTGACCGGTGGCGCCAGCAGCGAAGCCTCGCTGACATCCGCAAGGAAGGGAGCAATCGCGGCATTCGCCGAAACCAGGTTCCAGTGCCGGTCGACAGCCAGTGCAGGGAACGGCTCATGTCCCTTGAGCACGATCTCGACCGCCGCCATCGCCGGTGCCAGTGTCGTATCGGAGAGCGGCCTTTCGCCGAAGCTCGGCGCAAAGCCTGCGGCCAGCAGCAACTGGTTACGCTGCCTCAGCGGGATCGAAAGCTGCTCCGCCAGATGCAAGACCATATCGCGCGAGGGCGCGGCACGCCCGCTTTCGACGAAGGACAGATGCCGCTGCGAGATTTCGGCTTCCATGGCGAGATCGAGCTGGCTCATGCGGCGGCGCGTGCGCCATTCGCGAATGAGGCTGCCGGCGGAGGTTTGGGCTGTTGTCATGGGAAGGATGGTTAGGCTGACAGGGACGGCATTTCAATTACCTGCGAGGTTATCGCTAGGAGCAATTCCAGGAAAAGTGCGTAGCGGTTTTCCGTCCGGAATTGCGTCGAAACAAAGAGATAGAGCGGTTCGGCGTTTCCGTGAACTGCTCTAGGAGAGTGACCGCAGCTTAGCCTTCACCTCGAGAAAATCCCGCCACGCCAGCTTTTTGTGCGCGGGCGTGCGCAACAGATAGGCCGGATGCAGCGTCGGCATGGCCGGAATGGCGGTGCCGGAGGCTGTGGTGTGGACACGCCAGTTGCCACGCAGCCTGAGAATGCCTTCTGACGTGTTGAGCAAGGTCTTGGCCGAAGGGCCGCCGAGATTGACCAGCACCTTGGGATTGACCAGCTCGATCTGCCGCTCGATGAACGGCCGGCAGATTTCCGTCTCGTGCGGCGTCGGCGTGCGGTTGCCCGGCGGTCGCCAGGGAATGACGTTGGCGATGTAGACTGAGGTGCGGTCGAGCCCGATCGCGGCGAGCATGCGGTCGAGCAGCCGGCCCGAACGGCCGACGAAGGGCAGGCCCTCAATGTCCTCGTCGCGACCCGGCGCTTCGCCCACCAGCATCACCGCGGCCTGCGGGTTGCCGTCGGCGAACACCAGGTTCTTGGCGGTGGCCTTGAGATTGCAGCCGCCGAAGGCAGCCATATGCTGGCGCAGCTCGTCCAGGGTTGTTGCCGTTGTTGCCAACTGGCGCGCAAGCGCCGCCTGAGCTTCGTCTGGCACGGCGGCTACCGATGAACGCGCCGGTGGTGCATCCGGCACGTTGCTCGCATCCAGCCCGGGCGAAGCCGCTGGCCGCTCCGGCACCTTGTCTTCGCGAGGGGGCGCTGCCTGTGCCGGCGCGCGCTCGACAGGCCTCGGTGCCGCCTCGGCGAAGCGGTTCACCGGGGCGTCTTCCAGCGCCTCATCGACGCCGGCGCTGGCATAGAAAGCCAGGATGTCGGCAATTTCGGTCGGGCTGTTGGGGGAGGCGGCAGTCATCGTGCGCACATTCGTCCGCATGACCGCAATTTGCAAGCTGGGGCCTGGCCTATCCCGTCGGTATGCGCGGGTCCTGCACCAGATAGAAAGTCCATCGCGGCGTGTAATCGGTCATCAGAAACTCGAAGCTGGCGGTCTTCAGCGGGTCGACCTTGCCATTCTTGAACAGCAGCCGGTCATAGGGTTCGAAGTCGCGGTCGAAATCGGCGAAATTGCTCGACCAGATGTTCTCGGGCGTCTTGTTGCGTTGGTCGAAGGAGAGCCCGTCTCCAAACACACTCGGCTGATCCAGGATTTCCTGAAGCTCGAATTGGAATTCGATCCAGGCCTGGCCGCTGTTGTTGAGCACGTCGATGCGCATGTACATGATGCCGTTGGCGAACTCGCCCGCCTTGCCGAATGTCTGGATCGGCTTGGTCGTGCGGATGGTCAGCGTCACTGGTGTCGCCGAATTCAGCTCTTCGGTGATGACCAGCGGATCTTCCTTGGTTCCGATGCCGGAGGCACCGGTGATGCGGAAGCCGCCAAGCTCGTCGGAGAAGGAGTAGGCGCCCGTCGCCCAGACTTTCACCTCGTCCGCTGTGGCGTGCCCCGGTGCCGACATCAGAAGGGCCAGAAGAATCGCCCGGCAGGCCCGGCCGGGCGTGAAAAGAAAGCGCGTCGAAGGAAAGCCGCCAGGCCCAGGAATGCGCATGGCGGGAAGTATGGCCGATAAGCAAGCCGCCGAACAATTAAAAAACGCAAGCACTGTGGGGCTCGCCGGGCACAAACGGCTGCCCTTCCGCAAGATGCGCGACTTTTTGGCCAAATCCGCATTGTCACGTCTGCGCCGGTTTCCTGTCGCCAATTGATGCGCTATGCAGCGCAGGAGCCAGCAAGATACGCAACAGCGGCAAGCCAGTGCGGAGGGGTTGATGAGCGATATCGAACGCGAAAGCATGGAATTCGACGTGGTCATCGTCGGTGCCGGCCCTGCCGGCCTTGCTGCAGCCATCCGCCTCAAGCAGGTCAATCCCGAGCTCTCCGTCGTCGTGCTGGAAAAGGGCGGCGAGGTCGGCGCCCATATCCTCTCCGGCGCCGTCGTCGATCCGATCGGCATCGACCGGCTGCTGCCCGGCTGGCGCGAGGAGGAAGGTCATCCCTTCAAGACGCCGGTCACGGCAGACCATTTCCTGGTGCTCGGCCCTGCCGGCTCGTTCCGCCTGCCCAACATTTTCATGCCACCGCTGATGAACAATCACGGCAACTACATCGTCTCGCTCGGCAATGTCTGCCGCTGGCTGGCTACCAAGGCCGAGGCGCTCGGCGTCGAGATTTATCCGGGCTTTGCCGCGGCTGGGCTGCTCTACAATGAAGAAGGTGCGGTCACCGGCGTCGTCACCGGCGACATGGGCGTCGAGAAGGACGGCACGCACGGCCCGGGCTTCGCGCCGGGCATGGCGCTGATGGGCAAATATGTGCTCATCGGCGAAGGCGCGCGGGGCTCGCTCGCCAAGCAGCTGATCGCCAGATACAAACTGTCCGATGGCCGCGAACCCGGCAAATATGGCATCGGCCTGAAAGAACTCTGGCAGGTCAAGCCGGAGAACCACAGGCCGGGCCTGGTCCAGCATTCGTTCGGCTGGCCGCTCGACATGAAGACCGGTGGCGGCTCCTTCCTCTACCACCTGGAGGACAATCAGGTGGCGGTCGGCTTCGTCCTCCACCTCAATTACAAGAACCCTTATCTGTCGCCGTTCGAGGAATTCCAGCGCTTCAAGACCCATCCGGCGATCCGCGGCACCTTCGAGGGCGCCAAGCGGCTGGGCTATGGCGCGCGCGCCATCACCGAGGGCGGCTGGCAGTCGGTGCCGAAACTGTCCTTCCCGGGCGGTGCGCTGATGGGTTGTGCCGCTGGCTTCGTCAACGTGCCGCGCATCAAGGGCTCGCACAACGCGGTGCTGTCGGGCATGCTGGCCGCCGAGCATGTCAGTGAAGCAATTGCCGCCGGCCGCGCCAATGACGAGCTCACTTCCTACGAGGAAGCCTGGCGCGCGACCGATATCGGCAGGGATTTGAAGAAGGTGCGCAACGTCAAGCCGCTCTGGTCGCGTTTCGGCACCATCGTCGGCGTCGGCCTCGGTGGCCTCGACATGTGGCTGAACACGCTGTTCGGCGTCTCGCCCTTCGGCACGCTGAAGCACGGCAAGGCCGACTATGCCACGCTCGAGCCCGCCGCCCAGCACAAGAAGATCGCCTATCCGAAGCCCGACGGCGTGCTCACCTTCGACCGCCTGTCCTCGGTGTTCCTGTCCAACACCAATCACGAAGAGAACGAGCCGGTCCATCTGCTGGTCGGCGATATGGACCTGCAGAAGCGGTCCGAGCACGATGTCTTTGCCGGGCCCTCGACACGCTATTGCCCGGCAGGCGTCTATGAATGGGTCGACAAGGACGGCAACGCCGCCGCCGATCCGGCGGCCAAGGATGTGCGCTTCGTCATCAACGCGCAGAACTGCGTCCACTGCAAGACCTGCGATATCAAGGACCCGAACCAGAACATCAACTGGGTGCCGCCGCAGGGCGGCGAAGGTCCGGTCTACCAGGGCATGTGACCTCGCGCCGCCGGGCGGTTTGGGCCCGGCGGCAAAACCGTTGAAACGGCCACCGGTCTATGGTTCCTTCTCCAGGGATAGGGGAGAAGGCCGATGCGCCGGATCGTTCTGACATGCCTCGTCACTATTGGAGCGCTGTGTGCGCCAGAAGCCTTGGCCGGCACCAGGGCGGTGGTCCAGACGCGGACCTACGACGTTACGGGAAGTTCGGGCGCCGCCCTCGTCGAGGCGATGGACAGCAAAGGCCCCAGGCACGGCTTCATGACGCATGCCATCGCCACAACTGCCTATACCGTCGACTGGAACCTGAATGCCGGTCAGGACAACGGCTTTTGCCGGATGCAGAGTGTCAATGGCACGCTCAATCTCTTCTACACCTTCCCTCGCTTTGCCTCGCCCGCGACGCCGGAGCTGAAAAGGCGTTGGGTCAGGTTTTTCGCCGGTGTTCGCGCCCATGAGGAAACTCATGGACGCATCGCCAGGGAGATGATGCGCGCCACGGAACGGTCGATAACCGGCCTGCGGGTGGCCAACGACCCGTCTTGCTACAAGACGCGCCGCGAGGCGCAGCAGCGCATCAAGGCTGTCTATGCCGAATACGAGGCCAAACAAATCGCCTTCGATCGGCGCGAGCACAGCAATGGCGGCCATGTCGAACATCTGATCGCTGCCTTGATCGGAAAACCTTGAACGAACAATCCGTTCGCCGTCTCGTTGCGGCGCGCGTGCTCCGCTCGATTGAACGCGTTAGCCGTGGGGCTTGGACGGCAAATCGCTCGCCGCGAGCGCTGTGGCGTGCCCATTCTCAGGCTGCTTGTCGTCAGGCCTTAGCGTGAACTCGACCAGCACCGGCAGATGGTCGGAGCCGGTGTCCTCCAGCCGGGTCGAAGACAGGATGGTCAACCCGCCCTTGCTGAACACCTGGTCGATCGGCAGGCCTGCATAGCGGCGCAGGACGTCGGGCAGTGTCCGGTGTATCCAGGTCGGGCCGGCCGAAGGCATGAGCGTCAGCCCGCCAAGTGCGGCGACCCGCCGCACCGCCGCACTCCACGGCACGGCGTTGCAGTCGCCGGCCATGATCGCGGTCGGGCCAAGCCCGCCCAGTGTCTGCGCCAGTTCGCCGATCTGCCAGTATTGCTCCTTCGGCCACGGCCAGCTCAAATGGATCGCGGCGACATCGACGCTGATGCCGCCGAAGTCGATGGTGGCGGTTGCCATCGCGCCGCGCGGCTCGCAGCGCGGCGCGGTGTCGGCGGCAAACGGCCGGCGCGACAGCAGTGCCACCCCAAACATGCCGTTCGGATAGGGGCACAGGATACGGTAGGGGTAGGCGCTGGTGATGGTGCCAAGCTCGGTCGTCCACATCTCCGACACCTCGTCGAGGGTGATCACGTCCGGATTGGTGCGGCCGATCAGCGAGAGCACTTTCTTCGGCGTCGGATTGTTGAAGCGCAGGTTCATTTGCAGCAGGCTGTAGACAGCCTGATCGGCGGGCTTGGCAACCGCAGGCTGCGGCCAAGGTCTCGGCAGGGCGCTTGCCGTCGTGGCCAGGCAGGCGATGGCAAAGACCAGCCCAGCCGCCGCTTGCAGCCGGAACGAGCTGGCAAGCAGCGGCAATGCCAGAAGCGCCATAAGCACACTGAAGTGAATGCGGAAATGCGAGAAGGAATCGAACGCCGGATGCAGCGTGCCGAAGAACCCGGCCAACAGCGCGGCCGACAGTGCCGTCATCGCCAGGAATGCCAACCCAGCCGTCATTTTCAAGCGCGCGCCTGTTATCATTGAGGTCGTGTCTGCTGGATGCCGCCTGCGTTCGATCTGCTTACCGGTCAAATTGCGGCCTGAGCAAGACGACGAATTGCCTCGCCGCGGCCTCGCAGCCGCCTATTGGAACGCCGTCTCCGAAAAACTCCGGAGCTTGCGCGAATGCAGCCGCTCCATCGGCATTTCCGAAAGCTTCTCCATCGCCTTGATGCCGATGGTCAGGTGCTGCGCCACCTGCCGCTTGTAGAACTCGGTCGCCATGCCAGGCAGTTTCAACTCGCCATGCAGCGGCTTGTCGGAAACGCACAGCAACGTGCCGTAAGGCACGCGGAAGCGGAAACCATTGGCGGCGATCGTCGCCGATTCCATGTCGAGCGCGATGGCGCGCGACTGCGACAGGCGCTGCACCGGTCCACGCTGGTCGCGCAGTTCCCAGTTTCGGTTGTCGATGGTGGCGACCGTGCCGGTTCGCATGATGCGCTTCAGGTCATAACCCGACAGGCCGGTGACCTCGGCAACAGCCTCCTGCAACGCCACCTGGATCTCGGCCAGTGGCGGGATTGGCACCCAGACGGGAAGGTCGTCATCCAATACGTGATCCTCGCGCACATAGGCATGCGCCAGCACATAGTCGCCGAGCGCCTGGGTATTGCGCAGCCCGGCGCAATGGCCAAGCATCACCCAGGCATGCGGCCTCAGCACGGCGATATGGTCGGTGATCGTCTTGGCGTTCGAGGGGCCCACACCGATGTTGACCATGGTGATGCCGCCATGGTTCGGCTTTTTCAGGTGATAGGCCGGCATCTGCGGCAGGCGCGGCGGCGCGACGCCTTCGCTGGGCGCGGCCTGTCCGGCCTTGGTGATGACATTGCCCGGTTCGACGAATTCGGCATAGCCGTGGCCGCCTTCCGCCATCTGCACTCGGGCGCGGGCCACGAACTCGTCGATGTAGAATTGGTAATTGGTGAACAGCACGAAGTTCTGGAAATGCTGCGGTGTGGTCGCGGTATAGTGCGACAGGCGGTGCAGGGAATAGTCGATGCGCTGCGCCGTGAACGGCGCCAGCGGTCTTGGTTCGCCGAATGGCACTTCAAAGGTGCCGTTGGCGATCTGGTCATCGGTGCCGTCGAGGTCGGGCACATCGAACAGGTCGCGGATCGGTCGCTTGATGCGTTCGGCCGCCGCGCCGTCGACATGGGTGCCCTCGAGGAAGGCGAAATGCAGCGGGATGGGCGTGGTCGATTCCGACACCGTGACCGCGACCCCGTGATTGCGCATGATCAGGCGCAACTGCTCGACCAGATAGCTTTCGAACAGAGCCGGCTGGGTGATCGTGGTCGAAAAATGCCCCGGCGTCGGCATGTGGCCATAGGCCTGACGCGAGTCGATCTGGGTGAACGAATTGGTTGTGACGCCGATCTCGGGATAGAAGGCGCGGTAGCGTTTGCCGTTGTCGCCGCCCGCCGCGGCAAGCGCCGCAAAGGAGTCGCGCAGAAACTTGGTGTTGCGGTCGTAGAGCAGCTGCAGCGCGGCGACGGCTTTTTCGGCTTTGTCAAAGCTTTGCCGGCCAAAAGGCTCGGGCATGACGACTGATTCGATGGCTTGGGGATAGATTCGCTTTTCCATGACTCAATATAGAGACTTGGACGGGCGGTTGGGAGGGGTGTCGCTGTCTAAGGCGCCCAAAGCGCCAATTTTCTTTATCCCCGCTGCAGGCTGACCAGCAGGACGAAACCCACGCCCGACTTCTTCAGCGCCGGCGCCTCGATCGTCGAGCCGGCATCGGCGCGCATCATCGGCACCGCCAGAACCGGAGCGGCCAGAAGCATCAGGACAAGCACCGCCCGCGGCAGGAGCCGAAGCGTCTGTAGGGTATTGGCGGCGATGCGGTTCATGGCTTTTGCTCTTCTCTTTGGATCTGTGTCTTTGTCGCCTCAGCGGCGAAAATGGTTCACGCAATCGAATTGGCAGGAACTGGCTTTGTTCCAGGCGCGGGCAGGACGGCCCGCTTCGGCGACGAGGATGGCGAAGAACATTCCAAACAGGCTCATCAGCAGGCAGACGATGGTGAAGCGGCGAGCAAGCATTGGGTCGTGTCTCCTTCAACACGGGAGAGAATGCCCCAACGCCTCTGAACCGGCTCTGATGCCGACGTTCATCTGCGGTTCAAATTGATTGACGGGGTCTGTGCGTGCGGGGCGCCGGCTGCGCGGTGACCGGCAGCAGGGCAATACTCGACGTGCCGCTGAAACGAAAACGGGGCCCGCCAGGCCCCGTCATCATGTCGGAAGAATGAAGAATAAGGATAGGATCGATCAGAGCTTGTGCCAGGTCTGGCTCTTGCAGATCAGTCCGCCGAGCACGCAGCCGCTCATCTTCAGCGAGGTGCCCGACAATGTCGCCTTGCCCGAATAGGTCTTGTCGTTCGCCGGATCGGTGATGCTGCCGGCATATTTGTTGTCGCCGGCCGCCTTCAGCGAGCCGATGGTCTTGCCGGCATATTTTCCTGATTTGAGCGTGATGGAAAACGAGCCGCCGCCTGAAATGGCGGCGGTGTCGCCGGCTTGCGTCTTCCAGTTGCCTTCGATCGGATCGGCCCACGCCGCACCCGCCATGATCAATGTGGCTGCAAGAGCCAGGCTCACTTTTCGAAACATGTCTTGCTCCCTTTGGATATCCGGCCGAATTCTCCGCCTCGCCGGTCTGCCGCTTACGCAAACGTAAGCTAATGCAGCTCCCAAAAAAACAAAAGCGGTGCCGCAAGGGAAGAGTTTGGGATTCTGAAAGCGCCAGAATCCGGCTTGTCGCAGAGGAAATGAAAACGACCGGCGCAGCGTGTTTGTTTCCCGTGGTTAGCGGAGTGTTGATTCCGCCCGCGAAAATTTTCGTCAAATTTGGCGCAAATCGGCTGAATTGCTGGCTTCGTATCCTTAACGAATTTGCGCGTTTACCTCTTGTTTTAGCTTTGTTTTCTTCAAATTAAGCACGCCATTTAACGACGGATTCAACCCTGATCGGCATTCTCGAAAGCATCGAAAGAGCGGCCCGGACAAGACAAACGGAGGCAGCTCTCGGGAGCCAGACAGGGGACTAAAATGGCACGTTTTGAAATGCTTGAAGCAGGTTTCGGCGCCATGGGGGCAACTGCCCAGGCCGACATTCTTTTCGAACTGGGCATGATGTATGCGACCGGCCGCGACTGCGAGACCGACGTCGTTGCCGCCCACAAATGGTTCAACATCGCCGCCATCAAGGGCTCGGCCCGCGCCGCGGAGCTGCGCTCGGAACTGTCGGCGGCCATGTCGAAGGTCGAGATCGCCAAGGCGCTGCGCGAAGCCCGCGAATGGATGACCATGCACTGAGTTCCGTCGGACGGGGACGCTCCGGCCAAGACCGCTCCAAGACGGTCGGGCCAAAACAGGGATAAGGCTGCGCAGACAGCCAGGCCACGGGCCATCAACAACAAGAATGCGGCAGGCCGACAGGTCCAAGCCGTGCGACGAACCGTGATCCCGCAAATCGGGAAAGATCATGGTTAGCAGGAAGACAGGGAAGGCGACGTTGGGTTTCGCGGCGCGGGGGCGCTGGGGAAACAGCCCGACAGGCAAAAAAGCCACGACCAGCCGGAACAAGGCTGGCGTGGCTTTTTTGCGTGGATGACGCCTCGCAGGCCCAATCGAGCGGTGCCGATGCGCCTAGACAGGCCCAATGAAGGATGAAATTGTCCCGCCTCTCTAAGAAGAAGCGCGGCCGGAGCGGCCGCGCGTGAGTGGAGGAGTTCTATTATCATGAAAAAAATGAGTATTTTGAGCGCGGCCATTTTCGGCCTGATGATGAGTGCGCCGGTCGCATTCGCCGACGACATCACCGTTTCGGTGGTCGGCCCGATGACCGGACAGCTCGCCACCATCGGCGATCAGTTCAAGCAGGGCGCACAGGCCGCCGCCGATGCCATCAACGCCGCGGGCGGCGTCAACGGCTCGATGATCAAGCTCGACATCGAGGACGACCAGTGCGATCCGAAGCAGGCTGTTTCGGTGGCCAACCGCATTGTAGCCAACGGCACCAAGTTCATCGACGGTCACGCCTGCTCGGGCTCGAGCATTCCGGCCTCGGCTGTCTATGCCGAATCCGGCGCGCTGATGATGAGCCCGGCCTCCTCGAACCCGGTCCTGACCGACGCGGCCGCCAAGGCCGGCTGGCCGACAATCATGCGTCTCTATACGCGTGATGACGCACAGGGCGCCTTCATCGGCCCGTGGATCGCCAAGAAGTATGCCGGCAAGAACGTTGTCGTCCTGCACGACAAGAGCGCCTACGGTCAGGGCGTGGCTGATGCCGTCAGGGCGACCATGAACGCCGGCGGCCTCAAGGAAGTCTACTATGACGCCATCAATCCCGGCGAGAAGGACTATTCGGCGCTCGTCACCAAGCTGAAGGATCTCAAGGCCGATGTCGTCTATTTCGGCGGCTACCATCCTGAAGCCGGCCTCATCCTGCGTCAGTCGGCGGAACAGAACCTCAAGTTCCAGCTGATCATGCCGGACTCCATCGCTTCGCCGGAATTCTGGCAGGTTGCCGGCCCGGCTGGCGAAGGCACCATGTTCGTGTTCCCTTCGGACCCGCAGGCAAAGCCGGAAGCCAAGGCCGCTGTCGAGAAGATCAAGGCCGGCGGCTTCGTGCCGGAAGGCTTCACGCTGTTCTCCTACGCCGTGGTCCAGGCTTTCGCCGAAGGCATCAAGCGCGCCGGCAGCGACGATCCGGCCAAGGTTGCCGAAGCGCTGAAGAACGGCACGCCGATCAGCACCGTTGTCGGCGACGTCACCTTCGACGAAAAGGGCGACCTCAAGAATGCCAGCTACGACATCAACCAGTGGCATGACGGCAAATACGCGCCGATCGCGCAGTAATCGCTCTGGCGGTTAAATATCTAAAGAAATGGCCGGGTTCATCCCGGCCATTTCAGACTGCTGACAAACCCCTGGCATTTGCCGGGGGTTTTTGATTCACTGGGCCATGTTGAAGCGACCCGCCCCTGAACAGACCGCGCTCGAGATGGTAACGCTGGATCAGTTGGTTCCGGCTGATCACCTGTTGCGCAAGATCGACCGTTTGATCGATTTCTCCTTCATCCACGATCTGACCGCGCCGCTGTATTGCCCCGACAATGGCCGCCCGCCGCTCGACCCGACCTTGATGTTCAAGGCTC
>NZ_JBFUET010000016.1:0-191338 GCF_056403815.1 Mesorhizobium sp. P2_E9
TTCCGCCCCGGCGATCACCGCCATAAGACACAGCAGCAGCACCTCATCCAGCGGATACCTTACCTTCGCACTCTGCCGACCATCAGGCAGATCCTTGAAATGACCCAGAAAAACAACCGTTTCCGCGAACGCACCGGCGTTGCAAGCCACATCGTCCATCCAGATATTCCCCCTCAGAATCAAATGATCTCGACAGATTCAGCTCTCAACCTCCTTGTCACGCGTTAACTCACCCGATTGCCCTGTCGGCAACGGCTGTTTGCCTTGACTCCCACTCAACCTTCGGTTAGGGACAGCGCGCAATCGGCGTGGAGGGTTCTTCCACGCCGCTTGTTTTTTGAACCCGCAGACTGACAAAAAGACGGCCGAACCGCCTCAGGCGGTTCATCAAGGCCGACCGAACAGCGAAAGGCAAAAAATGTTCGCAGTCATTAAAACGGGCGGTAAGCAGTATCGCGTTGCCGCCAACGATCTCCTGAAGATCGAAAAAGTCGAAGCCAATGTCGGCGATATCGTCGAGATCGGCCACGTGCTCGCGCATGGCGAGGGCGAGAATGTCACGTTCGGTGCGCCGTTTGTCGATGGTGCTCTGGTCACCGCCGAAGTCGTCGAGCAGGGCAAGAACCGCACGGTCATCGCTTTCAAGAAGCGCCGCCGCCAGAATTCGCGCCGCAAGATCGGCCATCGCCAGCTTTTGACCACCGTGCGGATCGCCGAGATCCTGCTGGGTGGCGCCAAGCCGGCCAAGAAGGCCGCCGTGAAGGCGGAAGCCAAGGCTGAGGTTGCTCCTGAGGCGAAGGCCGAGGCTGCACCGAAGGAGGCCAAGGCCAAGAAGGAAGCTGCCCCCAAGGCAGAAGTGACGGCCGAGACGGCCGCCGCACCGCTGTTCAAGGCGCCGAAGGGCGAACCTGACGATCTGACCGTGATCAAGGGCATCGGCCCGGTCGCCGCCAAGGATCTCGCCGAGCAGGGCATCATCACCTTCGCGCAGCTGGCCAAGCTGACCGACAAGGATGTCGCCAAGATCGACGAGCACATGCCGTTCAGCGCCGACCAGATCAAGGACTGGCGCGAACAGGCCAAGGAACTGGCGAAGAAGTAATTTTTCCGGCGATCAGGTCGCCGGATCGGACTTGAAACGGAACGCGAACGCGTTCATAAGGCCTTTTAGGCGCCTTGCGGCGCAACGGAGTTAGTTAGATGGCACACAAGAAAGCTGGCGGCTCGTCGCGCAACGGTCGCGACTCGCATTCCAAGCGTCTGGGCGTGAAGAAGTTCGGCGGCGAAGCCGTCATCCCGGGCAACATCATCATTCGTCAACGCGGCACGACCTGGCATCCCGGCGTCAATGTCGGCATGGGCACGGACCATACCCTTTTCGCGCTCGAATCCGGCGCCGTGACGTTCAACAAAAAAGCCAACGGCCGAACCTACGTATCGGTCAACCCGATTACCAAAGCCGCGGAGTAGCCGGTTCCGCACTAGAACACCGGCGCCCATCTCGGGGACCGGTGTCTGGCAAAGCCAGGAAAAGGATCAGGGGAGATGGGTTTCCATCTCCCTTTTTCTTTGCCTGGAGGACTTCAAATGGTTGCCGAAGCGGAAGACTCAGAAGACGAAAGTTACGCGATAGACTGCCCGGTGCTGGTCACCGAGCGGCTGGTGATGCGGGCGCCGCGCGAGAGCGACATCGCGCAACTCGTCGAGCTTGCCGACAACCGCCATGTCGCCGAAATGCTGGCGCGCATGCCGCACCCCTATGGCGAGGCCGAGGCGCGGGCCTTCCTGGCCATGACAAGGTCGCGCCGTGCCGGCATCGCCTACGCCTTGACACTGGCCGGCACCGACACCTTCGTCGGCTGCGCGGGCTTGAACACCACCGATCGCGGGTTGGAACTCGGCTACTGGATCGGCGAACCCTACTGGAAGCGCGGCTATGCGACCGAAGCTGCCCACGCGCTGGTCGACCTCGCCTTCCAGAAGACGACGATCCAGGTGCTGCATGCCTCGACGCGGGTCATCAATCCGGCCTCGCGGCGCGTGATCCACAAGTGCGGCTTCCAGTATGCCGGCCAGGGCATGCTGAACTCGATCGTCGCCGGCCAGGTGCCGGTCGAGCGCTACAGGCTCGACAGGAAGACGTGGATCAGCCTGCGCAACTGGGTGCATTTTTGATGGATGGCGCCGGTGAAGCCAATGGTTGATGGCCGCAGCGGTATTGAAACGGTCGCGATCGTGCCGTTCGCACCGGAGCATATCGAAAGCTTTCATCACGCGCTCGATGTCGTTTCGCGTGAGCGAAAGTACTTGTCCTTTCTTGAGGCGCCGCCGCTGGATCAAGCCAGAAGATTTGTGATGGACCGCATCGCAAGAGGCGATCCAGGCTATGTAGCAGCTGTTCGTGGCGAGGTTGTCGGCTGGTGCGACATCACTCGCCATGATCGGCCCATACACGCTCATCGCGGCGCGCTTGGGATGGGCATTGTCCCGTCTTATCGGGGGCGTGGCCTTGGACGGAAGCTCATCAATGCAACCGTGGCGCAAGCGCGCAAAGACGGCTTTGTCCGTATCGAGCTTTTCGTACATGCCGACAATGCCCGCGCCATCGCGCTCTACGACAAGGTCGGGTTTGTCAGGGAAGGTGTGCAGAGCGACGCTATCTGTATCGACGGACAATACGGCGATACGATCATGATGGCGATCGTCGAACGCGAAAACGCAGCCGGATGAAGAGCCATCAGCCCAGTTCGGCCCACACCGGCAGATGGTCCGAACCGGTTGCCTTGTCGTCGACCCACAGGCGCTGCAGCGATCGGGCAAGCGAGGCGCTGGTGAAGACGTAGTCGATGCGCTTGTGGCGGCCGGCGTTGGCGGGGTCCTTGGGGTCGACCCAGCTGACGAGATCGTCGCCGGTGACGTTGAGGCGCACGGCGGCATCGACGGCGAAGTCGGCGGTCAGCGGCATGCCGAATTCATGGTCCGGCCGGCCAGCGAGTTCGACATATTCGGGTGAGCCGGCCAGCATGTTGAAATCGCCCATGGCGACAAACGCCTCGGGGTGCGGCAATTCCGGCAGGCCGATCTCGGCGACGCCGGACAGCGCGCCGCCCTCGAGCGCGTAGTTCAACAGGCGCCGGCGCAGGAACTGGATCTGGCTGGTGCGCTCGACCGGGCTGCGGTGATCGAGATGGATGGAATAGAAGCGGATGAAACCAAGCGGCGTCTCGATCAGTGCTTCCAGCGCGCCGCGCTGGAAGTTCATCATCTCGAAGCTGCGGCTGCGCGGCAAAAGCAGGTTGCGCGACAGATGAATTGGTGTTTTCGACAGCATCATGTTGCCGAGCTGGAAGGTCGTGGTGATGGCGCGGCCGTTCTCGATGCGCGAGCCGATATTGGCCTCGAAATTGCTGCCATAGACGGCGAAATAGTCGGGCAGTGCCTCGCCGATCTCAGCGACCATGTCGCGCCCGCCGTTCCTCGGATTGTTGCGGGTGACCTCCTGCAGCGCGATCACGTCGGCGCCGCGCACCGCATCAGCGATGCGCGCGACATCGTACTGCCCATCAAGGCCGATGCCGTACTGGATGTTGTAGGTTACAAGCTTCATACCAACATTTCTCCGGCCGACCCCAAGCGGCCTTTGTCACAAAACGGCCTCGCCCTTGACCGCGCCTTGGTTTAGAGCAAGGCCCAAGGTTTAGAGCAATGCCGCCAGGCCAATAAAAGAAACTGCAATCCCATGAAATTTCTCGATCAAGCCAAGGTCTATGTTCGCTCCGGTGACGGAGGCGCCGGTTCGGTGTCGTTCCGGCGCGAGAAATTCATCGAGTTCGGCGGGCCGGATGGCGGCGATGGCGGCCGTGGCGGCGATGTCTGGCTGGAAGCGGTGAACGGCCTGAACACGCTGATCGACTATCGCTACCAGCAGCATTTCAAGGCCAAGACCGGCGTCCACGGCATGGGCCGCAACATGACCGGCGCCAAGGGCGCCGATGTCACGCTGAAAGTGCCGGCCGGAACGCAAGTGTTCGAGGAAGACAATGAGACGCTGATCTGCGACCTCACCGTGGTCGGCCAACGCTTCCTGCTTGCCAAGGGCGGCAATGGCGGCTTCGGCAACCAGCATTTCAAGACCTCGACCAACCAGGCGCCGCGCCGCGCCAATCCCGGGCTTCCCGGCGAAGAGCTCAACATCTGGCTGCGGCTGAAGCTGATCGCCGATGCCGGGCTGGTCGGGCTGCCCAATGCCGGCAAGTCGACTTTTCTCGCCGCCGTCACCGCGGCCAAGCCGAAGATCGCCGACTATCCGTTCACGACGCTGCATCCCGGCCTCGGCGTCGCCCGCATCGATGCGCGCGAATTCGTCATTGCCGATATTCCCGGCCTTATCGAAGGCGCGCATGAGGGCGTCGGCATTGGCGACCGCTTCCTCGGCCATGTCGAGCGCACGCGCGTGCTGTTGCACCTGGTTTCGGCGCAGGAGGAAAATCCGGGCAAGGCCTACAAGACCGTCCGCGCCGAACTCGATGCCTATGGCAATGGCCTGACCGACAAGGTCGAGATTGTGGCGCTTTCCCAGGTCGACACCCTCGACGCCGATGCGCGCAAGAAGAAGGTCGCTTCGCTGAAGCGCGCCGCTGGCCGTGCGCCGATGCTTCTGTCCGCCGTCACCGGCGAGGGTGTCGAAGCGGTGCTGCGGGCGCTGATGAGGGTGATTGCCGAGGCGCGCGCGGAGGCTGCGCCCGTGGTCGAGACGCGCTGGGAAAAGTAAGGCATGCAGTCGCTGAAAAAATACCGGCGCATCACCGTCAAGATCGGCTCGGCGTTGCTCGTCGACCGCGCGAGCGGGCTGAAGCGCGACTGGCTGGCTTCGCTGGCCGACGACATCGCCGTTCTCGCCCAGGGCGGCGCCGAGATCCTCGTCGTGTCCTCCGGCGCCATTGCGCTTGGCCGCACGATTCTGGGTTTGGGCAAGCGCGCGCTGAAGCTCGAGGAGAGCCAGGCCGCCGCCGCCGTCGGCCAGATCGCGCTCGCCGGCGCCTGGTCTGATGCGCTGGGCAAGGGCGCGCTGAAATCGGGCCAGATTCTTTTGACCCTTGGCGACACCGAGGAGCGCCGCCGCTACCTCAACGCCCGGGCGACGATCTCGACGCTTTTGAAGATGAAGGCGGTGCCGGTCATCAACGAGAACGACACGGTGGCGACCTCAGAAATCCGCTATGGCGACAATGACCGGCTGGCCGCGCGGGTGGCGACGATGATGGGTGCGGACCTTTTGGTCCTGCTCTCCGACATCGATGGGCTCTACACCGCGCCGCCGGCGCGTGACCCGCAAGCCAAATTCATTCCGGTTGTCGATCGCATCACGCCTGACATCGAGGCGATGGCCGGAGCCGCCGCGTCCGAATTGTCGCGTGGCGGCATGCGGACAAAACTCGACGCCGGCAAGATCGCCACCGCCGCTGGCACCGCCATGATCATCACATCGGGCACAAGGCTGTCGCCGCTGATGGCGATCGAGCGCGGCGAGCGCGCCACCTTCTTCCGGCCGAGCAGCAATCCGGTCAAGGGCTACAAGACCTGGATCGCAGGCCAACTCGAACCGGCCGGCCGGCTGACCGTCGATGCCGGCGCCGTCGGCGCGCTCACATCGGGCAAATCGCTGCTGCCGGCCGGCGTCAAGCTGGTCAGCGGTAATTTTTCGCGCGGTGACACGGTGGCGATCCTGTCGCCCGAAGGCCGCGAGATCGCGCGCGGGCTGGTTGCCTATGATGCCGCCGATGCCGTAAGGATCGCAGGCCTGAAGACAGCCGAGATCGAAACCGTGCTCGGTTACGAAGCGCGTTCGGCGATGATCCACCGCGATGATCTCGTGGTGAGTCATTCTGATGAACAAGTACGGGCTGGAAGCGACATACGCGGAGGATGAGCCATGCTGAAGCTGCATGAAAAATCCGGAGACGACACCGTGGCGCTGATGGCCGATATCGGCCGCCGCGCCCGCGCCGCCGCCCGACCGCTGGCCATCGCCACCACCGCCGCCAAGAATGGCGCGCTTGTCGCCATGGCTGACGCGATCATTTCTCGTGAGCAGGACATTCTCGACGCCAATGCCATCGATATCTCGAATGGCCACGAGTCCGGGCTTTCCGCATCCTTTATGGACCGGTTGAAGCTCAATCCGGCGCGCATCCGCGCCATGGCTGATGGCATCCGCGAGATCGCCGAGCTCAAGGACCCGGTCGGCGACGTGATTGCCGCCTGGGAGCGGCCGAACGGCCTGCAGATCGAGCGCGTGCGCACGCCGCTCGGCGTCGTCGGCGTCATCTATGAGAGCCGCCCCAATGTGACGGCGGATGCCGGCGCGCTCTGCCTGAAGGCCGGCAATCCGGTGATCCTGCGCGGCGGCTCGGATTCGCTGAATTCGTCGTCTGCCATCCATGCCTGCCTGGTCGAAGGCCTGAAGGCCGTCGGCCTGCCGGAAGACGCCATCCAGCTGGTGCCGACCACCGACCGCGCCGCTGTCGGCGAGATGCTCAAGGGGCTTGGCGGTACGCTCGACGTCATCATCCCGCGCGGCGGCAAAAGCCTGGTCGGGCGGGTGCAGAGCGAGGCGCGCGTGCCGGTCTTTGCCCATCTCGAAGGCATCTGCCATCTCTATATCGACCGGTCGGCCAATCTCGACATGGCGGTGAGGATCGCCGTCAACGCCAAGATGCGGCGCACCGGCGTCTGCGGCGCCGCCGAGACGCTGCTGGTCGACCGTGCGGTTGCATCCACCCATCTGGTGCCGATCCTCGACGCACTGCGCGCAGCCGGCTGCGAGATCCATGCCGATGCCGAGGTGCTGAAGGTGTTTTTCGACGCCAAGCCGGCGACCGACGCCGACTGGGTGACGGAATATCTCGACGCCATCATCGCGGTGAAGCTGGTCGACGGCATCGGTGGTGCGATCGAGCACATCGAAACCTTCTCCTCGCATCACACCGAGGCGATCATCGCCGAGGATGCGAAGGCCGTGGAGCGGTTCTTCAACGAGATCGATTCGGCGATCCTGCTGCACAATGCCTCGACGCAGTTCGCCGATGGCGGCGAGTTCGGCATGGGCGCCGAGATCGGTATCGCCACCGGCAAGATGCATGCGCGCGGGCCGGTTGGCGTCGAACAACTGACCTCGTTCAAATACCGCGTGCGCGGGTCGGGACAGGTGAGGCCTTGAAGCTTTTCGTCGCTAGAGCCTGAGGCGATGCTGGCATCTTCCGAACCGGCGGTCCCCTCCCGTTACCTGAAGATGCCGCATGCCGAAAAGGGCCTCACCGTCGGCCTGTTCGGCGGCTCGTTCAACCCGCCGCATGCCGGCCATGCGCTGGTTGCCGAGATTGCGCTACGACGCCTGGCGCTCGACCAGTTGTGGTGGATGGTCACGCCGGGCAATCCGCTGAAGAGCACGCGCGAGTTGGCGCCGTTGGCCGAGCGGCTGCTTCTGTCGGAGAAGATCGCCAGGAACCCGAAGATCAAGGTCACCGCCTTCGAGGCGGCGCATCATGTGCGCTACACCGCCGACACACTGGCGCTGGTCAAGGCGCGCAATCCGGGCGTCGACTTCGTCTGGATCATGGGGGCGGACAGTTTGCGCGATTTCCACCGCTGGCAGCGCTGGCGCGAGATCGTGCTGACCTTCCCGATCGCGGTCATCGATCGGCCCGGCGCGACGCTGTCGTTCCTGTCGTCGGTGGTCGCCAAGACCTTCGACTATGCCCGCATCGATGAAGGCGACGCGCCGCTGCTTGCCCGCATGCAGGCGCCGGCCTGGACCTTCATCCACGGCCCGCGCTCGTCGCTGTCGTCGAGCGCGATTCGGAAAATGGCCAAGGGGTAGGGCCTCTCCGCCAAGGGAAGTGGCTGGGTTTCGGCCGCCCGGCCATGTCGTTTTTACAGCGGCGCTTGTCCAGCCGATCGGCGATGCTGACCAGATATGGCAACTCAAACCAAAACCCTCGCAGTCGAGCCTGAGCATGGCAGCGCGCCCACGCCGCTGATTGCGATTGCCAGCGTCATCGTGTCGATGGCGCTGATCGCCATCGGCAATGGGCTGATGTTTGCCTATATCCCGGTCCGGCTCGGTGCAGAAGGGTTCGATCCGACCTGGGCCGGGTTGATCATTACCGGACTGTCGGCCGGCGGCCTCGCCGGCTGTATCCTCACCGGACCACTGGTGCGCAGGGTCGGCCACGCCCGCGCCTTCATGGTGCTGTCGGCGCTGATTGCGCTTGCCAATGCCGCCGTCGGCGCTGGACCGCATCCAATCCTGTGGATTGCCGCCCGCGCTCTGTACGGCTTTGCCATATGCGGCCTGTTCATCGTCGCGCAGAGCTGGCTGAACGATGCCGTGGCCAACGCCATACGCGGACGGGTAATGGCCTTTTTCTACGTCGCCTATGTCGCCGGGCTCGGTGTCGGCTATGCGGCGCTGGCGCTGGTCGACATCAGGACCGCGGACGCGCCGTTGATCGGCATCGTCTTTACTGCCCTGTCGATCTTGCCTGTCGGCATGACACGGCTGGCGCAGCCGCCGGCGCCGCAGGCGGCCTCGGTGGCGCTGCGCCGGGCCTGGCGGATTTCGCCGGTCGGCGTTGCCGGCATGCTGGCGGTCGGCGGCCTGTCGATGTCGATTGCCGGCTTTGCGCCGATCCATGCCACCGCCAAGGGCTACAGCCAGGCCGATGTGGCGCTGTTGCTGTCGGTGATGCCGCTCGGCACGCTGATCCTGCAGCTTCCGTTCGGCTGGATTTCCGACCGCACCGATCGCCGCTACGTGCTGATCGGGGCATCCGCGATTGCCGCGTTGGCCGGCATGTTCGCGCTCGGTTTCGATGGCGGTGCGCTGCCGGCACTGCTGGTGATCTATGTCTTGTGGGACGGTGCCTCGGAATCGATCTATTCGCTGTCCAGCGCGCACGCCGCCGACCGTGCCGGCAAGGACGATATGGTGGCGCTGTCCAGCTCGCTGCTGTTTGCCTGGTCGCTGTCCGGCTTCATCGTGCCGGGCATCGTCACCGCACTGTCTGCGGTCTTCGGGACGCAGGCCTTCATCTATGTGGCAATCGTCATCGCCTGCGCCTTCTGCCTGTTCGTGCTGTTGCGCGTCTTCACCACACAGGCTGTGCCGGCCACCGAGACCGGCAGTTTCGCGCCGATGACGGCGCAGGCGCCGCTGCCGGTCGAGCTTGCTTATGCGCCGGACGAGCCTCGGCGCGCGGACGATTGATTATTGCCGGCGCGCTTCGGGCGCCGGTGCTTCCGGCGGCGGCAGCGGGATCGATATGCCTTCGCTATCGAACTCCTGCTTGGCGCGCTTCGTCAGATCGGTCTGGGTGGCGAAGAAATCCGCTGATGATGTCCAGTAGCGCAAGGTGATCGAGACGGTGCTGTCGCCCAAGGTCGCGACGAAGGCGATCGGTGCCGGTTCGCGACGGGTGCGTTTCTCGGCGCCGGCAATGGCAAGCAATGTCTTCTGGGCGCGGTCGATGTCGTTCCACGAGCCGATCGAGAGCGTGATGTCGGCGCGGCGCACGCCATTGCGCGAGAAATTGCGCACCGGCTGGTTCCACAGCGTCGAATTGGGCGCCAGGATATAGACGCCGTCGGCGGTCCTGAGCTTGGTGGCGAACAGGCCGATTTCCTCGATCGAACCTGATATGGATCCGACCTCGACGGACTCGCCGATGCGAAACGGCCGCAGCGCCAGAAGCATGATGCCGGCGGCGATGTTCTGCAGCGTGCCTTGCAGCGCCAGGCCGATGGCAAGACCGATGGCGCCGATCGCCGCAATGATCGAGGCGGTCTGTACGCCGAACTGGCCGAGCACCATGATCACGACGAGCACCAAAATGGCGTAGCGGACGATCTTGGAGAAGAAATGCCGCAGCGTCTGGTCGAAACCATGGATGTGGCCGAGGCCAGCGAAAATGGAGCGTTCGGCAAGCCCGGCGACGATGTAGCCGACGACAAGCAGGATGACGGCACCAATGGCCGAAAAGGAGTACGAAACGATCAGCGTGCTGAGCTGGGCTAGGCTGGCCTGGACGGTAAGAAGAGCATTTTGCGGGTCGATCGGCATAGTGGAATCCCGGTTGGTCGCTGAGCCGATAACCCATGTGGGCGGCCCGAGTTCCGATCTTTTCGGGGATGCGGCGGAGCCACAGGACCAGCAAGACGTTCGTGCGTGGCGGGGCTGCGTCTTGAAACTGTCAGGGAACTCTGCCTATCTAAGCGGTGTCACCTGCTTTTGGGGGTGATTTGGTTGTTCTTGCTGCGAAAGGAAATACACTGAGAACAGCACTGCGGAAGAAGGCCGATATCATGCCTTCGCCGGCCAGGATCAGCGTAGACGACGCCGTGTCCCGTGCCATCAAGACAGTCCTTGCCAGTCTGGAAGACTCCAAGGCCGAAAATATTGTCTCAATCGACATTCAGGGGAAATCGAGCCTCGGCGACTACATGGTCGTTGCGTCGGGCCGATCGCACCGTCATGTCTCGGCTGTCGCCGACCATCTCCTCAAGGCGCTCAAGGATGCCGGCCTCGGCACGGCGCGCGTCGAGGGGCTGTCAGGCGCCGACTGGGTCCTGATCGATTCGGGTGATATCATCGTCCATGTCTTCCGCCCCGAAGTCCGCGAATTCTACAATCTCGAAAAGATGTGGCAGGCGCCGGATCTCGAGGAAGAGACCCTTCATTAAGCTGCTTCGTGTCGTTACCCAGAATCGGATTTCTCCGTTGGGTGACAGGCATTAGCGGCTTATAGAGGCGGGATGAAGATTTCAGTTCATGCCGTGGGCCGAATGAAAACCGGCCCCGAGCGGGAGTTGGCCGACCGCTATTTCGAGCGCTTCGCCAAGAGCGGGCCTGCGGTCGGGCTTGAATTCGCCGGGATAACCGAGATCGCCGAGGGGCGCGCGCAGAGCGCTGCCGAGCGCCAGCGTGACGAAGGCTCCAGGCTGCAGGCGCAGTTGCAGCCGGGCACGGCGCTGATCCTGCTCGATGAGCGAGGCAAGAGCCTTTCCTCGCAGGATTTGGCCAATCGCATCGGACAGTTGCGCGACGGCGGCCGCAAGGCGCTGGTGCTCGCCATAGGCGGTGCCGACGGTCACGATCCGTCACTGCGCGACCAGGCTGATCTGGTGCTGTCGTTCGGCGCGCTCACCTGGCCGCACCAACTGGTGCGGGTGATGCTGGGGGAGCAGCTCTACAGGGTCTCGACGATCCTCTCCGGCCACCCCTATCATCGCGCGTGAGCCTGCCGCTACAGTTGCCGGCAGCTGTGATTCGTCGCCCGTTACCCGGATTTCCGCCCCAATGCCGCGCAAGACATGCATCTGGAACGGGCCGTTCAAACATGGTTGATGGTTCGTTAACGAAGCCGCGGATAGAGTCGATGGCGAATGTCTGAAGGCTGGAAATCGACACTGAGTCTGTCAACAGCAGGCTCCTGGCGCGCGCGCTGCGGCATAGCGGCGGCGGTCCTCTTGTCGTTCCATGCGGCGCGGGCCGAGAACACGCTCGACATGGCGCCCGATCCCGACCAGAGCCGCGCCGAATACGAACAGGTTTCCAAGGAAATCACGCTGTCGTCGGAACGGCTGGCCAAGCTCGCCGCCGATATCGCCGCGGTCAAGAAGGACCATGCCTCGATCACCGCGGCGCTGATCCAGTCGGCGATGACCGAGCAGAAGCTCGGCCAGGACATCGAGGACATCGGCGCCAAGCTGGAAGGGCTGAAAGGCCAGCAACAGAAGATCCGCGCCTCGCTTATGGCGCGCCGCGACGTGCTGGCCGAAGTGCTGGGCGCGCTGCAGCGCATGGGGCTCAACCCGCCGCCGGCGATCCTGGTCAAGCCGGAGGATGCGCTGTCTTCGGTGCGCAGCGCCATCCTGCTCGGCGCCGTGGTGCCGGAATTGCGCCAGCAGACCGATAGCCTGCTGGCCGACCTCAAGGAGCAGACCCGGGTGACCGCCTCGATCGAGGCCGAACGGGCGCGGCTGACGGAAGCGGTCGGCGAGCAGGTGGCGGAAAAGAAGCGGCTCGGCATGCTGCTGGAAGCCAAGCAGAAGCTTGAAACCGATACGCAGGCGCAGATGGCGGCCGAACAGCAGCGTTCCGAGCAGCTGGCGGCCAAGGCCTCTAGCCTGAAGGATCTGATCGCGTCGCTCGAAGCGCAGGCCGACAAGACCCGCAAGGCCGCGGATGCCGCAAAGGCGGCCGCCGCGGGCCAGGCGGGGGATGACAAGACGGGTGACGATCAGACTGGCGGCGACACAACGGCGTCGCTGGCGTCACTGCCGGTTCCCGAAGGCAACAGGCTCACGGCGACGGCGCCCTTTTCGGCGCTGCAAGGGCAGATCGCGCTGCCGGTCACCGGCCGCATCAAACGCCGGTTTGGCGCCGATGACGGTAACGGCGCGGTGATGCTTGGAGACATGCTTGCGACACAATCGGGAGCCATCGTCACCGCGCCGGCGGATGGGAATGTGCTTTATGCGGGGCCGTTTCGCTCCTATGGTCAACTCTTGATCCTCAATGCCGGGGACGGCTATCATGTCGTTCTGGCGGGGATGAGCAGAATCAGCGTCGTGACCGGCCAGTCGGTGCTCGCAGGAGAGCCGGTCGGCGCGATGGGAGAGGCCCGGGTGGCAAGCACCTCGGTTTCGAAGAATGGAAATGCCACGCCGGAACTCTATGTCGAGTTCCGCAAGGATGGAAAACCCGTCGATCCGGCCCCATGGTGGGCGGACCGTTTTTCTGGAAGGACGTGAAATGATGCGGAAACTGTCGCTTCTGTTTGCCGGTGCGCTGATGGGCGCATCCGCCATGAGCCTTGTCTATGGCGCTCCTGGCTCGTCGGCGAACGCTGCGGGATCGGAGACCTACAAGCAGCTGGCGATCTTCGGCGACATCTTCGAGCGGGTGCGGGCACAATATGTCACGCCGCCCGACGACAAGTCGCTGGTCGAGAACGCCATCAACGGCATGCTTTCCTCTCTCGACCCGCACTCCTCCTACATGAATGCCGAACAGGCGCAGGACATGCGCGTGCAGACCAAGGGTGAGTTCGGCGGCCTCGGCATCGAGGTCACCATGGAGAACGACCTGGTCAAGGTGATCACGCCGATCGACGACACACCGGCTGCCAAAGCAGGCGTTCTGGCCGGCGACTATATCGCCAAGATCGACGGTGAAGAGGTTCGCGGCCTGACGCTCAACGACGCGGTCGAGAAGATGCGCGGCCTGGTCAACACTCCGATCAAGCTCACCATCCTGCGCCAGGGCGCCGACAAGCCGATCGAGCTGACGGTGGTGCGCGACATCATCAAGGTCAAGGCGGTCAAGTTCCGGGTCGAGAACGACATCGGCTACATGAAGATCACCTCCTTCACCGAAAAGACCTATGACGACCTCGAGAACGCCATCGACACCATCAAGAAGCAGGTGCCGGACGACAAGCTGAAGGGCTATGTGCTCGACCTGCGCCTCAATCCGGGCGGTCTGCTCGACCAGGCGGTGAGCGTGTCCGACGCCTTCCTGAAGCGCGGCGAGATCGTCTCGACGCGCGGCCGTGATCCGAAGGACGTCACCCGCTTCGACGCCAAGCCGAAGCAGGTCGACGACGTCAATGGCAAGCCGATCATCGTGCTCGTCAATGGCGGCTCGGCCAGTGCTTCCGAAATCGTCGCCGGCGCGCTGCAGGATCTGCGCCGCGTCACGGTGGTCGGCACGCAGTCCTTCGGCAAGGGTTCGGTGCAGACCATCATTCCGCTCGGCGAGAATGGTGCGCTGCGGCTGACGACGGCGCTCTATTACACGCCGTCGGGCAAGTCGATCCAGGGCAAGGGCATCACGCCCGACATCAAGGTCGACCAGCCGCTGCCTCCCGAACTGCAGGGCAGGGATTTGACCCGCGGCGAGTCTGACCTCAAGGGCCACATCAAGGGTGCCGACGAGAGCTCGACCGGCTCGGGCTCGGCAGCCTATGTGCCGCCGGATCCGAAGGACGATCTGCAGCTCATCTACGCCGAGCAGCTGCTGCGCGGCCAGAAAACCGATCCGGCCTTCCCGCCCAATCCGGAAAAGGCCGTGCTCAACCAGTGATGGTTCGGCAGTAACGGCCTGGTCGGCCAGGTCTGGCCGCCTGAACGAAGCAATGCGATGCTGCCGGGACCGAAAGGTTCCGGCAGTTTGATTCGGGGAGGCAAGGCGAGGCCTCCAGATATGGCGCCAGGGGTGCGCCAGGTTGATGAATTCGCGCATGTCCTCCCGACGGGATCACCTTCGGAACCATGCGCCCCGGGGACAGGGCTTGGCTGATATCGGCAAGGACATCGAACGCCCGCTTGGACAGACCGTCCGGGCGCCGCGCGCTGCCGGCAAGGTCAGCGCGGGCGTGATCGTGTCGACCGTTGTCGTGCTGGCGGTGGTTGGCGTCTCGGCCGCGATCGCGCTCAGGCAAAAGCCGTTTCGAAAGCCGCAAGAGGTCGCCGTTTCGACGCCGAAAGTGACGGCGGCCGCCGAACCTGCTGTGTCACCTCCCGCGCTGGCTCCGGCAGCAGCGCCGAAGGTTGAAACACCGACCAAGACCGGTGGTCCGCAGATCATCCATGTGCAGAAGGAGGAGGGCGATGGTCCTCCGCAGGCAGCCATCGTCATCCGTGATCCGTCTGGTATCGGCCAGAACCTGAAGATCGCGCACATCCCCGACAAGGCGCTGATCGAGACCAGCGACACCGGACCCTTGCCGATGCGCTCCGCCGATGGGCGGCGGCCGTTCGACGTCTATGCGCGGCCGTGGTCCGGCGCGCGCGGTGCTCGCGTGGCGATCGTCATCGGTGGATTTGCCGTGTCGCAGACCGGTACCCAGGCGGCCATTGCGAAGCTGCCGCCGGAAGTGACGCTGGGCTTCGCGCCGCAAGGCAACAGCATCGGCCGCTGGATGCAGGCCGCCAGGCAGAGCGGCCACGAGATCGTCATGCAGGTGCCGCTCGAACCTTTCGACTATCCCAACGTCAACCCCGGCCGCAACACGCTGACGGTGGCGGCGAGCGCCGAAGAGAACCTGAAGAACCTGCACTGGGCGCTGTCGCGGACGACGAACTATACCGGTGTCATGAACTATATGGGCGCGCGCTTTTCCGCCGACACGGCGGCGATGGAGCCGTTCATGGCCGAGCTTGGCAAACGGGGTCTCGCCTATATCGACGACGGCTCGTCGGCGCGCAGCCTGGCGCCCGATTTGGCGCTGAAGGACGGCGTGCCCTTTGTCGCCGGCGACATGGCGATCGACGCGGTGCAGGATCGCGGCGCCATCCTGAAGAAACTCGACAGTCTCGAAGCCACCGCGCGGGCAAAGGGCTCTGCCGTCGGCATCGGCTCCGCCTTCGACCTGACGGTCGACACCGTCTCGTCCTGGATTGCCGAGGCCAAGAAACGCGGCATCGAGATCGTGCCGATTTCAGCAGTGGCCATAGATCCGCAAAAAGGCTAGCCACGCCTGATCGCAAATCTCTCGAAGGACAGATGATGGCAAAAAAGGTCGATCGCGAAACGCTGCCTTACCGTCCCTGTGTCGGGTTGATGATCCTCAATGGCGAGGGCCTGGTCTGGGTCGGGCATCGCATTGCCGAACCCGACAGCGAATTCGCCGGCACGACGCAACTCTGGCAGATGCCGCAAGGCGGCATCGACAAGGGCGAGGGGCCACTGCAGGCGGCGGAGCGGGAGCTCTATGAGGAGACCGGCATGCGCAGCGTCTCGCTGCTCGCCGAGGCGCCGGACTGGATCAACTATGATCTGCCGGACCACCTCGTCGGCATTGCCTTCAAGGGCCGGTATCGCGGCCAGACGCAGAAATGGTTCGCCTTCCGCTTCCACGGCGACAGCAGCGAAATCCAGATCAATCCGCCGCCGGGCGGCCACACCGCCGAATTCGACGAATGGTCGTGGCGGCCGATGCGGGACCTGCCCGACCTGATCGTGCCGTTCAAGCGCAAGGTCTATGAAGAGGTGGTGGCGGCGTTCCAGCACCTGGCGCGCTAGCAGGGCGAGCGGCTGGCTCTGAAACGATCGCGGTTGCCGCGCCGGCCCGACGGTCCTATTGATGTCTATCCGCCACAATAAGGGTCGCCATGCACGACGCCCCCAAGAGGTCATCGCCCGAGGATGCTGCCATAAGCGAGGCGGCGGCTGGGGCCATCCTCACCATCGATCTCAGCGCGGTCCGTGAAAACTACAGGCGGCTGCAGGCGCGGCTGGGCGGCATGCGATGCGCCGGCGTGGTCAAGGCCAATGGCTACGGCCTAGGCGCCGCCCAAGTGGCGTCGGCGCTGACCCGGGAAGGCTGCGACACCTTCTTCGTCGCGCTGCTGGCCGAAGGCGTCAAGCTGCGCAAGGCGATCGGGGCTGGCCCCGACATTTACGTGCTGAACGGGCTGCCGCCGGGCTCCGAGCCGGAAGCGGTGGCGGCCGGCCTCTGCGCGGTCATCAACAGCGGCGTGCAGTTGAAAGCCTGGAGTGCTGCGGCACGCGCTGCCGGCCGAAAGCTGCCGGCGGCGGTTCAGGTCGACAGCGGTATGTCGCGGCTCGGCATGGCGCCGGCCGAAGTCGAGGCGCTGGCCGGCGATGCCGGTGCTTTCGACGGCATCGACGTCAGATATGTCATGAGCCATCTGGCCTGCGCGGACGAGCCACGCCATCCGGCCAATGAACAGCAGCGGCAGGCCTTCGAGCGGCTGCGCGCCATGCTTCCCGAGGCGCCTGCCTCGCTTGCCAACTCTTCCGGCATTTTTCTCGGGCCGTCTTACCATTACGACCTCGCCAGGCCAGGGGCGGCACTCTACGGCATCAACCCGACGCCTGGCGAACACAATCCGGTGCTTCCTGTGGTGTCGCTGCAGGCCAAGGTGGCGCAGACGCGCCGCGTCGAAAAGGGCGCCGGCGTCGGCTATGGCCACACCTACCACGCAGACGGTCCGTTGAGCCTGGCGACGATTTCGTTCGGTTATGCGGATGGCTGGCTGCGCCGCTCCGCTTCGGCGGCGTGGTTCGAGGGGGTGCGCCTGCCTTTCCTCGGCCGTGTGTCGATGGATTCGATCATTCTCGACATTTCCGCCCTGCTGCCCGGCAGGCTGCGCGAGGGCGATCTGGTCGAGCTGCTCGGTCCCTCGCAGAGCGTCGACGATGCCGCGGGCCATGCCGGCACCATCGGCTATGAAATCCTGGCCAGTCTCGGCCCGCGCTTTCACCGGCACTACGTCGGGGGTTGAGCGGTTTGGCCGCGCTTGACAAGCGGGCGCCTGTCGGCAAGGTTCGGGCATGAGCAACCTCGCTTACACCAGAACCTTGTTCAGGGTCTGCCCGATCGCGGGATCGTAGCCCCGGCGCGGCCGCCTTCCGGCGTCCGTCCGTACCGGGGCATCCATACATCCACCGTCGCCATCACGTCGTGCAGCTTTTCGCGGCTGTTGGCTTTTCATCACGCCGCTGTCAGGGCGGCAAGCGCGCATCCGTTCGATGCGCCGATCCATGAGGTTTGCCATGCAACATGCAATGGAACTGCGTCCAAGCAGCCAGATTTTGATCAGCGATATCGACCACGGCAGGTTGACCAGCTTGGCGAGGGCCTTGCTCGACCGCGCTCCCGAGACGGCCGATGAACTGCTTTCGGAAATGGACCGGGCTGTCATCACGGACGCGGCGGCGATGCCGGCCGACGTGGTGCGTATGGGTTCGATCGTCACGGTCCGCGCCGAAGGCGGGGAGACCCAACGCATCATGCTGGTCTATCCCGGCGAAGCTGACATTGCCGAAAACAGGATTTCGGTGCTGACCCCGATGGGAACGGCGCTCATCGGAGCGGCGACCGGGCAGGCAGTGTACTGGAGCAGCCGTGGCGGGCGGGAACTTTCGGTGACCGTTGAAGCCGTCGATACGCCGGCCCCCGGCCCGCAACGACTTTGATCGTGGAGGCGATGATGACGAGCACGAATTGCTGCCTGACGACGAAGGACTTCGCAGTTCTCGAAGTCATGCTGGAGCGCCGGCGGGCATTCGCGGATCCGATCGCGCACATCCTGGAACAAAAGCTTTCCAGCGCCGATGTCGTCCCTAACGGTTCAGTTGGTCCCGATATCGTTACGCTGAACAGCAGGGTGGTGTTCAGCATCGATGCCGGCCACGCCGAGACGCGCACCCTGGTGCAGAACGAGGTGCGCGGACCAGTCGGCTCCAGCCTGTCGGTGGCGACGAGGCGTGGGCTCTGCATGCTCGGCATGGCGCAGGGCCAAACGGCATCGATCGAGCACGCTGATGGCCGGCGGGAGTCGATCCTGATCAAGGCCGTGCCTTACCAGCCGGAGGCCGCCCGGCGCGCGGTCAGGCAGAAAGACCGGGCCGGCGGGCGGCGCCCGCACGGGCTCACTCTCGTCTACAGCGCCGCAGCCGATTGGCGACCTCTTGGCGAGACGGCCGGAATGCGGCAGACAGAGGAAGACGACCCCGGCCCCTCGGCGGCGTGAACGGCACGGCGCTCGAAAATCGGCATCGATTTTCATTTGGGATCATGCGCAAATTCAGAAATTGGGTCGCGTCCACGAGCGTCCTGAGACGCGGCGCGGCAAGGAGTGAACGATGAAGATCATGGTGCTGGGTGGTGGCGTCATCGGGGTGACCACGGCCTATTATCTCGCCGAGGCCGGCCACGAGGTGACGGTGCTCGACCGGCAGAAAGGCCCGGCGCTGGAAACCAGTTTCGCCAATGCCGGCGAGATTTCGCCCGGCTATGCCTCGCCCTGGGCCGGGCCCGGCATTCCGCTCAAGGCGATCAAATGGCTGTTGATGAAGCACGGCCCGCTGGTGGTGCGGCCGGTCTTCGACCCGCATATGTGGACGTGGCTGGTCAAGATGCTGCGCAACTGCACGGCCGAGCGCTATGCCATCAACAAGTCGCGCATGGTGCCGCTGGCCGAATACAGCCGCGACACGCTGAAGGCACTGCGCGAAGCGACCGGCATCACCTATGACGAGCGGACCCAAGGCACGCTGCAGCTGTTTCGCACGCAAAAGCAGCTCGACGGCACCGGCGGCGACGTCGAGGTGCTGAAGAAATATGGCGTGCCCTACGAGATCCTCGACCAGGATGGCTGCATCGCGGCGGAACCGGCGCTGGCCGGCGTGCGCGAGAAATTCGTCGGCGGCCTCAGGCTGCCGCATGATGAGACCGGCGACTGCAAGATCTTCACCGAGAAATTGGCCGAGCTTTGCGTGGCGCGTGGCGTGACGTTCGAATACGACACGACGATCTGGCGCGTCATCCGCAGCCGCAACCGCATTTCCAACCTCAGCACCAGCAAGGGTTTCAAGTCCTCAGAAGCCTATGTGATGGCGCTGGGCAGCTACTCGGCCGGCTTCATGCGCCGGATGAAACGGTCGATCCCGGTCTATCCGGTCAAGGGCTATTCGATCACCGTGCCGATCAAGGATGCTGGCCTGGCGCCGGTGTCGACCGTGATGGACGAAACCTACAAGGTGGCGATCACCCGGCTGGGCGACCGCATCCGCGTCGGCGGCACGGCCGAGATTTCCGGCTTCGACCTCAGGCTGCATGAATCGCGGCGCCGCACGCTCGAACATTCGGTCGGCGATCTCTTTCCGGGCGCCGGCGCCATGCGCGAGGCGACCTTCTGGTGCGGGCTGCGGCCGATGACGCCGGATGGGCCGCCGCTAATAGGCCGCACCGAACTTTCCAATCTCTTCCTCAACACCGGCCATGGCACGCTTGGCTGGACCATGGCCTGCGGCTCGGCCAAAGTGCTGGCCGACATCATGTCGAACAAGGTGCCCGACATCGATGCCCGTGCCCTGGCGCAGGAACGCTATCTGAAATAGCGCGGCGCGTCCTCTTGGGTGGATGCAATTCCGGACGGAAAACCGCTTCACACTTTTCCTGGAATTGCATCAGAACGCCTGCCTGACCCAGGCCTCGTCGAACAGCAGCCGGTAGGCCCAAGGGATCGTCACGTTGGTGGAAACCGGGTTCGAGTGGGCGAGATAGTCGTCATAGACCGGCTTCATCCTGACGTAGAAGGCGGGATCGAGCACCATCATGCCGTTCTCTGAATCGTGGAAGAAGCTGCGGTTGTTGAGGTTGACCGAGGAGATGGCGACCAGCCTTTCGTCGATCATCACGATCTTGGAATGCAGCACCACATCAGGCGCCTTGAACTCGCGGATGTTGATGCGGTCGCCATATTTCTCGACGAACAGCTTGTTGAGCGCGGTGAGGAACTTGCCGCCAATATCGCCCTTGAGATCGATGCGGCCGACAATGTCGATCTTGACGCCGCGGGCGAGCGCCCGGTCAAAGGCCTGGGCGAGGCTCGGCGTCAGATTGAGGTAGGGGTTGACGATCTGGATATGGTGTTGGGCGGCGTCGACCAGCTCGACGAAATAGTCTTCCAGCGCATGGTCGTCCTCATAGGGCACCGAAATGAAATGCCGGGTATTGCCTCGGGGGCGGCCATCTGCGCGGACCGGGATGGAGAAGGGGCGCGCCAGATTGGTGTCGGCGTCGCGCAACCATATCGTCGACAGATGCGCGGCGAGCGTCTCGACCGTCGCCTTGTCGGCGAACTCGATGTCGAAGTCGCTCCAGTTCGAATAGTAGTTCAGCGAAAGCCCGTCGGTCTTGCCGTATTGCTGCAGGTCCGGATAGCGCGACAGGTCGATCGGCTGATGGAACAGGAAGCCATCATGGATGTTACGTCCGCCGATGATGACGCGCGAGCGCGCAGGGTCCTCAGCCAGCGTCGCCAGCATCTTGATATGATGGGTCTTGTGCAGTTGTGAAATCTGCTCGTCGATCGGCGCGCCATGATCGGCGCGCCAGCGGTATTCTTGCAGCTCGACATTGGGGAATTCGGCCGCCAGCCGGTGCAGCATGGCGTCGTCCTTTTCGCGCTCCAGCACGTCGGTGACCATGATGCGCACCTTGGTGCCAAGGGCGGCATGATGGCGGATCAGCCGCTCCATGATGCAGCCGGAAAAGTCGGCCTTGAATTCGAGCGAGGACAGATAGATCAGCTTCAGCCTTGGCGCCCTGGAGAAATCGAGCGGCAGTTCCGGGTCGCCGTTGTCTATTGCCGCATCGGACAGGCGCGCGCCCATCAGAGCCTCGACCTTGGCGTTGAAGCCGTCGCGCGACTTGCGCAGCAGCCTGGGCTCGCCGATCGGCAGGGCGCAGGTCTGCGACAGCCAGCGGCTGGCATAGAAGGCGCGTTGAAGCGCGTCGAGGTCGGCGCCGCTGGGAACGGGGCAGCGCTGGTATCGGCTGTCGAAGCTGGCGAGTGCCGGATCGGCTGTCTCCTCGCGCCGGATGGTGAGCGGCGCGCCGGCCGGGGCAAGGCTGGAACGGATTCTCGCCGTACAGCGGTTCAGGCCGTCGCTTGGAAACAGGCTGACCGTATCGTGCTCGCTCGACAGACGAAAGCGAAATGCCGCGCCGGCTGCAATGGTGCGTGACGCTCCGCCGGTGCGGATCGCCAGTGCGCCGTCGCAGCTGCCTTCGATGTCGGCAGGCTGCTGGCCCGCCTGGCGCACAACGATCTCGGTGCTGCGTGCCTGCAGGCCGGAGAAATCGAAAGTTTTGGGAGCCAAGGGCCGCGCCGCCGCATCGATGTAGAGCGTCTGCCGCGACACCCGCCAGCGACCGTCGAAATGGCCCTCGCCGCTGCCGCCATTGGCCGGCGGCAGATGAGTATTGGCGACCGGTCCGGCCAGTTGCTGCAGCGTCGAATAGGTCGCCTGGAAGTCGCTGTTCCGGACGTCGCGGCGGTTGCGCCCGAACGGCCCGGTGCCGTTGGCGCGATCCATGGCGCCGAGCTGGTTGTGGGCAAGCAGCGCCAGGAAGCGTCTTTCATAGTCACTGGTGCCGGCATCGCCAAAAAACTGCGACGCCGCGACCTGCGGCCCGGATGTGCTGGCCGACAGAGAGGGCCGCGTGCAGGCTTCCTGTCCCGGCAGGAGATCGCAGGCATTGCCGCCTGCGCCGGCGCAGCCGGCAAGCGCGGGGAGCACCAGCCCGAACAAAGCGAGGATGATGGATGCGCGGCCGGTCAACCGGCGGCTCCGGCCTTCATGGCGCTCAACTGCGCCGGGTCGCGCGGTGGCATGAAGCCCTGCGGAAAAACCTTGCAGATGGGGATGGCGAAAGTGGCGATCAGCAGTTCCGCCTCGTCGCGCATCTTGCGGGGTGCTGTCTTGTCATCGCGGATGGCCCTGGCTGAGGCGACAAGCGCGCCGTCGCAGTCGCAATGATTGCGGCGGGCGATGTAGCAGGCGTCATGGACCTGGCACACCGCGTCGAGCCGGTCGACCGGGCGGGCCGACAGATCGCCGGTCCGGGTGCCGGGACCGCAATAATTGCCGATGACGAAAGGCGAGGGGCGCGCCATGGCGTAGCGGATCGGCTTGGGCAATTCGGCTTCCGGCACTTTTGTCCACGGGTTGGCACAGGCCGAGACGAAAAGCAGCGGCAGGATGGCAAGAACGGCTCGCATTTTTTCCGCGCCAGCTTTCTGAAAGATTTCCCCACCCGGCGAGCGAGAATTCCGCCGTGCGCCCGGCAGAGTTACGCGCCCGACGTCACAGTCATCGGTTTTGTGGCGAGGAAATGGCGGCATGCCTAGACGAACAGGTTTCGCTCCCGTTCCACCGCCTTGGTGATGAAGCTGGCGACGATCTGGACCCGGCGCAGCGGCCTGACCGATTCGTGATAGACCAGCCAGTACGCGCGGCGAATGGGCGCCACCACATCGACGGGCACCAGTTCCGGCATCGAATGGGCGACGAAGGTGTGCAGGATGCCGATGCCGGCGCCCGATCGCACCGCTTCGGCCTGGCCAAGCGCCGAGGAGATGGCGAAGCTGGTGCGCCAGTCCGCGCTGAACTCAGAGGCATAGTCGAGCGAAGGGCTGACGATCAGATCAGGCACATAGCCGATGAGGGTGTGCTGGCCGAGTTCGGCCGCCGTTTTGGGCAAGCCATGCGCCTCGGCATAGGCGCGTGAGGCGAACAGGCCGAGCGAATAGTCGACCAGCTTTCCCGCCACCAGCCGGCCTTCCGTCGGCCGCTCGACGGTGATGGCGATGTCCGCCTCGCGCCGAGACAGCGAGAAGGAGCGTGGCACCGGCACGAGCTGGATCGTCAGTTCGCGGTGCAGCGCGGTCAGTTCGCCCAGACGCCTGGCCAGGAAGGCGACGCCAAAACCGTCCGGCGCGCCGATGCGCACGGTGCCGGAGATATCGTCGCCTTCGCCCGATATGGTCGAGCGCGCGGCGATCATGTCGCCTTCCATCCGCTCGGCAATATCGAGGAAGCGCTCGCCGGCGGGCGTCAATTCGCTTCCGGTGGTCAGCCGGCGAAAGAGTTTCGTGCGCAGCGCGTCCTCGAGTGCGGCGATGCGGCGCGAGACAGTGGCGTGGTTGAGCTCCAGCCGTCTGGCGGCGCCGAGGATCTGCCCGGCACGGGCCACGGCGAGGAAGATGCGGACGTCATCCCAGTTCACTTTACCCTCCCCCTTGTGGGGAGGGTCGATCCGCGTAGCGGAGCGGGGTGGGGGGACGCCGGCGCCAGACCCCCACCCCGTCGAACGATCTCCGCTTCGCTCCGACCGCTCGCCGACCCTCCCCACAAGGGGGAGGGTGAGGGCCGGGTCCGCCAAGAGAAAGGGGCGCTAAGGGACTCAACCTGTAAATCCTCGGGCGTTGTCGCGTAACCCGCCATTTGCGAGAATTGATGCTCGCTCGTCAATCGATATCTAATTTACGCACAACGGTTGCGTTCTCCCTCGCGTTGCCATCGCGCCTGCAAAGGCGGACAATGCAGCATCACAAACAAAGGGAGAGACATCATGATCGAATACGGTCATTTCATCGGCGGCAAGCATGTCGCCGGCACCAGCGGCCGCAAGCAGGACGTCATGCAGCCGATGGACGGCTCGGTGCGCGGCACGGTGGCGCTGGCTTCGCAGGCGGAACTGCGCGCAGCCGTCGAGAACGCCAAGGCGGCGCAGCCGAAATGGGCTGCCACCAACCCGCAGCGCCGCGTGCGCGTGCTGATGAAATTCCTCGAACTGGTCGCCCGCGACTATGACGAACTGGCCGACATCCTGGCGCGCGAGCACGGCAAGACCATCGCCGATGCCAAGGGCGACATCCAGCGCGGCCTCGAAGTGGTCGAAGTCTGCATCGGCGCGCCGCATATGATGAAGGGCGAGTTCACCGATGGCGCCGGCCCTGGCATCGACGTCTATTCGATGCGCCAGCCGCTCGGCGTCGTCGCCGGCATCACGCCGTTCAATTTCCCGGCGATGATCCCGCTGTGGAAGATCGCGCCGGCGATCGCCTGCGGCAATGCCTTCATCCTGAAGCCGTCGGAGCGTGACCCGGGCGTGCCGATGCGCATCGCCGAACTGTTCCTCGAGGCTGGCCTGCCGGCCGGCATCCTCAACGTCGTCAATGGCGACAAGGATGTCGTCGACGCCATCCTCGACGATCCCGACATCAGGGCCATTGGCTTCGTCGGCTCGACGCCGATCGCCCATTACATCTATTCGCGCGGCACCGCGGCGGGCAAGCGCGTGCAATGCTTCGGCGGCGCCAAGAACCACATGATCATCATGCCCGATGCCGACATGGACCAGACCGTCGACGCGCTGATCGGCGCCGGCTACGGCTCGGCCGGTGAACGCTGCATGGCGATCTCGGTGGCTGTCCCGGTCGGCAACGACACCGCCAACCGGCTGATGGAAAAGCTGATCCCGCGCGTCGAGAGCCTCAAGGTAGGCCCGTCTACGGATTCCTCGGCCGATTTCGGTCCGCTGGTGACGGCGCAGGCTCTGGAGCGCGTCAAGGGTTATGTCGATACCGGCGTCAAGGAAGGCGCCAAGCTGGTTGTCGACGGCCGCGGCTTCTCCATGCAGGGCTATGAGGACGGCTACTACATGGGCGGTTGCCTGTTCGACAATGTGACGGCGGACATGCGCATCTACAAGGAAGAGATCTTTGGGCCGGTGCTCTCGGTGGTGCGCGCACCGACCTATGAGAGCGCCATCAAGCTCGCCAACGACCACGAAATGGGCAATGGCGTCGCCATTTTCACCCGCGACGGCGATGCCGCCCGCGACTTCGCGAGCCGTGTCCAGGTCGGCATGGTTGGCATCAACGTGCCGATCCCGGTGCCGATCGCCTATTACACGTTCGGCGGCTGGAAAGCGTCGTCCTTCGGCGACCTCAACCAGCATGGCCCGGACGCCTTCCGCTTCTACACCAAGACCAAGACGGTCACCTCTCGCTGGCCGTCCGGCATCAAGGACGGTGCGGAATTCGTCATCCCGACGATGAACTAGCCGGACTGTTCTTCGTTTGCGCGTCCTCGCCTTCGGCTGCGGGCGCGCGGCGAGCATCAAGGACGGTGCGGAATTCGTCATCCCGACGATGAACTAGCCGGACTGTTCTTCGTTTGCGCGTCCTCGCTTTCGGCTGCGGGCGCGCGGCGGGCATCAAGGACGGTGCGGAATTCGTCATCCCGACGATGAACTGAGGTCCGACATTTGTTTCACCGAGTTAAGGGCGCGGCTTTTGTCGCGCCCTTGTTTTTTAAGCGACATCACACAGTCGGAATCGTGCCGCCATCGATGACGTACTCGGCGCCGTGGATCGCCGAGGCGCGGTCCGAGACAAGGAAAGCCACCAGTTCGGCGATCTCGTGCGGCCATGCCGGCCGGCCGATGGGAATGCCGCCCAGCGCAGTCATGATGCCCTGGCGGGCGGTTTCCTCGTCCGTACCCGAGTGGGTGGCCAGCCGCTGCACCATGGCTTCCGAAGCGGTGGTGTGGATCCAGCCCGGTGCGACTGAGTTGACACGGATGCCTTTCGGGCCGAGCTCCTTGGACAGTGCCTTGCTGTATGTCGATAGGGCCGCCTTGGCCGCCGCATAGGCGATGGTGGATTCGTGCAGCGGCAGGCGGCGCTGGATCGACGATATATGGATGATCGTACCTGAGCCTTGCTCGATCATATGCGGGACAAGCAGGCGATCGAGCCGCACCGCCGCCAGCAGATTGAGGCTGAGCTCGTCCTGCCAGAGCTGATCGGTCAGTCCGGCAAACCCCCCACCCGGGCTTTTCGACCCGCCGACGCTGTGCACGATGATGTCGATACCACCAAGCTGTTCCATGATGGCCGCGGCCACTGTCTCGGTGCCCGCCAAAGTACTCACATCGGCCTGCACGAACAGCTTCGGCTGGCATGCTTCGGTCGCCGAGCGGGCGGTTGTGAGAACGACCGCCCCGGCCGCCGAAAGCCTGGCAACGATGGCTTCGCCGGCACCCCTGGTGCCGCCGGTGACCAGAACGCGCTTGCCGGCAAATTCCCGGACGTCGATCGCAAATTTCTGAACGATGGTCACGCGCCGATCTCCAGTCGCGTGATCCGGTCCTCGGCCAGGGTGAAGACGTAGTGGAGCGTCGCAGGGCTGCCCGGGAAATTCCCCGACACGATGCCGGCGATCCGCCATGCATCGCCATTGGCGGTCGCGTCGGTGACCTCGACCGTCACCCGGTATTGGCGTGTCGTTGCCTCCATCCAGTCGCGGATGGCGGCTGATCCCTGATGCGTCTCGCCTTCGTCCCGGACCTTGGCGTCCGAAGCGAAGGCGACGAGCATACAGTCGATGTCGTGGCGGTTCTTGGCGGCAAAATAGTCCGCCAGCGGCTGAGGTAGTTCAGTTGTCATGGCCTGTCTCCGGTGCGGGTTGCCGCCGGCGGGCGGCGCTTGTCCGGCTTCTAAAATGCGATATGCTGGTGAAATGACAAGAACCGACGAAAAAGTAAGGTACTTACCCGAAAGTAAGCCCGAGATGCTGACGCCATTGTCCGCAGCAAGCGGCGTCGAGAATGTGCTGCGCATCCTCGAAGGGCGCTGGAAACTGGTGATCCTGTTTCACCTGTTCGGCGGCAAGGTGCTGCGCTTTTCCGATCTCGAACGGGCGATCCCGGCGATCTCGCAGAAGATGTTGATCCAGCAGCTCAGGCAGATGGAGGCCGACGGCATCGTGCGCCGTATCGTGCATCATCAGGTGCCGCCCAAGGTCGAGTACTGCCTGACCGATTGGGGGCAGGCGCTATGTCCGGCTCTCGACGCTCTGCTGAAATGGGCGGCCCTTCGTGAACCCTCGAAAACCTGACGCCGATCGTCGTTCCAGCAACGCGCCGCAAGGGCCTAAATGGCGCTTGTTTTCAGATCGGGGCCTCACCAAATCGATTCCAGGGAATGGATAGATTCCCTGACGACAGACCGGAAACCAGAAGGAGTGACGTGATGACGACGTCGAACCCGGCCTGGAGCGTTTCGGTATATTGAGGCTGCCCATGTGCCTCCCTTTGCCGGAACGCGAAGGCGAAGGAGGTGCCAAATGGCACACAAATTTTCGTTTCGATGGATCACGATAGCCGCGATCGGCACTGCGCTGGCGCTGTCGACGCTATCGGCACAGGCGCAGTTTATCTGCGGCGGCCACAGCGACCTTGTTGCGGCATTGGCAAAGGCCCTGCAACAAAAGCAGATCGGCTACGGTGTGGTTGGTCAGGCCGCCATTGTCGAGGTCTATGTTTCTGCAAGTGGGACTTGGTCCATGCTGGTGACCGATGTGCAGGGCCGAAGCTGCATTTTCGCGACCGGTGACGGGTGGGAGAATACCGCCATCACCGCGGCGCAAGGGATCTGATCGCCGGTTCAACGCGTCGCGGCGACCTCGGCGTGGCCGCGCAGCAGTGCCATCAGCCGCTTGGCGTCCTTGGCGGCTGCCTCCTCGTCGCCGTCGAGGATCGAGCGGATCAGAGCGACGTGATGCTCGGCTGATTCGGCCAGGCCGGTGTCGGCCTTATAGCGAAACCAGAAGCGGCGGCTGTGGGTCTGCAACGGGGCGGCCAGCCGCGCCGCGAAGGGGTTGTCTGCGGCCATCGCCAGGGCCTCGTCGAGCGCCTTGTCGGCCTGGATGAAGGCAAGCACATTGCCCGAGATGACCGCCTTCTGCATGGCAAGGGCCGCTTCGTGAAACAGGTCGGCGGCCTCGCGGGTGACGAAGCGGGCGGCCGAACGGGCCAGCACCACCTCGACGCCGCGCCGGGCGTCGAGCACGCGCAGCCAGTCGCCGGGATGCAGCGGCGCGATCGCGATGCCGGCGCGTGGCCTGACGTCGAGCAGCCCTTCCCAGGCCAGCCGCTGGATCGCCTCGCGCACCGGCGTGCGGCCGAGCGCCAGCTTTTCAATGAGCGCCCCTTCGGTGACAAAGCTCGCCGGCGCCAGCTCCAGCGTGACGATCATATGCTCGAGCACGCGGTAAGCCCTGGCCGCTGCCGGTTCGGACGTCATGGTTGCTTCCATGGATATCAAAGGCGATCTCCTGATATATCCTGAATATATCATAACAGATTCCGCATTGACAGCACGTTTCTTGACAGATATATGACTGATATATCAGAGGAGCAATGACCATGTGGACCGGAGTTTTCCCCGCCGTCACGACCAAATTCACCGCCGACGATCGGCTCGACCATGCCGAGATGGAGCGCTGTTTCAACCTGCAGATGGAGGCCGGCTGCGACGGCATCATCGTCTGCGGCTCGCTCGGCGAAGGGCCGATGCTGTCGCCCGACGAGAAGATCGAAGTGCTGAGGACCGCGCAGAAAGTTGCCGGCAAGAAGCCGGTGCTGCTGACGGTCAACGAGGCGGGCACCCGCGAGGCCGCCAGCATCGCCAAGCGCGCCGCCAAAGAAGGCGCCAATGGCCTGATGGTGGTGCCGAGCCCGATCTACCACACCAACGCGGAGGAGACGGTCGCCGCACTTCGCGCGGTCGCCGAGGCCGGCGACCTGCCGGTCATGATCTACTCCAACCGGCTCGCCTACCGCGTCGACGTCACCGTCGACCAGATGGAGGAGCTGGCATCGGACAAGCGCTTCGTCGCCATCAAGGAATCCTCCGACGATATCAGGCGCTCAACCGAGATCATCAACCGGTTTGGCGACCGCTACGATCTCTTCACCGGCGTCGATAATCTCGCCTTCGAGGCGCTGTCGGTCGGCGCAATCGGCTGGGTGGCCGGTCTGGTCACCGCCTTCCCGCGCGAGACCGTCGCCATCTACCAGCTGATGAAGCAGGGTCGCCGCGAAGAGGCGCTCGCCATCTACCGCTGGTTCCGGCCCTTGCTCGACCTCGATGTCTCGACCTATCTGGTCCAAAACATCAAGCTTGCCGAAGTGATGGCGATTGGTACCAATGACCGCGTGCGCATGCCGCGCCAGCCGCTGTCGGGCGAGCGCCGCAAGGCGGTGGAGAAGATCATAAGGGATGCGCTGGCGGTGCGGCCAAAGCTGCCGTCGCTCCAGACGTCTCCTCTATCGGCGGACAGACTGGTGGCAGCCGAATAAGGGACAGCACCGACGTGCCAGGAAATTCCAAATCCCCGGAACAGGAGCAACGCTCCGCCACTGGGGCACCTTCTCCCCGTTCGCGGGGGGAAGGCGAGGACATCGCCATCGTCGGCGGTGGCATCATCGGCATCTGCGCGGCGGCCTTCCTGGCCGAGGCAGGGCTGGATGTCACGGTCTTCGACCGCACCGGCCTCTGCGAGGAGACGAGTTCCGGCAATGCCGCCGCCTTCGCCTTCTCCGACGTGCTGCCGCTGGCGCACAAGGGCATGATCAAGAATCTGCCGAAATGGCTGGCCGATCCGCTCGGCCCGCTCAGCATTCCACCCGCCTACCTGCCGAAGCTGCTGCCCTGGCTGATCCGCTTCTGGCGCGCCGGCGCGCCGGAAAAATACGAGACCAGCCTCGCCGCCCAGGCCGGAATGATGAAGCTTGCCGAAGCGGAATGGATGGGCCTACTCGATCGCTCGGGCACGCGGCCGATGCTGCGCGAGGACGGCTCGCTCGAACTCTACGAGAGCGAGGCCGAGTTTCAGGCTGGGCTGTCCGGCTGGGCCGCGCGAGAACGCTTTGGCATCGGCTTTCGTCATGTCGAGAGCAATGAGCTTGCAACCCTACAGCCAGGCCTGTCACCGCGTTTCGTCAAGGGCACCTTCGTGCCGGGCTGGAAGACGGTCGCCGACCCAAAACTACTCGGCAAGGCGGTGTGGGCTTACGCCGTAGCCAAGGGCGCCCGCTTTGAAATGGCCCGCATCGACCGGGTCGCTGCAGACCAGGATGGCGCGACACTGACGCTGGCCGATGGCACGACCAGGCAGGCGAGGCAGCTCGTCATCGCTGCCGGCGCCTGGTCGCACCTTTTGGCGCGGCAGCTTGGCGACCGCATTCCGCTGGAAACCGAGCGCGGCTACAACACGACCTTGCCCAAGAGCGCCTTCGACGTGAAGCGGCAGCTGATCTTTTCCGGGCATGGCTTCGTCATCACGCCGCTCGAGACGGGCCTGCGCGTCGGCGGTGCCGTCGAACTCGGCGGCATCGAGCGGCCACCCAATTATGCCAGGTCGAAGGCGCTCTTGCAGAAGGCACAGAAATTCCTGCCGGGGCTCAATCCCTCGGGCGGGCGCGAATGGATGGGGTTCCGGCCCTCGCTGCCGGATTCGGTGCCTGTCATCGGCAAGGCGTCGGGAAGCCGGCCGGTGGTCTATGCTTTCGGCCATGGCCATCTCGGCCTGACCCAGGCGGCGGCAACCGGACGGTTGATCCGGGAAATAGTCCTGGGGCAGGTTGCGCCTGTTGATCTGGCCCCTTTCAGTCCACAACGTTTTTGAGTTCATCGCGGTTTTGAATTTTTCGAGGAACGACATGGCCAAGAAATCCTTCTTCTGCATCGACGGCCACACTTGCGGCAATCCGGTGCGTCTGGTCGCCGGCGGCGGCCCGCTGCTCGAGGGCTCGACGATGATGGAACGGCGCGCGCATTTCCTCGCCGAGTATGACTGGATCCGCACCGGGCTAATGTTCGAGCCGCGCGGCCATGACGTGATGTCGGGTTCGATCCTCTATCCGCCGACGCGCGAGGACTGCGACATCGCCATCCTGTTCATCGAAACCTCCGGCTGCCTGCCGATGTGCGGCCACGGCACCATCGGCACGGTAACGATGGCCATCGAACACGGGCTGATCAAGCCGAAGACGCCGGGTGTGCTGAGGCTCGACACGCCGGCCGGTCTGGTCATCGCCGAGTACAAACAGGTGGGCGACTATGTCGAGGAGGTGCGCATCACCAACGTGCCGTCCTTCCTCTATGCCGAAGGCCTGACGGTCGAATGTCCCGGGCTCGGCGAGATCACAGTCGATGTCGCCTATGGCGGCAACTTCTACGCCATTGTCGAGCCGCAGGCGAATTATCGCGACATGGCGGATTATTCTGCCGGCGACCTCATCGCCTGGAGCCCGGTGGTGCGCCAGCGGCTGAACGAGAAATACACTTTCGTGCATCCGGAGAACCCGGGCATCAACCGGCTGTCGCATATGTTGTGGACCGGCAAGGCGACGGTGGACGGGGCCGACGCCCGCAACGCCGTCTTCTACGGCGACAAGGCGATCGACCGCTCCCCGTGCGGCACCGGAACCTCGGCGCGCATGGCGCAGCTTCATGCCAAGGGCAAGCTCAAGGCCGGCGACGCCTTCGTGCATGAATCGATCATCGGCTCGTTGTTCAAGGGCAAGGTCGAAAAGGAGGTCACCGTCGCGGGCAAGCCGGCAATCATTCCCTCGATCGGCGGCTGGGCGCGCATGACCGGACTGAACACGATCTTCATCGACGACCGCGATCCGTTCGCGCATGGTTTCGTCGTCAAGTGATATCGGCGGATCGCTGATCATCAGCATCGACCGATACCGCACGGCGAAACCAGTCGGTGAAGGTGAGCGCGGCTGATGAGGCATCCTCCGACATCGTCAGAAAATAGCTCTTGTCGCGGTTGGTCGAGACATCGGACAGCACCACCAGGTCGCCGCGTTTCAGTTCGTCACGAAAAACGTCGACGGGACAAAGCGCCACGCCGTGACCGGCGATGACCGCGGTTGCGAGGATATTGAAATCGGCGAAGACGGGGCCGTTGCCGACATCGACATTGGCCAGTCCGGCCGCGGAGAACCACTCACTCCAGCCCTGCCGGTTCTCGTCGTGCAACAGGTCCGCGCCGGCGATCCCCGAAGGGGTACGCAGCTCCCTTCCGGCCAGATAATGCGGGCTGCACACCGGTCGGTTGAGGCGTGAAAACAGTTTGAGGCTGGTGACGCCAGGTGTCGGATCGGCTCCGAGCGTGATCAGCACATCGTTCTCATCATCTCCGAGCCTGTCCTCGGCCTTGGCATAAGCGACCCGCATGCCGATACCGGGATGGCTTGATGTAAAGTCCGGCAGGCGAGGAACCAGCCAGCGGCTGGCGATGGACGGTATACAGCCTACGGACAGTGTCACGGATGCCGCATTGCGGCGGATGCGCCGGCATGTGGCGCCAAGCTCCGCAAGGGCGCCGCTCGCCGACGCCTGCAGGATCACGCCGGCATCCGTCAGCCGCACCTTGCGTGCGTCCCGGTGGAACAGAGGCACGCCCAACCACTCTTCCAACCGTCTGATCTGGTGGCTTATGGCTGGATGCGTGACATGCAGTTCTTCGCCGGCAGCCGAAAAACTCAAATGGCGTGCAGCGGCCTCGAAGGCGCGTATCGCGTTCAGCGGGATATAGTCCATCTGTCAAATTTACTAACATATGAGATGAGAAGCAATCATTTGAACGCCTGGAGATCCTGCGGCATTGCTGTGGCCGGTTGGGAGTTTTTAGCGGAAATGCCGCCAAATTCGGCTTTTATCTGAAATCTCCTACGGTTACGGTATTGGCAGGGAAAGAAAGTATGTTCACCAGACAATTGGCTGATGTAGAAAAATCTGACTTCTTCGTGGATTGGGGCAATGGCACCAGTCACCGCCTGCTGACACAGCAGGACGGCATGGGGTTCACCGTCTGCCACACCGTTGTGCGCGCCGGCAGCGAATCGCGCCTGCATTACCGCAGGCATTTCGAAGCCTGCTACTGCATCGCCGGCGCTGGTGAGGTCGAAGACATGTCCGGTGCGGTGCATCGTATTGAGCCCGGCACGATCTATGTGCTCGACGAACATGACGAGCATTATCTGCGTGCCGACGCTGCAAGCGACATGATCCTGGTCAGTGTCTTCAACCCTCCCCTTCAGGGCACCGAGCGGCATGCGCTGAGCGGGGACGGCGGCTCAGCGTACTGATCCGGAGCAAGGCAATCGTTCCTCGATCGGTAGCCGGACAAGTACAAGCGCATTGAGTGGCATCGTCGACGACGACCGCGACCCGTTCACGCACGGCTTGTGGTCAAGCAGGAAGAATCCTGACCCTGCGGAAAGGAGTGTGGCGAAAAAACGAACCGTGTCAGGAACGCAACGATTCCTCTTATCACCTAATTTTGACGGCGGTTTCTTCGAAACGGGGCGCATGATGCGGCCGAATCGTCAAAGACATTGCGTTATGCCAATGGTAGGGTCCGCGATAGTCCAGGGGTCGGATGGGAGAAAACGGGCAATCGGACGGCGTGCCGACAAAACACGCATGACGATTGAAAAATGACGTTGCAATCCGGGCTCGAAACTTTACGACTAGGGGAAATACGAAAAGGAATGCGTCTGCATGGGCGACATTCCAGGGGAGCCATGTACACATGCAGTATTTTGTCCAGCAGCTTATCAATGGGCTGACGCTGGGATCGATCTATGGGCTGATCGCAATCGGCTACACGATGGTCTACGGCATCATCGGCATGATCAATTTCGCCCATGGCGATATCTTCATGGTAGGCGCCTTCGCGGCGCTGATCGTTTTCCTGATCCTTACGTCGCTGTTTTATTCGGTGCCCGTGGTCGTAGCACTCCTGGTCATGATGATCGTGGCGATGCTGCTGACCAGCCTCTACAACTGGACGATCGAGAAGGTGGCCTACCGGCCGCTGCGCGGCTCGTTCCGGCTGGCGCCGCTGATCACCGCCATCGGCATGTCGATCGCGCTGTCGAACTTCGTTCAGGTGACGCAAGGGCCGCGCAACAAGCCGATCCCGCCAATGGTGTCGAAGGTCTACGACATCGACGGTGTCAGCGTGTCGCTGAAGCAGATCATCATCGTCATCGTCACCGCGCTGCTGCTGGCGCTGTTCTGGTACCTGGTCAACAAGACCTCGCTTGGCCGCGCCCAGCGCGCCTGCGAACAGGACCGCAAGATGGCGGCGCTGCTCGGCATCGATGTCGACCGCACCATCTCGATCACCTTCATCATGGGCGCTGCCCTTGCGGCCGTCGCCGGCACGCTGTTCCTGATGTACTACGGCGTCGTTGCCTTCTCCGACGGCTTCACACCTGGTGTGAAAGCCTTCACGGCGGCGGTGCTCGGCGGCATCGGCTCACTGCCGGGTGCAGTGCTCGGCGGGCTGATGATCGGCTTCATCGAGAGCATGTGGTCGGCGTATTTCTCGATCGACTACAAGGACGTCGCGGCGTTCTCCATCCTGGCCATCGTGCTGATCTTCCTGCCTTCCGGCATTCTGGGCCGGCCAGAAGTTGAAAAGGTCTGAGATCATGGCCGTCACCGTATCTCCCGAGCGCGACACCGTCGCCACCCCTGTCCAACGGGCCCTCAAGGAAGCGTTCTATGCCGGCGCCATCTCGCTTGGCTTGTTCGTGCTGTTCATCGGCCTGAAGACCGGTCAGAACATGTCCAATGAACTGGTCGTGACGACACGCTGGGGCCTGCTCGCCGCCGTGGTGGTCGCCACGGCCGTCGGGCGCTTCCTCTATGTCGCCTATGGCCAGCCCTTCATGGCCAGCCAGAAGATAACCAATGTTGCCACCGGCCTGTTGCCGACCAGCGTGGCGACACGATTCTTCCAGTTGCCGTGGTTCATCGCGGCCCTTGTCGCGGCGGTGCTGCTGTTTGTATTGAACAGCTCTCTCGCCGGATGGGTGGGAGCAGAACCGGCCGGCTATCTGCAATTCCTGCGCGCTCTGGCGGTCATCTATGTGCTGGCTTGCGTGATCTACTACTTCCGCGCCTTCATCCATGCCAACTTCACCAAATTGGGCATCACGGCGCTGGTGTTGTATCCCATCCTCGTGGTCGCGGTGCTGTCGCTGAACGCCTGGTCGATCACCGGGGGGCTGCAGGGTTCGCTGAAATGGGTCGACAATTTCGGCATCCAGATCCTGATCTATGTGATGCTGGCCTGGGGCCTGAACATCGTCGTCGGCCTCGCCGGCCTGCTCGACCTCGGCTACGTCGCCTTCTATGCACTTGGCGCTTATGCCTATGCGCTTCTCGCCACGCAATTCGGCCTGTCGTTCTGGATCCTGTTGCCGGCCGCCGGCGCCATGGCGGCGCTGTGGGGCGTGCTGCTCGGCTTCCCCGTACTGCGCCTGCGGGGCGATTATCTGGCGATCGTGACGCTGGCTTTCGGCGAGATCATCCGCCTGGTGCTGATCAACTGGCGCGAGGTCACCAACGGATCCGCCGGCATTTCCGGCATTCCCAAGGTCAGCTTCTTCGGCCTGATGTCGTTCAACGTGTCGGACCCCAACTACATCGCCAAGGTTCTGCACATCGCCCAGTCAGGCGCCTACTACAAGATCTTCCTCTACTATCTGATCCTGGGCCTGTGCCTGCTCACCGCTTTCGTCACCATCAGGCTGCGCCGTCTGCCGGTCGGCCGCGCATGGGAAGCCTTGCGTGAGGACGAGATCGCGTGCCGCTCGCTCGGCATCAACACGACGACAACCAAGCTGACCGCCTTTGCCACCGGCGCCATGTTCGGCGGCTTTGCCGGGTCGTTCTTTGCGGCACGGCAAGGCTTCGTCAGCCCGGAATCCTTCGTCTTCCTGGAATCGGCCATCATCCTGGCGATCGTCGTTCTCGGCGGCATGGGCTCGCTGGTCGGTATCGCTGTGGCGGCGCTGGTGATGATCGGCGGCACCGAGGCGTTGCGCGAGCTCGACTTCCTCAAACAAATCTTCGGGGATGATTTCACCCCGGAACTCTACCGCATGCTTCTGTTCGGCATGGCCATGGTTATCGTCATGCTGTGGAAGCCGCGCGGCTTCGTCGGCAGTCGCGAACCGACAGCTTTCCTGAAAGAGCGAAGGGCTGTCTCCGGTTCCTTCACCAAGGAGGGCCACGGCTGATGAACGCGAACTCGATTCAGAAGACCAATCCAGGCATGAACGACGCCATCCTGCAGGTCGAGCACCTATCGATGAAGTTCGGCGGCTTGGTCGCCATCGGCGACCTGTCCTTCGCTGCCAAGCGCGGCGAGATCACGGCGCTGATCGGCCCCAATGGCGCCGGCAAGACCACCGTGTTCAATTGCATCACCGGCTTCTACAAGCCGTCGGAAGGCATGATCACGCTCAATCGGGCCGACGGCTCGAGCTTCCTGCTCGAGCGGTTGCCCAACCATGAGATCCCGGCGCGTGCCAAGGTGGCGCGCACCTTCCAGAACATCCGTCTGTTCTCCGGCATGACGCTGCTGGAGAACCTGCTGGTCGCCCAGCACAACAAGCTGATGAAGGCATCGGGCTATACGATCCTGGGCCTGTTCGGCTTCAGCGGCTACCGCAAGGCCTCGGCAGAATCGGTGGAGCTCGCCAAGCACTGGCTGGAGAAGGCCGATCTCGTCGACCGCGCCGACGATCCGGCCGGCGACCTGCCCTATGGCGCACAGCGGCGTCTCGAGATCGCACGCGCAATGTGCACCGGGCCAGAGCTTCTGTGCCTCGACGAGCCGGCAGCCGGCCTCAATCCGAAGGAATCAGCGGCGCTCAACGAACTGCTGATCGACATCAAGAACACATCAGGCACCTCGATCCTGCTGATCGAGCACGACATGTCTGTGGTCATGCAGATTTCCGACCATGTCGTGGTGTTGGAATATGGCCGCAAGATCTCCGACGGCAGTCCGCAGTCGGTGCGCACCGATCCGCGCGTCATCGCCGCCTATCTCGGCGTCGACGACGAGGAGGTCGAGACCGTGCTGACCGAAGTGGGTGACGAAGACGTTATCGAGCAGCTCGACATAGCGCCGGATGCCGCGCATGGCCCGGGGACATCGTCGTCATACCTGGCCGGACCGGTGAGCGACACGGTCGGTCACAGCGAGGGCGAGCGCGTCACCGTGTCGAAAGGCGCCTCGAAGGCGGCGCAGGTCGACGCCCGCGCGGCCAGCGTGGCCAGCAAACCTGTCGTGGCGACACCGGCCCCATCCAAGCCGGCCGCGAAGGCGGGCACGGCGAAGGCGGCACCGAAGAAAACCGCCGCCAAGGCGCCCGCGGCAAAGGCTGAAGGCATTTCGAACCGCCTCGCCGCCCCCCGCGGTGGCAAGGCCGACAATCTGACCCGCATCAAGGGCATCGGTACGGTCAACGAGAAGAAGCTCAACGATCACGGCATCTTCCACTTCGACCAGATCGGCGCCTGGAAAAAGGCCGATGTCGAGGCTGCTGAAGCTTACTTGGCCTTTGATGGACGCATCGCGCGTGAAGAGTGGGTCAAGCAGGCCAAGCTGCTCGGCCAGGGCAAGGACACGGAATTCGCGCGCCGTGTCGATGCCGGCAAGGTGGCGACCAGCCACGTTTCCGCAAAGACCGCCAGCACGGCCAAACCTGTGTCGGGCAAGCCTGTGCCGGGCAAGCGTGGAGGGGGCAAGTGATGGCCGGGACAACGCTGCTCGATATCAAGGGTGTACAGACCTACTACGGCAACATCCGGGCGCTGAACGGCGTCGATGTCACCGTCAAGGAGGGTGAGATCGTGGCGCTGATCGGCGCCAACGGCGCCGGCAAGTCGACGCTGATGATGACCATTTTCGGGGCACCGCGCGCCCGTGCGGGAAGCATCACCTTCGCCGGCACCGACATCACCCAGATGCCGACGCACGAGATCGCCCGCATGCGCATTGCCCAGTCGCCGGAAGGTCGCCGCATCTTCCCGCGCATGACGGTGATGGAAAACCTGCAGATGGGCGCCAGCCTCGACAACCTCAAGCACTATGACGAGGATGTCGAGAAGGTGTTCACACTATTCCCGCGGCTCAAGGAGCGCATCGCCCAGCGTGGTGGCACACTGTCGGGCGGCGAGCAGCAGATGCTGTCGATCGGACGCGCGCTGATGGCGCGGCCAAAGCTGCTTTTGCTCGACGAGCCGTCTCTGGGTCTGGCGCCGCTGATCGTCAAGCAGATCTTCGATGCCATCCGCGAGTTGAACCGCACGCAGGGGCTGACCGTGTTCCTGGTCGAGCAGAACGCCTTTGGTGCGTTGAAACTCGCCACGCGCGGCTATGTCATGGTCAACGGCAATGTGACGATGAGCGGCACCGGCAAGGAACTGCTCGCCAATCCCGAAGTGCGCGCCGCCTATCTCGAAGGCGGACACCACTGAGTTTGGAGCGGAATGTGTGCCTCGGGTATTCCACTCCAAATTGTTTGTTTGTCGCATGACCTTTGTCCGAAAAGTCCGCAACTTTTCGGGATCATGCTAAGGAGACTTCATCATGCAGGGCATTCTCTATGAGGAACCCTCGATCTGGCAGTTCTTCTTCGTCACCTGCCTGCTTGGCGGCTGGGCGGCCTGGATGACCGGCAAGGCTAGCGCCCAGACATGGCGCAGCTTTCCGCAGCTGTTCGTCTATATGCTGGCCCTCGGCATCGGCATCCGGTTCATTCATCACGCGCTGTTCGCCGGCACGATGTTCTCGCTGCACTACTACGTCATCGACACCATCGTGCTGATGATACTGGGCTTCGTCGGCTATCAATACACACGAACAAACCAGATGGTCACACAGTATAATTGGCTCTACGAAAGAGCTTCAATTTTGAGCTGGAAACCGAAAGGTTGAGGTTCATCATTAACGCCGCTTCAGGGATGAATCGGCGTGACAAGTGCCTGAAAATCGGCAAACTATGCCTTCTGCGATAAGGGTGGGCATCGCATGAAAGCTTCATCCACGCCCACTCCGTTAATGGGAGCGTTTTACATGAGAAAATTACTGTTGTCCGCTGTCGCCGTGGGCGCGCTCGTCGCGTTCGGCGGCGCCGCGTGGGCTGACGTTCTGTTCGGCGTTGCCGGCCCGATCACCGGTCCGAACGCAGCTTTCGGCGCACAGCTTCAGAAGGGTGCGGAAGCGGCTGTCGCCGATATCAATGCGAAGGGCGGCATCAACGGCGAGCAGATCAAGCTCGAGGTTGGTGACGATGTCTCCGATCCGAAGCAGGGCATCTCGGTCGCCAACAAGTTCGTCGGCGATGGCGTCAAGTTCGTGGTCGGTCACTTCAACTCGGGCGTCTCGATCCCGGCATCGGAAGTCTACGCCGAAAACAACATCGTCGAGATCACGCCGGCCGCGACCAACCCGAAGTTCACCGAGCGCGGCCTGTGGAACGTGTTCCGCACCTGCGGGCGCGATGACCAGCAGGGTAGCATTGCCGGCGCTTATCTCGCCGCGAACTTCAAGGATGCCAAGATCGCGGTCGTGCACGACAAGACCACCTACGGTCAGGGCCTTGCCGACGAAACCAAGAAGGCGATGAATGCCAAGGGCCTGACGGAAGTCATGTATGAAGGCATCAATGTCGGCGACAAGGACTTCTCGGCGCTGATCGCCAAGATGAAGGAAGCCGGCGTTACCATCATCTATTGGGGTGGTCTGCACACCGAAGCCGGCCTGATCATCCGCCAGGCGGCTGACCAGGGCCTCAAGGCGACGCTGGTTTCCGGCGACGGCATCGTGTCGAACGAGCTGGCTTCGATCGCGGGCGACGCGGTTGCGGGCACGCTCAACACGTTCGGCCCGGATCCGCGCCTGATCCCCGCCAACAAGGAACTCGTCGAGAAGTTCCGTGCGCAGGGCTTCGAGCCGGAAGCCTATACGCTCTACGCCTACACTGCCGTGCAGGCGCTCGCGGAAGCAGCAACTGCTGCCAAGTCGAACGATCCGCAGGAAGTTGCCAAGGCGCTGCATGCGAACGGCCCGTTCGCTACCGTGCTCGGCGACCTGTCCTATGACGCCAAGGGCGACCCGACGCTGCCCGGCTACGTCATCTACGAATGGAAGAAGGGCGCCGACGGCAAGTACACCTACATCCAGAAGATGTAAGCCTGTCGACTTCGATCAATATGAAATGCCCGGCGCCTCGCGCCGGGCATTTTTTCGTTTCACTGCATGTCGCCTAAAGCGCGCCTGCTTGGCGGAACGACATGCGCTTAGCCGGAAAATGATCACGCCTGGAACGGCAGCACCGGCGGTTTTTTGCTCATTCGAATGAATGCGACCGGCTTTGTCGCAAAGATTCGATTTAAATCGATTGAATCATCTTTCAATTTTGTTTGCACTGCAGCATTTTCACGCTAATCATTGCACCGATTTCCCGTTCCTTCCGCTGCTGGAGCCCAGTCCTTGGCCATCACGAAGATCCTCGTCGCCAACCGGTCAGAAATCGCCATCCGCGTCTTTCGCGCGGCAAACGAACTGGGCCTCAAAACCGTGGCGATCTGGGCCGAGGAAGACAAATATTCGTTGCACCGCTTCAAGGCCGACGAAAGCTACCAGGTCGGGCGCGGTCCGCATCTCAGCAAGGACATGGGGCCGATCGAGAGTTATCTGTCGATCGAGGAAGTGATCCGCGTCGCCAGGCTTTCGGGCGCCGATGCCATCCACCCGGGCTACGGGCTGCTGTCGGAAAGCCCCGAATTCGCCGAGGCCTGCGCGCAAGCCGGCATCACCTTCATCGGCCCGAAGCCGGACACGATGCGCCGCCTCGGCAACAAGGTTGCCGCGCGCAACCTCGCCATCGAGGTCGGCGTGCCTGTCATTCCCGCCACAGACCCGTTGCCGGACGACATGGAGGCGGTGAAGAAACTGGCTAAGGAGGTCGGCTATCCGGTGATGCTGAAGGCCTCGTGGGGCGGTGGTGGGCGCGGCATGCGCGCCATCCGTGCCGAGGCCGATCTCGCCCGCGAAGTCACGGAAGGCAAGCGCGAGGCGAAAGCCGCCTTCGGCAAGGACGAGGTCTATCTCGAAAAGCTGATCGAGCGCGCCCGCCACGTCGAGGTGCAGGTGCTTGGCGACACGCATGGCAATGTCGTGCACCTGTTCGAGCGCGACTGCTCGATCCAGCGCCGCAACCAGAAGGTAGTCGAGCGGGCGCCCGCACCCTATCTCGAAATGGCGCAGCGCGAGGAGCTTTGCGGCCATGCGCTGAAGCTTGCCCGTGAAACCAATTATATCGGCGCCGGCACCGTTGAATTCCTGCAGGATGCCGACAGCGGAAAATTCTATTTCATCGAGGTCAATCCGCGCATCCAGGTCGAGCATACGGTCACCGAGCAGGTGACGGGGATCGACATCGTCAAGGCGCAGATCCATATCCTCGACGGCTTCGCCATCGGCACGCCTGAGTCGGGCGTACCGGCGCAGCGGGACATCAGGCTGAACGGCCATGCCTTGCAGTGCCGCATCACCACCGAGGATCCCGAGCACAATTTCATCCCGGATTACGGCCGCATCACCGCCTATCGTGGCGCCACCGGCTTCGGCATCCGCCTGGATGGCGGTACGGCCTATTCCGGCGCGGTTATAACCCGCTTCTACGATCCGCTGCTGGAGAAGGTGACGGCGTGGGCGCCGACACCGGCCGAGACCATCGCCCGCATGAACCGCGCGCTGCGCGAATTCCGCATCCGCGGCGTTGCCACCAACCTCACCTTCCTCGAAGCGATCATCAACCACCCGAGCTTCGCCGACAATTCCTACACGACCAAGTTCATCGACACGACGCCGGAGCTGTTCCAGCAGGTCAAGCGGCAGGATCGCGCGACCAAGCTCATCAACTATCTGGCCGACGTCAGCGTCAACGGCCACCCCGAGACGCGCGGCCGGCCGACGCCGAAGGCCGATGCGGCCGCACCCGTCGTGCCGTATCTCAACGGCAACGTGCCCGGCGGCAGCAAGCAGAAGCTGGACGTGCTCGGCCCGGAAAAATTCGCCGGCTGGATGCGTGAGCAAAAGCAAGTGTTGGTCACCGACACGACGATGCGCGACGGCCACCAGTCGCTGCTGGCGACACGCATGCGCACGCACGACATTGCCAATATTGCCGGCACCTACGCGCGCGCCCTGCCGCAGCTTCTGTCGCTGGAATGCTGGGGCGGCGCGACCTTCGACGTCGCCATGCGCTTCCTCACCGAGGACCCGTGGGAGCGGCTGTCACTGGTGCGCGAGGCGGCTCCCAATCTTTTGCTGCAGATGCTGCTGCGCGGCGCCAACGGCGTCGGCTACACCAACTATCCCGACAATGTCGTACAGCATTTCGTCAAGCAGGCGGCGAGCGGCGGCATCGATCTGTTCCGCGTCTTCGACTGCCTGAACTGGGTCGAGAACATGCGCGTCGCCATGGATGCGGTCGGCGCCGAGGGCAAGCTGATCGAGGCGGCGATGTGCTACACCGGCGACATTCTCGATCCGGCGCGGGCCAAGTACGATTTGAAATACTATGTTGGCCTGGCCGGCGAACTGCAGGCCGCCGGCGCCCACATCATCGCCGTCAAGGACATGGCCGGCCTTTTGAAGCCTGCGGCGGCGCGCGTGCTGTTCAAGGCGCTGCGCGAGGCGACCGACCTGCCGATCCATTTCCACACCCACGACACGTCGGGCCTGTCGGCGGCGACCGTGCTGGCGGCGGTGGAGAGCGGTGTCGACGCCATCGACGCGGCGATGGATGCGTTCTCCGGCAACACCTCGCAGCCTTGCCTGGGCTCGATCGTCGAGGCGCTGAAGGGCACCGAGCGCGACCCCGGCCTCGACCCGCAATGGATCCGGAAAATCTCGTTCTACTGGGAAGCGGTGCGCAACCAGTACGCCGCCTTCGAAAGCGATCTCAAGGGGCCGGCCTCGGAAGTCTACCTGCACGAAATGCCGGGCGGACAGTTCACCAACCTCAAGGAACAGGCGCGCTCGCTCGGGCTGGAGACACGCTGGCACGAGGTCGCGCAGACCTATCACGACGTCAATCTGATGTTCGGCGACATCGTCAAGGTGACGCCGTCGTCCAAGGTCGTCGGCGACATGGCGCTGATGATGGTGAGCCAGGACCTGACCGTCGCCGATGTCGAGAACCCGGCCAGGGACATCGCCTTCCCGGACTCGGTCGTCTCGATGCTGCGCGGCGATCTCGGCCAGTCGCCGGGAGGGTGGCCAGAGGCGCTGCAGAAGAAGGCGCTGAAGGGCGACAAGCCGATCACGGCGCGGCCTGGCTCGCTTTTGAAGCCCGCCGATCTCAAGGCCAGCCGCAAGGAGATCGAGGAGAAGCTCGAACGCAAGCTCTCGGAATACGAATTCGCCTCGTGGCTGATGTATCCAAAGGTGTTCACCGACTTCGCCGGCGCGCAAGAGACTTACGGCCCGGTCAGCGTCCTGCCGACCCCGACCTATTTCTATGGCATGAAGTCCGAAGACGAGATCTTCGTCGATATCGAGAAGGGCAAGACGCTGGTGGTGCGGTGCCTGGCGATCGGTGATGTCGATGACAAGGGCATGGTCACCGTGTTCTTCGAACTCAACGGCCAGCCGCGGCGCGTGAAGGTGCCCGACCGGGCGCATGGCGCCTCCGCCGCCAAGGCGCGCCGCAAGGCCGAGCCTGGCAACGAGGCGCATGTCGGCGCACCGATGCCGGGCGTGGTATCGGCGCTGTCGGTCGCCGCCGGCCAGGCGGTGAAGGCCGGTGACGTGCTGCTCTCCATCGAAGCGATGAAGATGGAGACGGCGCTGCATGCCGAGCGCGACGGCACGGTCGCCGAGGTGCTGGTCAAGGCCGGCGACCAGATCGATGCCAAGGACCTGCTGATCGCCTTCAGTTAGTCGGCACCTTTCCACAGGGTGGCTGTCCGCATCATGGCGGCAGCATTGGTGCGACCGTCGATAACAGCTTGACCCGCCGCCGCCGGTCGGGCATCGAACCGGCTCAAATTCGCCGCCGTCTTTCCGCGAGTCGCGGCATAGAACCAATTTTTGGAGAAAAACATGGCCGACGATATCACCGAGACCAGCCAGACTGTTGCCGCCGGCCAGCTGCGTGCCCTCATCGAGCGCATCGAGCGGCTCGAGGAAGAAAAGAAGACGATCGCCGACGACATCAAGGAAGTCTTCGCCGAGGCCAAGGGCACCGGCTTCGACACCAAGGCGATCCGCACCATCATCCGCCTGCGCAAGAAGGACCAAGCCGAGCGCCAGGAAGAGGATGCCATCCTCGATCTGTATATGGCCGCGCTCGGAATGGTCTAAGACCAGAGCAGTTCTCCGTTTCACAGAAACGGCGAACTGCTCTATCTCTTGTTGACGCAATTCCGGACGGAAAACCGTTTCACACTTTTCCTGGAATTGCTTTGGCCGCCCGGCGCCCGATGCAGTGGCCAGGGATACGGTTTGAACCATGAGCGAATTCGACTTCGGCGGCCGCCGCGCATCGGAATTCCGCCATCGCGGTTTCTGGACGCTGTTCGCTGAACGGCACCCGGAAGAAAGAGCCCGGCTGACGCGGCGCGGACCCTGGTTCTGGCAGCGCGGGCTGCCCGACTTCGCCCTGGTTCTTTCCATGTATGTCGCGCCGGCGCAGAACCATGTCGGCGTCTTCTTCGGCCGCAACGAGAAGTTTGGCGCCACGGAAAGCTGGTCGCGGTTGAAGCCGTTCCAGCCGGCGATCGAAGACAGGTTGAAACTCAGGCCGGAACAAAGCTGCGAGGGCCTCGGCATCAATTCGATGTGGCGGGTCAACTGCTATGCCGAGGACAATTGGCCTGCGATGACCGACTGGCTGGTGACGGAATGCTCGCGTGTCGAGCACGCCGTCACCGAAGTGCTTGGACAGGGGTAGGCGTCGGTGTTCGCGGATTTCTTCCGCTTGCGTTGGCTTGGCCAGGTGCCGATCGACCGGCTGTTCTGGCGCGACATGATGCTGGTCGGGACGGGGATCAACGTTGCTTCGTCCGCCGCAGCACTCGTCCTGCTTGGACTGAAGACGCCGCTCGGCTTCGTGCTGGCGGTGCATTTCGCACCGGTGCCCTACAACATCTTTCTCACTATCGCAGTCTGGCGGACGGCAGAGCAATCGGGCGCCAAGGCCTCGCTGATGCTGCTGGGCTCGGCGCTCTGGCTCGTCGCCACGGTGGCGGTCTGAAGGCATTACACGCGCCACGAAAAAGGGCGGCCGAAGCCGCCCTTTGCATGATCCGATTATCGCGGCCCGTTCAGGCCGCCGGCTCGAATTTCAGCGCCACGCCGTTGATGCAGTAACGCAGGCCGGTCGGCGGCGGGCCGTCCTCGAAGACATGGCCGAGATGGCTGCCGCAGCGGGCGCAGTGGCATTCGGTGCGGACCATGCCGTAGCTGCGGTCGATGGTGTTCTCGACCGAGCCGGGCACCGGGTCGTTGAAGCTCGGCCAGCCGGTGCCGCTCTCGAACTTCAGCTTGGATTCGAACAACGGCTGGTCGCAGCCGACGCAGGAAAATGTGCCGGCGCGCTTCTCGTAGAGCAAGGCGCAGCTTCCCGGCCGCTCGGTGCCGTGACCGCGCATGACCGCATATTGCTCCGGCGTCAGCCGGGCGCGCCATTCGGCGTCGGTGCGGGTGACAGGGTAGGTGTGGGTGTCCATTTGATCTCCTCAGCCTTGGCGGCTCGTTGTTGATTGCAACCGGATATTCGCTCCAACATAGGCATTTGTTACGGGATTTGCCCACATTTTCAATCGCGCCGTCTTCCTCATGCGATAGCCGCGAGATAACGAGCGACCGATGCGTTGAACGCCACTTTTCCACCGCCGATGATGTTCAGGTCCCACCACGCGCCACGAATGTCGTCGAAGTCGAATGGTTCCAGTGCTGCCGCGATGCGGCGCACGGCCGCCGCGTTGAGCGGTATCTGGTTGGGATAGCTGTACATGAAGCTGACATGGCGGCGCGTCGGCGTCACCTGAACGGTGTCGCCGGTCAGCAGGGCGTTGCCGCCATCGCGCTGCCAGTGCAGCACCTGGCTGCCGGCAAAATGGCCGCCGCAACGGATGAGTGTCAGAGACGGGTTGATGACAAGAGTTTCGCCCTCCCAGCTGACGATCGAGGGATGCGGCCGCATGATCCACTGCCGGTCGTCGGCATGGAGATAGATCGGCACGCCGCCGAAGGCCTCGCTCCATTCGGCCATCGCCGAATAGAAATGGCAGTGCGAGATGGCGATGGCCGCCAGGCCACCGCGACGGTTGATCTCGACCACCGCCTCGTCGCTCACCATCGAGACGCAGTCCCACAGCACGTTGCCGTGCGGCGTCTGCACCAATTGCGCCCGCTGGCCGATGGCGAAGCGCGGCTCGATGCCGAAGGCGAGTACGCCGGCATCGTCCCGCATCACAAGTCTGTGCCCGGCGGCAAGCTCCTGCGGCATGATCCAGGCCTGGCCCTCCCAGCGCACAAACTGCCGTTCGTCCTCGCAGATCGGGCAGTGCTCAGGCGGTGTCTCCGTCGCCGCGAACTGGACGCCGCACTGCAGGCAGAGGAAGCAGGTCATCGGATCAGTCTTTCAATGCTTTCTGGAAAGCTGCTTCGTTGCGGCTTCGAGGCCAGCCAGCGTCAGCGGAAACATACGGCCGCCGAAGATGTCACGGATCATGGCGATGGAATGGGTGTAACCCCAGTTCTTTTCGCTCTCGGGATTCAGCCACACCGCATTCGGCCATTGCTGCAGCAGGCGGGCGAGCCAGACGGCGCCGGCCTCCGGATTCCAGTGTTCGACCGACCCGCCAGGGTGCGCAATCTCGTAGGGGCTCATCGAGGCGTCACCGACGACGATCACCTTGTAGTCCGGGCCGTATTTGTGGAGGAGGTCGAAAGTCGGAATCACCTCGGCATGGCGGCGCCGGTTGTCCTTCCACACGCCCTCGTAGAGGCAGTTGTGGAAGTAAAAATATTCGAGCTGGCGGAATTCGGCACGCGCCGCCGAAAACAGCTCCTCGACACTCTTGATGTGATCGTCCATCGAGCCGCCGACATCGAAGAACATCAGCAGCTTCACGGCGTTGCGCCGTTCGGGCCGCGTCTGCACGTCGAGATAGCCATGCTCGGCGGTGGCGTGGATGGTGCCGGGCAAGTCGAATTCTTCCTCGGCGCCCTCGCGTACCCAGCGGCGCAGCCGCTTCAGCGCGATCTTGATGTTGCGGGTGCCAAGCTCGATAGCATCGTCGAAATTGCGGAACTCGCGCTTGTCCCAGACTTTGACTGCACGGCGATTGCGGCTTTCGTGCTGGCCGATGCGCACGCCCTCGGGATTGTAGCCATAGGCACCGAAGGGCGAGGTGCCGCCGGTGCCGATCCACTTCGAGCCGCCCTGGTGGCGGCCTTTCTGCTCCTCGAGCCGCTGCTTCAAGGTCTGCATCAGCTTCTCGAAACCGCCGAGCGCCTCGACCAGCTTTTTCTCTTCCTCGGTCAGGTGCTTTTCGGCGAGCCGGCGCAGCCATTCCTCGGGAACATTGGCGACATCGACCGCATCCGGTCCGCCAAGCGCTTCGACGCCCTTGAAGACATGCGCGAACACCTGGTCGAAGCGGTCGATATGGCGTTCGTCCTTCACCAGAGCGGCGCGGGCAAGGTAATAAAAACCCTCGACGTCGTAGTCGACGAGCCCGGCCTCCAGACCCTCCAGCAGCGACAGATATTCCCGGAGCGAAACGGGAACACGCGCCGCCTTCAGTTCGAGGAAGAAGGGGATGAACATCTTTCTATCTACAGCAGATCATACTCGATGAAGCCGGTGCGGCGCGCGACATGGTCGTAGAGCTTGCGTGCCGTGGCGTTGGTCTCATGCGTCATCCAGTAGACGTTCTTGACGCCGAGTTTTTCCGCCGCGTCCTTCACCGCCTTGATCAATGCGGCGCCGATGCCCTTGCCACGCACATCCGGGTCGGCGAACAGGTCCTGCAGGTAGCAGTTGTTTTTCTCGGACCAGCCTGAGCGATGGTAGAGATAGTGGGTGAGGCCGACGGCCTTGCCGTCGAGGGTGGCGATAAAACCCTTCGGCTCGAACTCCCCCGCCGTAAACAGCCGCTTCCAGGTCACGGCATAGACCTCTTCCGGCAGCTTGGTCTCGTAGAAGGTGAGGTAGTCGGTCCACAGGCGCTTCCAGTCGGCATGGTCGGATTGCGCGAGCGGGCGGACAATAATCTCAGACATTTCATCTCCTCCGAAAGGTTGCGGCCGAAGCTGCCTTCCTGGCCGGTCGGCAGCAACGGTCCACAGCAGGAAAAGCGCTACTGCTGCTGCCCTATTGCTGCCTTCTGGCCATGAAGGCCAGCCGCTCGAACAGGTGCACGTCCTGTTCGTTCTTCAGCAGGGCGCCATGCAGCTTGGGCAGCGCGTTCTTCGGGTCGGCACGCAAATCCTCGGGCGCGATGTCGTCGGCGGCCAGCAGGCGGATCCAGTCGAGCGCTTCGGAGGTCGACGGCTTCTTCTTCAGCCCCGGCACCTCGCGGATCTCGTAGAACTGGGTCAGGGCCGCCCGTACCAAATTCTGTTTGATGCCGGGATAGTGGACGTCGACAATCCTGTGCAGCGTGTCGACATCGGGAAAGCGGATGTAGTGGAAGAAGCAGCGGCGCAGGAAGGCGTCCGGCAGTTCCTTCTCGTTGTTGGAGGTGATGATGACGATGGGGCGGACGGCCGCGCGGATGGTCTCGCCGGTCTCGTAGACGAAGAACTCCATCCGATCGAGTTCCTGCAGCAGGTCGTTGGGGAACTCGATGTCGGCCTTGTCGATCTCGTCGATCAAAAGCACGACTTTCCTGCCCGCCGCGAACGCTTCCCACAGCTTGCCGCGCTTGATGTAGTTCTTGATGTCGTTGAACCTGCTATCGCCAAGCTGGCTGTCGCGCAGCCGCGAGACGGCGTCGTACTCGTAAAGACCCTGCTGCGCCCGCGTCGTCGATTTGACGTGCCATTCGATGAGGTCGAGGCCGAGTGCCGATGCCACCTGGCGGGCAAGTTCGGTCTTGCCGGTGCCGGGCTCGCCCTTGACCAGCAAGGGCCGCTCCAGCGCGATCGCCGCGTTGACGGCCACCATCAGATCCTTGTCGGCGACATAGGCCGCCGTGCCTTCGAAACGCATTTTTGCTCCTTGGTTCACGCCATGAGCGTAAGGACGCCGGTCAGCCTGTGCAAGGGTGAGCCGGCTGCGACGAATGGGCTTGAAACCCGGGGTCAGAATTATCCGTTGATGAAGCAAGGCCGCTGGGCAGGCCGAAAGGGCGGCAACGTGGATAAAAAGGTATCAGGCAAGAGAGCATTGCAGATCGTTGTCGCGGTCTTGGCGGCAACGCCCGTCATGGTCGGCATCGAGGGCTTCGTGTCCGGGCCGAAATTCCTGCACGTCATCCGTCCATGGCCGGTCGATCTCGACAGCCATTTCCGCTTCCTATCCGGGTTTCTCCTGGCCATCGGCATTGCCTGGTACAGCTGCATTCACCGCATCGAGACGAAGACCGAGCGGTTCCGGGTGCTCGCCGCGTGCACGTTCACCGGCGGATTGGCGCGGCTTGTTTCCCTGATTCTGGTCGGCGCGCCGTCGCTGGGGCACATAGCTGGGCTCTGCATCGAGCTGCTCGCGGTGCCGGCGCTGGTCTGGTGGCAGGGGTATGTCGCGAATAAAGCCAGCGAGAGTGCCCGTCTCACTGGCGCTTAGGCAACCAGGGGCCTATATTGGGGAGGACGGTCTGTGCTTCCCGGCAGGAGAACATTTTCCCCGGGGCCTTAACGATCCTTAGGGAGCTGTCCCTGGGAAGACCCGTGGGTTTTCTCACACGGCGCCCACCTACTTTGTAGGTTCCCGGGATCGCTCTCTCCACCGGTTGTGTGGATCGTCACTTATCGCAGCGCATCCATGCATTTCGGTGGATGATACGGTAGAAAACGTCGCTCCCAAAACGCCATCCAGACCTGACCTTTTCTATCCTGGCCGCATGACATCTCTCAAAGACCTGAAAAAGCATCTGCGGCTCGAGGCGCTTGGGCGCCGCGATGCGCTCGATGAATTCTGGCGGGTCGAAGTGGCGCTCGAAATGGCCGAGACGGCGCGCGATCATCTCGCCATCGAGCCCGGCCAAATTGTATCCGGCTTCTGGCCGATGCGTTCGGAGGTTGACGTCAGGCCGCTGATGTTCGCCCTGCGTGAAAAGGGCGCAAGGCTTTGCCTGCCTGCCATTCTCGACAAGACCACGATCGTCTTTCGCGAGCTGGTGCGCGGCGCGCCGATGGTGGAGATGGGTTTTGGCACGGTCGGGCCGCATGAAGAGGCGGAGGAGCTTGATCCAGAGGTGATGCTGGTGCCGCTCGCCGCCTTCGACGCGCGCGGCCACCGCATCGGCTATGGCGCCGGCTATTACGACCGCGCGATCGCGAAGCTCGTCGACAAGGGGCATGCGCCCCGGCTGATCGGCATCGCCTTCGACTGCCAGGAAGTTCCGCAGGTCCCGGACGAGAACCATGACGTCGTCATTCCGGAAATACTCACCGAGAGCGGGTTGCGCCGCTTCGCCATCGCTTAGAACGTCGCGATCTGCTTAACGCGTTTCCAAGACATATCGGCTAGTATTCCCTTAATACAGTCCGGGCCGATGGCAACCATGGCTTTTGTCTTTGCACGCTTCCTGCTGATACCGTTCGTGCTGATCGCGGTAGTGCTGTTGGCGATGGCATTGCACGTCATCGGAACCTCCCTGCATCACCAGGCCGCCTGGAATCAGACCGTTGCAACCGTAATTTCCGTCAGTCCCTACAGTGAAAAGCAGGAAAGCGGCCTCACCACGGACGGCATCGATGTCGCCGTCACCTATGTCGCCAACGACGCGCCGATGAGTTGGTCCGGCAAGGGAAAGATCATCGGTCTTTACAAGGCATCCGTGGGTGACAAGGTAGAGATGTATTACAACCCTGCCGATCCATCGAAGCTCGATACCGCCGCGATGAAAGGCTGGCGCGGCGGATTGCTGCTCCTTGCCGCTACCGGCGGTTTCATCGTCTTTTATGTCTGGTTCTTCTGGCTGCGCGGGCGGAAGTCGCCACCGACATCGCCCCTGATATCGTCGTCCGTTGGCGTAGTGGGCGCGGGCGCAAAACCGTCCCAGCCGCCGCGCGCCACTTTCGGCCGGCGTTAGGGCCAGTCGCGGTAGCGCTTGCCTAGCGTCCATGGCTCTGGAATAGAAGTGGATATGAGACTTCTTTTCCTCGGCGACATGGTTGGCAAGACGGGACGCACGGCGGTTTGGGAACAACTGCCTGGGCTGATCTCGGATTTCAAACTCGATTTCGTCATCGTCAACGGCGAGAATGCGGCCGGCGGCTTCGGCATCACCGAAGAGATCTTCCGCGAGACCATCGCGGCCGGCGCCGATGTTGTCACCACCGGCAACCATGTCTGGGACCAGCGCGATGCGCTGGCCTTCGCGCCGCGCGAAGAGCGTTTTCTGCGCCCGTCGAATTTTCCCAAGGGCACGCCCGGGCGCGGCTCCGGCGTCTACATCTCCAGGGGCGGCGCGCGCGTGCTGGTCGCCAACATCATGGGCCGGGTGTTCATGCATCCCGAACTCGACGATCCGTTCCAGGCCGGCGAGCGCGAGCTTGCCGCCTGTCCGCTGGGCGAACAGGCGGATGCGGTGGTGATCGACTTCCACGCCGAAGCGACGTCGGAAAAGATGTGCTTCGCGCATTTCGTCGATGGCCGCGCCAGCCTGGTCGTCGGCACCCACACCCACCAGCCGACCGCCGACCACCAGATCCTCAATGGCGGCACCGGCTATCTGTCCGATGCCGGCATGTGCGGCGACTACGATTCCTCGCTCGGCATGGACAAGGAGGAGCCGCTCAACCGGTTCCTGTCGAAAGTGCCCAAGGGGCGTTTCGAGGCTGCGACCGGACCGGCGACATTGTGTGGGGTCGGTGTCACTATTTCCGATCGTACCGGACTGACCGAGAAGATCGCGCCGTTTCGTCGCGGGCCGCGATTGGAAGAAACGGCTCCATCTTTCTGGTCGTGACATTGATATAGAAGTTTTTAGTACCTAACTGCCGGCGACACTGCTCTAGATCGTAGGGGACGACCTCCATGCAGCTCATTGAGTTCCTGGCGCCGCATTTTCATTTTGTATCCGACCCGACAGCCTGGGTCGCGTTGTTGACGCTGATAGTGCTCGAGATTGTGCTCGGCATCGACAATCTGATCTTCATCTCGATCCTGACCAACAAGCTGCCGGAAGCGCAGCGGGCCCGCGCCCGCCGGCTCGGCATCTCGGCGGCGCTGGTCATGCGGCTGGTGTTGCTCGCCACCATCTCGATCATCGTCCAGCTGACGACGCCGGTCTTCACCGCCTTCGGTCACGGCTTCTCCTGGCGGGATCTGATCCTGATCGCCGGCGGCCTGTTCCTGGTCTGGAAGGCGACCAAGGAGATCCATCACACCGTCGATCCCGACGACCACCAGGACACGATGCTGGGCGGGACGCTGCAGATCAGCCTCGCTGGCGCGATCTTCCAGATCCTGCTGCTCGACCTCGTCTTCTCGATCGATTCCATCATCACCGCCGTCGGCATGACCGACGAGATCGCCATCATGTACATCGCCGTGATCGTGGCCGTCACCGTGATGATGCTGGCGGCCGGGCCGCTGGCCAACTTCATCGCCAAGAACCCCAGCATCGTCATGCTGGCGCTGGGCTTCCTGCTGATGATCGGCATGACGCTGATCGCCGACGGTATGGGCTACCACGTGCCCAAAGGCTACATCTACGCGGCCATGGGTTTCTCGGCGCTGGTCGAGGGGCTCAACATGCTGGCGCGGCAGCGCAAGAAGGCGAAGTCCAGCGACGGGCATTGAGACCGGCATGCCGGGGCATCTAGTGCCCTGGCGCGCCCTTGGGGTGGCGGTCGCCGATCAGTCCCAGCGTCAGGCCCTGTTCCAGCCAGGCCTTGGCGCCGGCCAGCACGAGCGTGAAGCCGCCGGTTGAGCCGACGGCATCTTTCACCTGCTCATCGCCATTGCCGGCAAAGCCGAAATTGTGGATCTCGAGAAAAGTCGCCTCATCAGGCATTTCGGAGAAGGTCCAGACCACCGTGGTCGGCGGATCGCCCTATTGCATGACGATCTTTTCATTCCGGACGATCTCGCTGACCGTGGCAGTCGTCGAGACGCCATACATGCGCCACTCCCAGTGGACCGCCTTGCCGCTGTCCAGCCGGTCGCTGCCGTGGGTGAACCAGAATTTGGTGGTGATGGCCGGATCGACGATTGCCTCAAACACCTCGGCGACGGGCCGACGGATCAGCATGCCGGCTTCGGCTGTGGGCGTTTCGCGGATTTCCATGGGATGCTCCCTTCAGTTTTCGGCGCTCACCAGGCGCCGGGCTCGCGCACCATGTGAATGATGCTGGCCGGGTTGCTGATCCAGCCGCCGCGAAAGCCTTCGCCCAAAGGTTCGATGGCATCGCACCGCACCACGCCGGTCTCGGCGAAGTGGGCGGCGGTTTTGGAGAAATCGTCGGTGAACAGTTCCAGCCAGACCTCGGCCTGGCTCAACATCGGCGCTTCATCGATCCACAGGCGGTTCGGGCCGAGTTCGAAGCCGATGGCCGGCGCCTTGGCGGTGAACGGCTTCAGCCCGACAACGTCGCGGTAGAAGGCGATCGTCGCCTCATACTGATGCGGCGGCACCTTCATGGCGATGTTGATGCCGCCGGTGATGTTCGCGGTCATTGTTGTCTCCGCTGCGCTGCGGTTGGGCCGTCTTCGCGGCCGTTTCGGCTGGGCCTGGTCAGGCCAGGTTGACCTGCCAGGAGACGCCAAACCTGTCGTTAAGCCAGGCGAAACGGCGGCTGAAGCCGTAATTGTCGGGCGGCATCAGAAACCCGCCATCCTTCGCCAGCGTCGCGACGATACCGTTCAGTTCTTCCTCGGAGGAACAATCGACGTAGAGCGAGACCGACGGCGTGAAGGTGAAGGCGTGGCGTACCGGGCTGTTGAAGACCATGACGTCGAGGCCGGCGATGGACGCGCGTGCCAGCTTCAGTGTCCCTTCCGGGCCATCCTCGCCGACGCCATAGCGGGTGATATCGAGGATGCTGCTGCCGGGAATGGTCTCGCAATATAGGGCCATCGCCTCTTCGGCCTTGCCCTCGAACATCAGGAACGGCGTTACTTTCGTCATCGCGGACCTCCGTTTTGCCTGCTCAAACATTGGTCTCGTTGGCGGGCTCGCCCTTCATCTCGCTGCGGTAATAGCCGTCGCGCAAATTGATGCCGTATTCGACATAGGCCTTCATGCAGGTCAGCATCTGCGACCAGCCCTCGCAGTTGAGGTAGGATTTCTTCAAGCCGACCGCGCCTTCCTGCCAGCCGCTTTCGGCGATGGTGACGAAAGTGCCGCCATCGTCGAGCGGCTCGAAATTCATCTCGATGCGGGTCTTGTAGGCCGGCTTGCCGTCGGCGTCGGTGGCGTCCCAGCGCAGCACGATGCGGCTGTCCTTGACCACTTCATCGACCTCGACCGGCACCTTGCCCCACCAGACGACGCCGACGCCGGTTGCGAGCGGCGCGCTGGCGCCGCCGATGGTGGTGAAATAGCCGCTCAGCTTCTTCGGATTGACGACGGCGTCGAAGACTTCGGCGACCGGTTTGCCGATGCGGCCGGAAACCCTGAATCCAAGAGACATATCCACAGCTCCTTGCTTGATTGGCTCAACGATATGTTATAGAAATATAACATGTCAAGCCGATCCCAAGACGACAATGTTTTCAAGGCGCTGGCACATCCGCGCCGGCGCGAAATGCTCGATCAGCTGAAGGACGAGCCGAAGACCACCGGCATGCTGTGCGATGCCTTTCCCGACATCGATCGCTGCACCGTCATGCTGCATCTTAAGGTGCTGGAGGAGGCGGAGCTGATTGTGGCGCGCCGCGACGGACGCGAGCGCTGGAACCATCTCAATTCGCTGCCGATCAAGCAGATCCACGACCGCTGGATCAGCCAGTATGCCGGCCATGCGCTCAGCATCATCGACCGGCTGAAATCGGACCAGGAGGCGTAGGCGATCGCGCCAGTCCTTGTTGGTCGTCCAGCAGCACGGCGCGGCTGGACGAATTGAGCCGATTTATCTATAAGCCGGCCATTCCGACAGAGAACGCCGTGCTTCCGCGTGTTGCAGCTCGGACGCTCTGAGATTTTGAATTCGAGCATTTTTGCAAGGGCGAGGTGATCCACCTGGCTGCACGATGCTCTAGCCGAGAAGACGACAGGGGTGCCATGGCTGGCCATTCACAGTTCAAGAACATCATGCACCGCAAGGGCCGTCAGGACGCGGTGCGGTCGAAAATGTTTTCCAAGCTGGCGCGTGAAATCACCGTCGCCGCCAAGAGCGGCACGCCCGACCCATCGATGAACCCACGCCTGCGGCTGGCGATCCAGAACGCCAAGGCGGTGTCGATGCCGAAGGACAACATCCAGCGCGCCGTCAACAAGGCGTCGATGGGCGATGCCGAAAACTACGAGGCCGTGCGCTATGAAGGCTATGGTCCAGGCGGCGTCGCCGTCATCGTCGAGGCGCTGACCGACAACCGCAACCGCTCGGCGTCTAATGTCCGCGCGGCCTTCACCAAGGCCGGCGGCGCGATGGGCGAAACCGGCTCGGTGTCCTTCATGTGGGACCGTGTTGGCGAAATCTATTATCCGGCATCGGCCGGCAGCGCCGACAAGGTCATGGACGCGGCGATCGAAGCCGGCGCCGACGACGTAGAAACCGACGAGGAAGGCCACACGATCTATTGTGCATTCGAGAATCTCGGAGAGGTGTCTAAGGCGCTCGAAAGCGCGCTCGGCGAGGCGGAATCGGTGAAGCTGATCTGGCGGCCGCAGAACAATGTTCCGGTCGACGAGGAGCGGGCACAGTCGCTGATGAAGCTGGTCGCCACGCTCGAGGACGACGATGACGTGCAAAGCGTCTACGCCAACTTCGAGGTCGACGACGAGACCTTGGCCAAGCTCAGCGCGGCGTAGACAGTGGATCGCCGGTGCAGGGCATGCGATACCGCTGTCCGGCGACGACCAGTCGGCGATACGAAGCTGTCAGCTATCAATGGGGGGTAGATGACTAGCCTTGACGAAGCTCGGTTCGCCAACGCGATGTTATGGCCTCGCCCGGGTGGCTTTTGGCGCCGGCTTATCGCATCGTTCATCGATTATCTTATCGTCCTGATACCTGTTTATGCGTTGGTGGCGGCATTGTTCCTGCTGACTGACGGGGGTGCGAAGGGTAGCTTCTGGCTCAACTGGAAGATATGTCAGTCGGGTACGGTGCACGGCGATCCTTCGCTTGCCCGCTACAATTGGCAGGTTTGCAGAACATCAGTGTTCGGTTTGCCGGTCGCCCAATGGGCCGTGGGGACGACATCGGAGACGCAGGCGGGAAAAAGCTCCGCGGTTTCGATTGATCTGGATCCTCAGGGAAACTTCCGATCCACCGCGCTGGATGTGGGCTTCCTCGAAATGCTCATTCTCGCGACGTATCTATTCTACATGGAATTGAAGTCCGGCCAATCGGTAGGCAAGCGGGTCATGGCCATCCAGGTGCATGACCAAGATGACAAAAGCAGGATCGGCCTATCAGTTCAAAAGGCTGGACGGCGACAAGCTGTGAAGCTTCTTGGTCCTTTGTCTATGACGCTAACTGGAGGCTGGTTTGCTTTTCAGGCATGGGGCAATGCTCCGGGAGTCGCACAAGACTTCTCTTGGCTAGAAATTGCGGGTGCTTACGCCGCATTCGCTTTGGCCTTGATCTGGCCGACGTGGATCGCAATATCTATAGCTCTTGGCAATGAACCCATACATGATCGCTTTGCTGGGACCACGGTTCGCGTAGATGAGATCATGGCATGAGCTTGCCGCATAAACCTCAGGTAATTGTCACCTATTGCACGCAGTGCCAGTGGCTGCTGCGTGCCGGCTGGATGGCGCAGGAGCTGCTCTCGACCTTCGGCACCGATCTCGGCGAAGTGACGCTGGTGCCCGGCACCGGCGGCATCTTCACCATCTCCTGTAACGACGTTCTTATCTGGGACCGCAAGCGCGACGGCGGCTTTCCGGACGCGGCAAAACTCAAGCAGCTGGTGCGCGATGTGATCGATCCGGATCGCGATCTCGGCCATTCCGACCGCAAGGGCCACACGCAAAAAGACCCTGCCTGAGCGGAGTCCTTTGCGTTTCGTCGGCTGTTTCTAGAGCAATGCGAAGATAAAGCAGGCCATCGCCATGATGGCGGTGACGGTGCGGACGTGGTTCCACATCACCCATTGGCTCAGATGGTTCGCCCACACGGCGGCGCCGTTGCTGCTGGCCGGGTCGACGGCGGCAAGCGCATCGTTGAGCGGCACGTTGAAGACCATGGTCACGATCGGGTTGCCGATCACGTAGACCACCGCGCCGGCAAGCAGCCAGTACGAGCCGGACTGGCTCCAGCCCATGATGGCGGCGGCGATAAGCACCAGACAGAGCAGTCCGGTGCCGAAGAGCGCCGTCATGAAGGTCGGCGTGATCACCGTGATGTTGATCGAATTCATCGCGGCGATGCCGCTCGGCACGGGCAGCCGGGCAAGTGCCGCCATGACGAAGTTGGAAAAGGCGAAGAACACGCCGCCGACGACGCCCGAGCCGATTGCGGCGATGATGGTGAGGGCGGGAACAAGCTTGGTCATCTCAGTTGCTCCAGATGCCGGTTGCGGCGGTTTCGGTTGCGTAAGCGGAGAAGTCTTTCGGCGCACGGCCAAGCACGCGCTGGACGCCGTCGGTGAGCGACTCGTTGCGGCCGTCGAGCACTTGCGTGAACAGTTCGTTGAGCAGCCAGGCGATTTCGGGTGGCAATTCGTGCGACGTGACAGAGGCCGTGAACTCGTCATGCGAAATTCTGACAAAGCGGATGTCGCGTCCTGCCGCCTTGGCAATCTCGGCGACCGCATCGGCGAAGCTCAACAGCCGCGGCCCCGTGAGCTCATAGAGCTGGCCGACATGACCGGGCCGGGTCAGCACCGCTTCGGCGGCGTCAGCGATGTCGTCGACATCGACAAAGGGTTCGCCGACAGGTCCGACCGGCAGTGCGACCTCGCCCGCCAGCAGCGGCTCGATGAGAAAGCCTTCGCTGAAATTCTGCGAGAACCAGGCGCAGCGCAGGATCGTCCAGTCGGCCCCGGAAGCCTTCAGCATCTCTTCGGCGCGCTGCGCCTCGTGCTCGCCGCGGCCCGACAAAAGCACCAGCCGGCGAACGCCATGCCGCACGGCAAGACGGGCGAAGGCAGCGATCACTTCGGCGGCGCCCGGCACGGCGATGTCGGGATAGTAGCTGATGTAGACCGCGCTGACGCCCTCGAGTGCAGGAGCCCAGCTTGCGGGAGCTTCCCAGTCGAAACGCAGCGCGGCGGAACGGGAACCGATGCGCACCGGAATGCCGCGCGCCGTCAGCCGCTCGGCGAGACGGCGGCCGGTCTTGCCGGTGCCGCCGAGGATCAAGATTGGTTTGGTGTCGGTCATGGTGGTTTTCCTCCGTTACAAAACATGAGTAATCCTCATATTTGCAAAACGTGATAAACCCTCGTATTTTGCGAGTCAAGCCATTTGCTCGGCGATTTGCCGAATGCGTTTGTTGGAGACAGTCATGGAAGGCACGCCGGCCAATGAGCAGATGGCTTCGCCACGGCGGGCGCCAAGCCAGCAACGAAGCCGCGAGCGGGTGGAGCGCATGCTGGCGGCCGCCTCGGCGCTGATCACCGAGCAAGGCAGCGATGCCATGCGCATGGGCGAAGTCGCCGAACGGGCAGGAGTGTCGATCGGCTCGCTCTACCAGTTCTTTCCCGACAAGCGGGCGATCATCTGGGCGCTGGCCGAGCGCTATACCGCCGAGAGCCAAGCCTGCATTTCGGCCGAGCTCAAGGATGTCCGCGATGCCGAAGGCCTGCGGCGGGCTTTCTCGGAACTGGTCGATATCTATTATCGGCTGTTCCTGGCAGAGCCGGTGATGCGCGACATCTGGTCGGGCACGCAGGCCGACAAGGCGCTACGCCAGCTCGAACTCGCCGACAGCCGTGCCAACGCAGAATTCCTTGTGGCGGTGCTGAAGCGATTGCGTCCCGATGCCGAGCCGGTCTCCCTGGAGACGACCGCATTTCTCGTCTGGCAGATGGGCGAGGCCGCGATGCGGCTGGCCATCTCGGTCGACCGCCAGGAAGGCGACAGGCTGGTCGCCGCCTACAAGCGCATGGCGCTGCGGGAACTGACCGGAGACTGAGTGGCACTGCGCGCGTTCATTTTCCTCCCTCCAGCAAGGATCTGGCCGGCAAGGATGTGGCCGACATCGCACCGCCTGGCGGCTGGTGCTCAAGCCGCCAGGCCTTCGGGCTCAGGCCGGTGATGCGCAGGAACTCGCGGTTGAAGTTCGATTTGCTGAGGAAACCGGCGTCGAACATGATGCGGGTGATCGGTTCGTCCGTCGTCGCCAGCAGGCGGCGCGCCTCGTCGATCCGCTGGTTGTTGACATATTGCGACACGCTCGATCCGTGGATGCGATTGATCGCCGACGACACTTGCCGTGCCGGCAGGCCGAGCCGCCTGGCGATGCGCCCAAGGTTGAGATCGACATCCTTGTAGAGTTGCTTCGACTGCATCAGCGCGTCGACCGCCGCCGCGATCGCGGAGTCTTCGTTGGTTGCCCGTGATGCGGTTTGCACCCGAGGCTCATCCTCTTCTTCCTCTTCTTCCTCTTCTTCGTCCGGAGCGGTGGCTTCGCTGGCGACCGCGGCAGCACCGCCGAGAAGCAACAGCGCCAGCACGTTGCCGCCGGCAATCACCGCGCCGGAATGAGCACCGTCGGTCCATTGCATGTCGAAACTGATGATGATGTCGGTGATCGGTGACGCGAGGATCGCCAGCGCCGTGACCCATAGCGACCGGTAGGACCGCAAGACCCCATCGAGGCGCGATTCGACAAGAACATCCGGGCCGGCCAGTGCAAGCCAAAGAAGCGCGAGCCCATATGACAGGAACACCAGGATGATCACCGGGCCGACCGGCTCGCGCCAGAAGACCAGCAGCAAGGCAACCAGGCAGGCCGGCAGCAGATGCGGCCACAGCCGTGCCAGGCGATGCTCCGACCGTTCTTTCGTCAAGCCGCTGAAGGCGATCCAGGCGAGCGGTGCGATCAGCGTCGCCAGCACCGACTGGACCGGCATCATGGCCCTGACATCATAACCCCAGCGGATGCCGATCAGCACCGACTGCAAGGCATAGGCGGCCACCAGCAGCATGAAGGCGATGTGCTCGCGCAAATCGGCCTCGTTTGCGCGGATCATCTGCACAAGCAGGATGACGAGCAGCAGGGCGACGACGAACGGCAGGGGAATGAAGATCATGATCGCAAGCGTGGTTCCAAGGCTGGCAGCGACCGACAATGACCTGGATTGCGTTCACGGTCGTCCCGGATCGCGATCGAGGTCGCGGAAATCGACGTCCCGGGTCATTCCGACAGCGCCACGGTCCAGCCGGGACCGCCACACATGATCGGAGATATCAATGAAATCCGCAATTCTTGGCCTGCTGTCCTTCGGCAGCGTCGTGCTTGCGTCACCGGCGAGCGGGGATGCCGGCAAGACACTCGATCTCGCCGGCGTGAGCGCCGTCGTCATATCGGGCGAAGCCAGTTCCGTCAGGCTCACCACTTCGGCCTCGGCGCCTTACCAGGCGACGATCGGCAGCCGCCGCGAAGGCTGGTTCGCACGCTGGTATTCGAGCTGGTTCGCCAATGACTGCAGTCTTGCCAGCGACATGAAGCTGGAGGCCTCGACATTGCGTATCGACGTTGCCCCCTCCTCGTGGCTGGATCCCTCCGACTGCACGGTCGAGATCAACGCCAACATTCAGCCCGAAAGTTCGGTGTCGATCGACCAGGCGGCGCTGCAGGCCAACATGGCGGGGAATTTCTCCACCATCGCCATAACCAGCAAGGCGGCCGATGTTTCGCTGGACGGGCATGCCTCGACCGTCGACCTCAGAGGCGACGCGCTGAAAGCCAATCTCGCCTTTGGCAGCGTCAGGCAGGACGAAAACATCGCCATCACCGGCAAGGCGCTGGATGCCACGCTGTCCTTCGGCCCGAGTGTTGCCATCAGCTATTCGGTCACCGCGACGGCGTCCTTGGTCGACAGCGCGCTTGCCAACACCGCCGGTGCCAAGCCCTCGGTAGTGATCAAGGGTGACTTTGTTCGTGCCACCATTCGTTGAACAAAAAACCCGCCTCGAAGGCGGGTTTTTGATCTGCGGCAATGCCGAAATGGCTTAGAGGCCGAAACCTTCGAAACGCTTCTTGAACTTCGACAGACGGCCGCCGCGGTCGAGCAGGGTCTGCTGGCCGCCGGTCCAGGCCGGGTGCGTGGTCGGGTCGATATCGAGGTTCATCGTATCGCCTTCCTTGCCCCAGGTCGAACGGGTCATGTATTCGGTGCCGTCGGTCATGACGACCTTGATGGTGTGGTAGTCGGGATGAATAGCGCTCTTCATGGCTCGGTTCCTGGCTTGCCGGCGCGGCTGACGGGCGGAAGCCTGCGTCGATGCGCCTCTTTTTAAAACTCGAAGCCGCAGCTATTGAGGAGCCACGGCTTCTAAAACGGTCGGCGAGCCTATACATCAGGCGGAATTGAATCACAAGGCCGCGGCAAGCGCATATTGAAGCGCATGAAGCTGAAGCGGCTAGAGGAAACACCGAGATGGCGCAATCAAGCAGCGCAGACGAGCGCCGACGCTCGCTCAAGCCGCTCAGACGCCTGTTCCCTTATATCACTGGATATCGCACGCTGGTCGTCGGCGCGCTTATCTCGCTGGCCATCGCGGCGGCAACGACACTGGCGCTGCCGCTGGCGGTTCGGCGCATGATCGACCATGGCTTCTCGTCGTCCAGCACCACCTTTATAGCCGAATACTTTGCCGCCCTGGTGGCGATGGCCGCCATGCTGGCGGCGGCATCGGCCTGCCGCTACTATTTCGTCATTACGCTCGGCGAGCGCGTCGTTGCCGATATCAGGCGCGACGTCTTTGCCCATGTGACGACGCTGTCGCCTGCGTTTTTCGATACCGCCCAGTCGGGCGAGATCGTGTCGCGGCTCGCCGCCGACACCACGCAGGTCAAGTCGGCGGTCGGCGCCACGGCCTCGGTCGCACTGCGCAATGTCATCCTCGGCCTCGGCGCGCTGGCGATGATGGTCGTCACCAGCCCCAAACTGTCCAGCCTGGTCATCGCGGCCATTCCGATCATCGTGCTGCCGCTGGTCGCCTTTGGCCGTTCGGTGCGGCGCAAGTCAAGGCAGGCGCAAGACACGCTTGCCGAGGCCACAGCCTATGCCAGCGAGCAGATCGGCGCGGTGCGCACGCTGCAGGCCTTCACCAACGAGAAGCTGGTCACCAGTCATTTTTCGGGCGCGGTGGAGGCTGCCTTCGAGGCGGCGCGGGCCTCGATCTTCGCGCGCTCCTTCCTCACCTTCTTTGCCATTTTCACCATCTTCTCGTCGGTTGTCGCGGTGCTCTGGTTCGGCTCGCGCGACGTGCTGGAAGGCACGATATCGCCGGGCACGCTCGGCCAGTTCCTGCTCTATTCGGTGTTCGCCGCCGGCGCGCTCGGCGCGCTGTCGGAAGTCTGGGGTGAACTGGCCCAGGCGGCGGGTGCTGCCGAACGGCTGACCGAGATCCTGGCCGAGAAGCCGGCGATCCAGGCGCCGGCCGACCCGAAGCCGCTGCCGGCGGTCGCCAAGGGCGCGATCACCTTCGACGATGTCTCCTTCTCCTATCCGGCCAGGCCCGACCGCGCCGCCGTCCACGGCTTGAGTTTTCAGGTCATGCCCGGCGAGACGGTGGCCATCGTCGGCCCCTCGGGGGCCGGCAAGAGCACGGTCTTTTCACTGATCCTGCGCTTCTACGATCCAGAGACCGGCAAGATCCTGATCGATGGCGTCGACGTGCGCGAGGCCGATCCCGTCTCGGTGCGCGAGCGCATCGCCATCGTGCCGCAGGACGTCACCATCTTCGCGGCGAGCGCACGCGACAATATCGGCTTCGGCCGCCCGGGTGCCGGCAATACCGAGATCGAGACGGCGGCGAAGGATGCGCTGGCCGACGAGTTCATCCTCAAGCTTGAGAATGGCTATGATAGCCAGGTCGGCGAGCGCGGCGTGACGCTGTCCGGCGGCCAGCGCCAGCGTGTGGCGATCGCCCGCGCCATCCTGCGCGACGCGCCGATCCTGCTGCTCGACGAAGCCACCTCGGCACTCGACGCCGAAAGCGAGACGCTGGTGCAGATGGCGCTGGAACGGCTGATGCAGGGCCGTACCACCATCGTCATCGCCCACCGGCTGGCGACGGTGCTGAAGGCCGACAGGATCCTGGTCATGGATGGCGGCCGCATCGTCGAGGAAGGCACGCATCAGAGCCTGGTCGCCAAGGGCGGCATCTATGCCAGGCTGGCCAAGCTGCAGTTCGAGACCGGCGCCAGCGCCTTCAGGGGCGCGGCGGAATAAGCGTTTCCGATATACCGGTCAATTCGCCTCGGTTTCGGCATAGCCGAAATTGTAGCTCCAGGAGGCGTTGTCGGAGAAGATGTCACCGGAAAGCACCCGCCCTTATGATCCGCACGCTTCGATCGCCGGATACCACCAGTGATAGAAAAGTAGAGGCGATCCCGCAAGGCATTGGGATTCGGTCGTCGTCCGATAAAGCCGCGTCATCGCCTTGTTTGCGCCTCGACGGTCAGCGAAATCGGGATGGCATGACGGCCGATCTCATGCGCCGTAGCGTTGCTTCAGGTGATTGACGAAATACACGGCGTTGAGTTTTTCGCCGGTGGCGCGTTCGAGCAGGTCCGGCGTCGACCAGCGCGACCCCTGCGACCATATCTTCTTGCGGCGCCAGTCGTTGATTGCAGTGAAGTTCCCTTTCGCCAGTTCGTCGTCGGCGGCGGGATGGTCGCGCGTCAGCGCGGCCCATTGCTGCGCAGCCATCATCGCGCCCAGCGTATAGGACGGGAAGTAGCCGAAGGCGGCGCCCGGCCAATGCACGTCCTGCATCGGCCCGTCGGCCGGATTGTCGATGGTGGACAGGCCGAGATAGTCGCGCATCTTGGCGTCCCAGGCTTCGGGGAGATCAGCCACCTCCAGCCTGCCCGAGACCAGTTCCTGCTCCAGCTCATAGCGCAGGATGACATGCAGCGGATAGGTCACCTCGTCGGCGTCGACGCGGATCAGGCCGCGCTCGACGCGATGCACATGCGGCAGGAGATCGTCGAGCGACCAGGCCTCGCCGAGATGCTTTTCCACCACTGGCAGCGCCCAGCGCCAGAAGGCTGGATTGCGGCCGATCTGCTTTTCGACGAACAGGCTCTGGCTTTCATGCACGGCCATGCCGCGCGCCTTGCCGAGCGGCCAGTGCGACCATGCTTTCGGCAGGTTCTGCTCGTAGAGCGCATGGCCGGTCTCGTGCAGCACGCCCATCAGTGCCGACAGGAAATCCGATGTCTTGTAGCGGGTGGTGATGCGCACGTCGCTGGGCACGCCGCCGCAGAAGGGATGATGCGACACCGACAGCGAGCCGTGCGTCAGGTCGAAACCGACCGCCGCCATCATGGCAAGGCCAAGCTCGCGCTGCTTGTCGATCGCATATGTGCCCGAAAGCGGCTTCAGCGGATGCTTGCGCAGCCGCGCTTCCTGGATCGCCAGCGCCTCCGGCACGAAGCCTTTGAGGAAGGCTTTCAGGTCGGCGAAGACGGGGGTGATGTCGGCGGTGCGGTTGCCGGGGTCGAATTGCTCCATCAGCGCGTCGTATGGGGCGAGGCCGAGCACGTCGGAGCGCAGAGCCGCCTCTTCGCGCACCAGCGCCACCACGCCCTCGAGCGCCGGCTGGAAGCCCGCCCAATCGTTCTTGGCGCGCAGGTCGCGCCACAGCTGCTCGCAACGCATGCGCGCCGTCGTCTGGCGTTCGACGAATTCGACCGGCAGGCAGGTCAGGTTGGTGTATTGCCGCCGCAGTTCGGAGAGAGCCGCGCGCTGCTCGTCGTCGAGCGCCTCGCCTTCTGCGGCGGCGATCCAGTCGGCGATTTCCGGTGCGGTTGCCCTGGTGTGGTACATGCCGGCCAGTGCTGCCATCGCCTCCGCACGCTTCTCGCCGCCGCCGACGGCCATATGCGTCGCCTCATCGGCGCCGAGGATGGCCAGAGCATGCTCAAGCGCTTCGAGCTTGTGGCCGAGGTCGTCGAGTTTCTGAAAGGACATGGCGGCTTCCGTGATTGAGGACGGCGCGAAAAGACACCAACGCAAAAGCGTTGGCAACCCTCAGAGCAGTTCACCGTTTCACGGAAACGGCAAACCGCTCCGACCCTTCATTTTGACGCAATTCCCAAGGGAAAGCGCTACGCGCTTTTCCCGGGAAAACCGCTCCACACTTTTCCTGGAGTTGCTCCAGATACCGTCCCGCAGATGCACCTTGCGCAGGCGATGTCACACATGAAATGCTGCCGGCAACGCATCAAGGGGGAGCAAATGATCGGCAACATTCTGGTCGGGCTGGTGGCCTTGATCCATGTCTACATCGTCTATCTCGAGATGGTGCTCTGGGACACGCCGCGCGGGCACAAGACATTCCGCCTGACGCCGGAATTCGCCAACGCCTCGAAGGTGCTGGCCGCCAATCAGGGCCTCTACAACGGATTTCTCGCCGCCGGCCTGATCTGGGGGCTTTATCTCGGTGCCGCCGGTTTTCAGGTCAAGGTTTTCTTCCTGTTGTGCGTAGCGATTGCCGGCCTCTACGGCGCGGCAACGGTCGGCCGCAAGATCCTGTTCATCCAGACCGTGCCGGCGGTGGTCGCCCTGATCGCCGTCTGGTTCGGTTGGTGAAAAAGGACGCCCGCGGGATTGGGGTCCCGAAGGCGCCAGGTGGTTCCCTTCCTGTCGGACCTTTCCAGATGGGCTGCCTCAGCCGTTCGGATAGCTTCCGCTGTCTGAGCCGCCACCCATCAGGAAATCGTTGCCGGTGTCGACCCGCAACCGCTGGTCGACATTGTCGAGATGACGCAGCAGGTCATGGTATTGCGCGGCCGGGATCCTGCCGTGATCGGACGCGGCAATCTTCTCGGCGGTCCGGCTGATCTGGTTGGTGCGCATTTCCAGGTGTTCCGCCACGGCCGGGGTGATGCTGTTGGCCTGCCTGGCGTCGACGATGCCCTGGCGGACGCCTTGAGCCTGTTCAATGAGAGCCTCGACACGCTGACCCGTCAAGTCGCTCGGGGTGGTCGGGTCGAGAACGCCTCTGTTATGACTCGCGGCATAGGCGCCGGTGAGCGGAATGGCGATCAAGAATGCGGTCAGTGTTGCAGTTCTGAGCAAGGGTGAAAAAGAGCGCATCGTCGCGTCTCCTCTGAAAAGGAAGGCGGCTGTTCTTCGCCTGCCTTCCAGCCGCGGGCCGTCCGGTTCCGTCGTGTCGCGATGGGAGGTATCGCCGGCGGTTCTCGGCCCTGCGCAGCAAGCTAGGAGCGCTCCGGCGTGAAGTGTAATTAAAAAAAGATAATCTTTTCAGGCCTTGCCGGCTTCGGCCTGCGCCCTAGAGTTGAGCCGGCGAACAAGTTCGCGTGACTTTTCCGTGATGAAGAATCACCGTTCGGTGAGCTTCAGTTCAATGCGGCGGTTCTTGTTGCGCGCCTCGTCGGTGTCGGCGGGATCGAGCGGCTGGAACTCGCCGAAGCCGGCGGCGACCAGCCGGTTGGCTGGCACGCCGTTCTCGATCAGGAACTTGACCACCGAGGTCGAACGCGCCGTCGACAGTTCCCAATTGTCGCGGTAACGGCCATTGCCGGACAACGGCTTGTTATCGGTGTGGCCGTCGACGCGCAGCACCCAGTTGATCTCGGGCGGGATTTCCTTCTGCAGTTCGATGATGGCGTCGGCGAGCTTCTTCATCTCGACCTTGCCGGCATCGTTGATCACTTCGGACCCGGTCGGGAACAGCACTTCCGACTGGAAGACGAAGCGGTCGCCGACGATGCGGATGTTTTCGCGGTCGGCGAGAATCTCGCGCAGACGCCCGAAGAAGTCGGACCGGTAGCGGTTCAATTCCTGCACGCGCTGGGCAAGCGCCACGTTCAGGCGTCGGCCGAGATCGGCGATCTTGGTGTTGGAATCGCGGTCGCGGGTTTCGGATACGTTGAGCGCATCCTCGAGCGCGCCGATCTGCTTGCGCAGGGCCGCGATCTGCTGGTTGAGAATCTCGACCTGGCTCAGCGCCTGCTGGCTGATCTGGCGCTGGTTGTCGAGTTCGCCGCCCAGTTCCGCGGCCCGCTGGTTAGCGGCATCGCCGGCGCCGGCGCCTTGCGCCAGCAACTGTTCGAGCCGGCTCTTCTCCGCCTCCGCCGCCGATAGCGACGCCTGCAAATTGGCGAGCGAATCGTCCTTGTCCTGCGCCGTCGAGCGCTCCAGCGCCAGAAGCTGCGTCAGTTCATTGATCTGCGAGTTGAGGCGTGTGAGCACCGTATCCTTGCCGGAGAGTTCGCGGCCGAGCAGGAACTGCGCCAGCACGAAGACGGTGAGCAGGAACATGATGGCCAGAAGCAGCGTCGACAGCGCGTCGACAAAGCCCGGCCAATAGTCGATGCGGCGGTCGGTACGCCGGCCCCTGGCAAGCGCCATGTCAGTGCACCCCGGGCTTCTTCAGGGCTTCGGCGATCTTTTCCAGCGTGTTGCGCATCGCCTTCTGTTCATCGGACTGGGCCTCGACCCAGTCGCGCATGATCTGCTGCTCGGAGCGCATGTTCTTGACCAGGCCGGAAATGCCGTCGGCGAGGTTGGCCATGGCGGTGGCGACACGCGGATTGGAGCCGCCGCCATTCTCCTGCATGCTGCGCAGCCGTTCCGACAGCACCCGGATCTCGTCGGAGGACTCGGTCTTGGCCGGGTCGGAGACGACGATGTCGGACGACAGATCGGTGACCGAGGACAGCCAGTTCTCAAGCTCGGTGTAGAAGCGGGTCTGGGCGCGGCCCGCCTGCAGGTCGAGGAAGCCGAGCACGAGCGAGCCCGACAGGCCGAACAGCGAGGACGAGAAGGCCGTGCCCATGCCGGCCAGCGGCGCCGACAGGCCCTGCTTCAGCGAATCGAGCACCGCCGCAGCGTCACCCGTGCCGGGATCGAGCGATTCAATGGTCTCGCGGATCGAGCCGATCGTGTTCAACAGGCCCCAGAAGGTGCCGAGCAGGCCGAGGAACACCAGCAGGCCGACGAGATAGCGCGAGGTGTCGCGGCTCTCGTCGAGGCGCGTGGCGATGGAATCGAGCATGGTGCGCATCGAGGAGGTCGAAAAGGCTGTCGCCGAGGAGCGGCCGATCATCGCCTTCATCGGCGCCAGCAGAACCGGCTCTGTTGTCTCCGAACCGGCACGGAAGGAGTTGACCCAGCGCACCTCGCGAAACAGCCGCCCGACCTGGGCAAAGGCGAGCAGGATGCCGACCGCGAGCACGCCGACGATCAGGCCGTTGAGCCCGGGATTGCTGCCAAAGGCGGTCGAGATCTGGCGGGTCAGGATGGCGGCAATGAAGGCGACGATGGCCAGGAAGATGACCATGGTCAGCAGGAAGACCTGCGGACTCGACAGTTTATGCGGATCGTAGATCAGAACGTCGGAGCGTCTGCCCATGCCGAAGGATCTGAGAAAAGCCATCCGTGCCCCGTTTCCGATGCTCTATTTGCCTTTACGCAATTCCGAACGGGAAACCGCTCACACTTTCCCTGGAATTGCTCCAGCGCCGCCGATCACGTAGATGGCGACTCTAAACGGAATTGTGACCAAATTGAATGGCGCTTGGCAATATTGCCACACCGATAGTCGTTGTCAGAGACGATTGATGACCAGACAGTCGACCATGGCCGCCAGATGCAGGCCGGCGCCGGTGACGACGAAGCCATGCCACAGCGCATTGTGGAAGCGCAGCCCCTTCCAGGCGAAGAAAATGACGCCGCAGGAATAGACCACGCCACCTGCAACGATGAGCGCAAGCGATGTTGTCGGCAGGGTCTGGACAAGCGGCTTTGCCAGAAGGATGCCACTCCAGCCGATGGCGAGGTAGAAGACAACAGCCAGCCGGTCGAAGCGGCCGGGGAAAAACACTTTTATGGCAATGCCCGTGGCGGCCGCTGCCCACACCAGGACGATCATCCCGCTGGCCAATGGCGAGCCATCGAGTTGGGCAAGAAAGGGCGTGTAGGTGGCGGCGATCAAGAGATAGATCGCGGCGTGGTCGAAGCGCCGCAAGACCCATTTCGCCGGCGACGTCACCGGCCAGAGATTGTAGGTCATCGATACCGACAGCACGGTCAGCAGTGAAACGACGTAGAAGGCGGCGGCGATGTATTCGCCCGGTCCGACCCGAAACGCCGCCAGCGCCAGCAGCGTCGAGCCGGCCGCGATCGCCAGGACAATGCCGACAGCATGAACGATGCCGTCGGCGATCATCTCCGCGCGGGAGTAGTGCCAGCGCCCGATAAACGGGATTTCGAGTTGCGACGGTGTCTTGGTCATCGATCGTCCTGTGTCACCCCTAATCTGGGCAACCACCGGACAGTATTTCAAGCTTTGGTGGCGGTTTTGCGACTGCGGCGGTTCAGCACGGCGGGCCTTTGCTTCCCTACAATTCCCAGGGAAGCGCTAGGCGCTTCTCCTGGAAAAACGCTCCGCACTTTCCTGGAATCGCTTCAGCGGGGTGCGAAGGGTGTTTTCACCGTCTTCAGCAGCGCGCGCTGGATGATTTCATTGCCCGCGACCACCGAGCCGTTGTCCAGCATGTCCTGTCCGCCATCCATGTCCGAGACGAAACCGCCGGCTTCGCGGATCAGGAGCAGGCCGGCGGCGATGTCCCAGGCCGACAGGCCGGTTTCCCAGAAGCCGTCCATGCGGCCGGCGGCGACATAGGCAAGATCGAGCGCGGCGGAGCCGAGACGGCGCACGCCCGAGACCTCGGCCATGACGTTGCGCAGCTCGACGAGGAAATTGCCGTGGTGGCCGCGTCCCAGATGCGGCATGCCGCAGCCGATCACCGTGTCGACCAGCTTGATGCGGCCGGCGACGCGCAGCCGACGGTCGTTCATGAAGGCACCGCCGCCGCGCTCGGTGGTGTAGAGCTCATCCATGGCCGGATTGTAGATGACCCCGGCAACGATCTGGCCCTGGCGTTCCAACGCGATCGAAACGGCAAACAGCGGGATGCCGTGCAGGAAATTGGTGGTGCCGTCGAGCGGATCGACAATCCAGCGGTGCTGGTTGTCGTCGCCTTCCACCACGCCGCGCTCCTCCATCAGGAAACCGTAGCCCGGGCGCGCCTTCGACAGCTCGGCAAACAGAATGTCCTCGGCCTTGCGGTCGGCCTGGCTGACATAGTCGCCCGGGCCCTTCAATGAGACCTGCAGGTTCTGGACCTCGCCGAAGTCGCGCGACAGCGAGCGGCCGGCCTTCATTGCGGCCTGAACCATGACGTTGAGAAGGGCTGAGCGTGCCATATCGTTGAAACTCCAAAAGCCTGGGGCGGATCAACTCAAATTGGATCGCGGCCCCGCTTCATCTGCTTGTCTTTGCGCGCATGATCTTGTCCGAAAAGTCTGCAACTTTTCGGGATCATGCTCTAGTCGGCGCGGCGCACGTAAGTGATTTCGTTGGTGTCGACGATGATGCGTTCGCCGGCGCCGATGAAGGGCGGCACCAGCACGCGAATGCCGTTCTCCAGCACCGCCGGCTTGTAGGAGGATGCCGCCGTCTGGCCCTTCACCACCGGATCGGCCTCGGTGATGGTCAGGGTCACATAATCGGGCAGCGAGATGCCGATCGGCCTTTCCTCATAGAGCTGAACCGTCACCATCATGCCGTCCTGCAGGAAGGCGGCACGGTCGCCGACGAATTCCTTGTTCAGCTCTAGCTGTTCGTAGCTTTGGGTGTCCATGAACACCAGCGCGTCCTCCTGCGCGTAGAGGAAGGAAAAATCTTTCAGGTCGAGGCGGATCTGCTCGACCGTCTCGGCCGAGCGGAAGCGCTCGTTGAGCTTGGTGCCGTTGATGAGGTTCTTCAGTTCGACCTGGTTGTAGGCGCCGCCCTTGCCGGGCTTGACGGTGTTGGTCCTGACCGCCACCCAGAGACCACCATCGTGCTCGATGACGTAGCCGGGACGGATTTCGTTGCCATTGATCTTGGCCATGATGATGGGATCCGGAATGAGATTTTCGCCGGGACAAGCGATTTAGGGGCTCCCAAGACCACAAATCGCCCGGAGAGGCAAGGGAGGCCGGATCGGCTCCAACTGGCTGCCCGGCATCAGGCCTCGATCATGATGGCTTCGCCGACAGCCTTTGCAATGGCCTCCACAGCCTTCGCCAGCCGGTTGAGGTGCGGAGAGCGCAGTGCCACGACCTGCAACGAAAGGTCGACATCTTCGACATCGACGAGTGCGAGGCCGTGGGGAAGTCCTCGCGCCGCGAGCCGCAACGGCATGAGGCCGAGGCCGTGTCCCCGACGTACCCATTCCATCTGCATGGCCGGGTCCTGAATTTCCGCCGCCACAACGAGCCGATGCCGCTCGCCGCCCAAACTGGAGAGGAGCGTCTGACGCGCATCGCAGGGCTCTGGGCTGAGAACCCAAGGCATGGCAGTCCGAGCGTCCGTGGGATGGGGGTCGGTGCCGCCGGCCTGCCCTATGATACAGAGACGTTCGGTGCCGAGCGCGTCTGACCCTTGATGATCGGCAGGTCGCAGAACAATCGCCATATCGAGTTGACCGCGTTCGAACTGCTCGATGAGCTCCGCGCTCCAGCCGGTCTTGAGCCGCAACGATACTTTTGGAAACGCGGCGGACGCGCCGGCGATGGCGCCCGCAACGCTTGCGTCGGACAAGCCATGCGCCAGGCCGACACGCAGCACGCCCTGCGGCTCGGCGTCAGCGGTGAACGCGTTCAGAGCCTCGACCGAAGCCAGTATGTCCTTTGCACGCACCAGCACCTCCAATCCTGCCGCAGTCAGGCGCGGCGGCTTCTGCCGGCGATCGAGAAGCGTCGTTCCGAGCATCTCCTCCAGTCGCTGCATCTGCCGGGTGACGGCAGGCTGTGTCAAAGGCAGGCGGCGGGCGACATTCTGGATCGAACCTTCCTCGGCGAAGAGAACGAGCGTGCGCAGTTCCTCCAGCATCCCCCAAATACTCCGTAGGCATAATCATTCTGATTATTATGAATTTGAAATCAGGATGCCGGCAAGCGATTTTCCTTTCAACGGATTTCCAAAAGGAAGGGAAGACAATGCAAGCGATCGAATTGCAGGCCCCTGGCGGCATCGACAATCTCAGACTGGTCGAGCGGCCGATGCCGGAACCGGGCCGCCAGGAGATGATCATCAAAGTCAAGGCAACCGCACTCAACTACCGCGACGTCGAGATCGCCCGCGGCAGCTACCACACCGCCTTTGCGCTGCCGCTGGTGCCGCTCTCGGACGGGGTCGGCGAAGTGGTTGCGGTTGGCGCCGAGGTGACCCGCTTCAAGGTTGGCGACCGCGTCTGCGGCACGTTCTGGCAGCGCTGGGTCGGCGGCAGCTTCGCCATGGCCGAACCGTCCTATCAGCGCGGCGGTCCCATCGATGGGTTGCTCAGCGAGTTCGCGCGGCTGGACGAACAGGCAGCCGTGCTTGCGCCGCCCCATCTGAGCGATGTCGAAGCGGCGACATTGCCTTGCGCCGCGGTCACGGCCTGGCACGCGCTGTTCACCGAAGGCCAGTTGAAGCCGGGCGAGACGGTGCTCAGTCTGGGCACTGGCGGCGTCTCGCTGTTTGCGGTGCAGTTGGCCGCGGCAGCCGGCGCGCGTGTCATCGTCACGTCGAGCAGCGACGACAAGCTCACGCGGGCAAAGGCGCTTGGCGCGCATGACGGCATCAACTATCGCGACAATCCCGATTGGTCGTCAGTCGTGCTGGCGCTGACCGGTGGAGGAGGTGCCGACCACATCATTGAAGTCGGCGGGCCGCAAAGCTTCGCCCAGTCGCTGAAGGCGTCAGCGCGTGGCGCCCAGATCAATGTCATCGGCTATCTCGGCGGCAGCGACGGGGGGATCAATCCGCTCGATATCTTCCGCCGCCAGGTCCGGGCGCGCGGCATACCGGTCGGCTCACGCGAATCCTTCGAGGCGATGAACCGGGCGCTCACCGTTAACCGGCTGCGGCCGATGATCGATCGCGTCTTCCCCTGGACAGAAGCAGCGGCGGCCTTTCACCACCTTGAGCATGGCTCACCCTTCGGCAAGGTTGTCCTCGATCACATGCAATGATTTGGCGAGCCGCCGTTAGAGCGCTTAACCGTTTCATGGAAACGGCGAACCGCTCTAACTCTTTGTTTTGACGCAATTCCCAAGGGAAAGCGCTATGCGCTTTTCCCGGGAAAACCGCCCACACTTTTCCTGGATTGCTCTACGGCAGGCGGTTCGCCTTCTGCAGGGCCTGCTTGGTCTGGTCGTCGCTCAACCCCTGCAGGAAATCGTCCATATCGGGGTCGATGAGACCGGCGCGGCGGGCAACGATGTACCAGGCGCCGGCAAGCACCAGGTCGGGGTCGGTGCCGATGCCTTGCATATAGAGTTTTGCGAGGCGGTTCTCGGCGGCGACATTGCCGCCCTCGGCGGCTTGCTTCGTCCAGCCGAAAGCCGATTTCAGGTCGCGGGCGCCACCACGGCCCTCGATCATCCAGGCAGCGAGATCGATCTGCGCGGTGTCGTAGTTCTGTCGTGCGGCCTGCGCCAGCAGGCGCCTTGCCTGCGCGTCGTCGCGCGGCTTGCCGCCGACGCCGTTGGCGTAGATCTGGGACATGGCGTATTGCGCGTCGGCGAGGCCGGTCGCGGCGGCGCGCTCATAGTAGGTGGCAGCCTTGGTCAGACTCGCGTCGCCGGGATCCTGCTGGACCAGCATCTGCGCGAAATTGAACTGCGCCAGCTGGTTGCCGGCTTCGGCGGCGGCCTGCATCAGCGCGTAGGCCTCTTTCGTGTCTTTCTTGACGTAGCGGCCGTCGAGCAGCATCAGCGCGTACTGGAACTGCGCCTCCGGCACGCCTTGCTCGGCGGCAAGCGCATACCATTTGGAGGCTTCCGCCGCGTTCAACGGCACGCCGAGCCCGCGCGACAGGATCTCGGCCACCAATGTCTGCGCCGCCGGGTCGCCGTTCTGGGCACGCACCAGCGCGAGGTTGTAGGCCGTCTTGTAGAGCCCGCGCTGGAAGGCGCCATAGGCCGCGTCCGCCGGCTTGGCCCCGAAGCGGTCGGGATTGATGCTGTCGACCGAGGGCAGCGGTGCGGGCTCCGCCGTGGTGGCGGGTTGCGGCAGCTGCTTTTCGATCGGCTTGTCGGTGTGCGCGCCGGTTTCAGGCTTGGGCTGCGGCAAGGGTATGGTTTCGGCGGCGGCGGCCTGGATCATGACCGCTGCAAGCAAGGCCTGAAGGGGAAGCCTTACCGGAGCCACATCAGTCCTCGAAGCGCGGCGCGGTTTCGTCGAGCAGCGCGTTGGCCTTGGCAATCGCCGCTTGCGGATCGACGCCATCGGCAAACACCGCGCTCGACAGCGCGACGAATTCGGCGCCGGTGGCGGCCACTTCTTCGATGGAAGCCAGATCGGATCCAGCCATGACGATGCAAGGGATCTGGATCATGTCGGCCCACCATCGCCCCAGCGACAGGTTGCGCGGGTGCGGCTCGGGCTTGTTGTCGTAGCCGAAGCGGCCGAAGAAGATGTAGTCGGGCCGCGTCTCGCCAAGCTCAAGCGCATCGTCACGCGTCTTGGCGCCGCCGGCGCCGACCATCATTTTCGCCTGAAAATGTCCGATCGTCTCGGCAAGTTCGGCCTTGGAAACCTCGACATGAATGCCGTCGGCCTGGACGCGGCCCGCTATGCGGGTGTCGCCGGCGATGATGACGGCAACGCCCGCGGCCTGCGCCGCCGGCACGATCTGTTCGGCGAAGGCCTGGAAGGAGGCCTCGTCCATGCCGTTCTCGGGCAGGATCAGCGAGGCGACGTCACCGCCGTCGAATGCGGTGGCGATGCGGGCGGCCGGCACGCCGGACGGCGCGATCAGCACGATGCGGCAGCGATTTGGAGGTGTGGCGTCGTTCATGGTTCTTCGATCCCGGATTTCGCCTATGCCGGGCGAAGATGGTTGGATTGCGGCATAGAGCAAACTGCCGGGATTGAACAGGCGTCAGCTGTCAGGCGGCATCAGGCGGGACGAAGACCATTACGGGCTTTCGTGACGATGTCGAACACTTTCGACGGATCCTCGATGCCAATGAATTGCGGCACCGGGTCGAGAGCCGGCGACCAGCTGGCAAAATTTTGATAGCGCGACTGAGGCCAGCCGCCCGGATTTCCGAAGAACGATGTCGCTGCGCCGAAGCGCAAACTGCCACGCTTTTCGCCCTCGCCGGTTAGCTGGATGTCGGGAAGACGTTCCAGATCGATTGATGTGAAGTTGGCGAAAGGAGCGGTGCGCATGATGAGAATGCGTTTGTCCGTCACCGCATAGGAGATCCGCCGTCTCAGCCACGCGTCGACTGCAAACCGGCCGAAGACGAAGAAGAGACCAATGCAGATGAACATTGCTCCCCATGCGTCGAAGAAAAGCGGCGCGCCTTGCTTGGTCGCGGTATAGGTCCAGAAGATTGCAAAACCGCACCAGACAAGGCTGAACGGAATAAGAAACATATCCCGGCTGGTGAAGAATAGGCCTTGCGTGGGAAGACCGCTCCACAGGATGTGTTCGCGGGGCAATAGCCGCCCCTGAAAAGGTCCGATCGCCACGCCTTTGCCCCGTTGCTTTGTGCCCGCATCCACATCGCACGGACGACGATCGCCGCGCAAATCAGCAACGCGTTATCCGCCGCGAGATCATGCGTTTTCGAAAGTATCGTAGCCGCTATCCAACATTCGCGAGTTCTATGCCGGCACTTTCGACCTCCACAGCGACCAGCCGAGATTCATGCCGGCCGCCGCCGTCAGGATCAAGGCGGCGCCGACGATCTGGCTGAGATGCAGCCGATGGCCGAAGGCGGTGACGTCGACCAGGATGGCAACGACCGGATAGATGAAGGACAGCGATCCCTGCAGATGCGTCGGCAGCTTCTGGATCGCGCCGTACATCAATATGTACATCAGGCCGGTGTGGACGATGCCGAGCGTCGCCAGCATGGCCCAGCTCCATGGGTCGGTGGGAAGATGCGAGAGACTGGCGAAGGGCGCCAGCATGACGACGCCGACGCAGACCTGGATGAGCGCGATCAGATGCGGCGGCGTGCCCTTGAGCTTCTTGGTGACGATGGCCGCGACGGCCCAGAAGAAGGCTGCCGCCAGCGCCATGAGGATGCCGGCAAAATAGTTGGTGCCGACATCGCCGGCGTCAGGGGCGGCCTCGACGATCAGCACCATGCCGGCGAAGGCTATTGCCAGCCATGTCAGCTTGGTCAACGTCAGCCGCTCAGCGAAGAAGAGTGCGCCGAAGCCGACCAGCATGAAGGGCTGTGTGTTGTAGACGGCGGTGGCAATCGAGATCGAGGCGCGCGAGAAAGCGCTGAACAGGAGCAGCCAGTTGATGACGATGGCGGCACCGCCAAGCGCGGCGAGGCCGATGATGCGCAAAGACAGCCTGTTGCGCAACAATCCGAGCGAGGCGCAGATGACGAGCAGCGTCACCGCGCCGAATGCGCAGCGCCAGAACACCACGTCCATGATCGGTTGCCCGGACATGACGACGAACCATCCGATCGTTCCCAGGATCGCCATTGCAGCCGACATTTCGACCGTGCCGCGTACCGTATCGTTCATGATAGACCTCTGAGTCAGTTGAGGCGGCATAATCTCATGCGGCAGCGGAGCTTTCCATCCATTGGAGAAGGCGATATGGATGGATGGCCTAATTAAATTAGGCAATCTCTCCGAATCTGTGGGAAATGGAAAATGCTGGATGATCTCGACCGAAGTCTTCTCGAAATCCTGGTGAAGGATGCACGGACCTCGCTGAAGGACCTGGCCGCCCAGGTCGGGCTGTCGTCGCCAAGCGTTTCAGAGCGGCTGCGGCGGCTCGAGGAGCGCGGCGTCATCCGGGCGTTCACGGTCGAGATCGATCCGCTGGCACTCGGCTATACGCTGCAGGCGATCGTGCGCATCAAGCCTTTGCCGGGCAAGCTGCACATCGTCCAGAAGCTGATCGAGGAGATTGCCGAATTCGGCGAATGCGACAAGGTGACGGGTGATGACTGTTTTGTCGCGCGGCTGTTCGTGCGCTCGATCGGCGACCTCGACGGCATTCTCGACCGCATCGCCGACAAGGCCGAGACCAGCACCGCCATCATCAAGGCGCAGCCGATCCGGCGGCGGCCGCCACCGCTTGGGGTTTCATCATTGTCTTGACTCCGTATGGCTGTGGTGGAAATGCGCAGAGATGATGGCCTGAGCGACGAGGAAGACATGGCGCAGAATGTCTACGACCAGCCGGAGTTCTTCGCCGGCTACAGCCAACTCGGCCGGTCGGTCGAAGGCCTGGAGGGTGCTGCCGAATGGCCGGCGCTGCGCGCTATGCTGCCTGATGTCGACGGTCTTCGGGTCGTTGATCTCGGCTGCGGCTTCGGCTGGTTCTGCCGTTGGGCACATGAACACGGGGCGAGCCAGGTCCTTGGCTTGGATCTGTCGGAGAAGATGCTGGCCCGCGCGAGGGCCGCCGGCCCGGACACCGGTATTGTCTATGAGAGGGCCGATCTCGACCAGCTCAGCCTGCCGCAAGGCGGCTTCGATCTCGCCTATAGCTCGCTTGCCCTGCACTATGTCGAGGACGTCGCGCGCCTGTTCGGGACCGTGCATCAAGCCCTGTCGCCCGGCGGCCATTTCGTCTTCTCGACGGAACATCCGATCTACATGGCCCCGACCAGGCCCGGTTGGGCGGTGGATGCCGAAGGCCGCAAGACGTGGCCTGTCGACCGCTATCTGGTGGAAGGTCCGCGCAAGACCGACTGGCTGGCCAAGGGCGTGGTGAAACACCACCGCACCATCGGCACCACGATCAACGCGCTGATCCGATCAGGTTTCGCGATCGAACATGTCGAGGAATTCTGTCCGACAGCCGCACAGATCGCGGCCAAGCCGGAACTGGCGGAAGAACTCGAGCGGCCGATGTTCCTGCTGGTGTCGGCGCGCCGCTAGGGAACGAGCCGGACATTGGCGAGTGTTCGGCAACCAGCCTGGATTTACAGTCGCCGGACGCACAATTCTGGGTTATTCAGGCGCTGACGCGCTTTTCCCTCCAGACCAGTCCCTCCCCATGTCAGGCCTGCTTATCGATCCGTGGTTCTACGCGGCCGCCATCCCGGCGGTCATCCTGGTCGGCCTGTCGAAGGGCGGGTTCGGCGGCGCTGTCGGTTTCGTCGGCGTGCCGCTGATGGCGCTGACCATACCGCCGGTGCAGGCCGCCGCCATCCTGCTGCCGATCCTGTGCCTGATGGACATCGTCTCGGTGTGGACATGGTGGGGCGTGTACGACCGCAAGATGCTGGTCGACATGATGCCGGGCGCCGTCATCGGCATCGGCCTCGGCTGGCTGACGGCCGCCCTGGTCACGGAGGAGGCGGTGCGGCTGATCGTCGGCGCCGTCGCCATCATCTTCGTGCTGCGCTGGCTCTATCTGCAGTTTCGTCATGGCTCCGACCATGCAGCCGAACCCAACCGCGTGGCTGCCGCGATCTGGGGCACGGTCGCCGGCTTCACCAGCTTCGTCGCCCATGTCGGCGGCCCGCCCTTCCAGGTCTATGCCTTGCCGATCCGGCTCGACCCCAAAGTCCTGTCGGGCACCGCGGCGATCTTCTTTGCCGCGACCAATGCGCTGAAACTCATCCCCTATTTCGCGCTCGGCCAGTTCGACACGGCCAACCTGACGGCGTCCGCGGTGCTGATGCCGCTGGCGCCGCTGTCGACCATCGCCGGCGCCTGGCTGGTGCGGCGCATGCGGCCCGAGATCTTCTATCCCTTCACCTACGCGACCGTGGCGGTCGTGGCGCTGAAGCTCTTGTGGGATGGCATCGCCGGCCTGCTGTGACAGGCGCGGCGACTTAGCTCAGCACTTGCCTAACGCCAGCGTCAGGCGGCGCTTTCCACCAGCCGGCGGCTTCCGCCGAAGGCCAGCGTGACGCCCGCCACCAGGACCAGCATCATGCCGGCGAGGATGCCGATGTCATGCGTGGTCGGCTTGAGCACCATGTCGGCAATGATCACCAGCATCACCGCGTAGTCGAAGCGCGCCGCGCTCATCATGCGCTGGCCAATGGCAAGCACGGAAGGCGTGACGCCCTCCTTGGCGATCATCGCGCCCATGCGCTCGCCGGTCGGCTTGAAGATGAACATGCCGATCGAGAAGGTCGTGGCGTAGCCGACCAGGCCGATCATGATCCACAGGTCGGAGAAGCCGACCCAGAAGGCGCACATGATAAGGCCGAAGAGCAAGGTGAGCATCGACATCGGTGCGAAGAAACGGCCGCCCAGTTGTCCACTGGCACGCATCGCCTGAAGCTTGTCCTCGATGTTGCCGGCGCGCTCGGCAAGCACGCCGAGCAGGAACAGCACGAAGCCGCCGCCGACCCACAAAGTGGCTGAGACGATGTGGAGAAATTTGACGATCGAATACCAGTCCATAGGTTGCTCCCGGGATGTTTCTGTTGGGTTTGCGGTGGCGCGGATTTGCGCCGGCCGTCGGAGGAGTGGGCGTTTAGCGTGGCGCGTGTTTCGGAACGATGTCGCGAAAAAACCGGCTCTGTTTCGGCAGTTTTCGACCGGCGCGGTTCTCGACAACAAGCCGATGCGCGGTTTCATTTTCTGCTATTGTCGGATGCGTCAGGGGAGCGCGACATCGTCTAGAAACACTGCCGATGCTAGTGCGCCGACGCCGGGAGCCCGGCGGCGACTATAATCGCCTGACGATCAACCCATTCCCGAAAACGGGAAAAGGCAATTCGAGGGGACAGACATGCAAGGGGTAGCACGGAATTTCTTCACGCTGGCGATCATCTATGCTTTGTGCGGCATGGCGCTCGGCATCCATATGGCGATCAGCGAAGACCATGGCCAGATGCCAACCCACGCCCACACGATGGTGGCCGGATGGCTGATGTCGGCGGTTTTCGCCTTCTTCTACCATCTGTTTCCGGCGGTCGGGCAAAAGGTGCTCGCTAAGGTTCATTTCTGGCTGACTGCCATCAGCGGTATCGGGCTCATGATCGGCCTCTACATCTTGCTTGCCGGCAACCCGGCAATCGAACCGCTGTTGGGAATCGCCTCGATCGGCTTCTATGCAGGCATGCTGCTGTTTGCCTTCATCGCGCTGCCGGTGGTCTGGAAGAAGGCTTGAGCCTGAAGCGAGCTTTGGGTCTGTGCTGTTACGGCACAGAATGGCGGTGTTCGGTCAAAAAACATCCGCACCGTTAAGGCTTCATTAAGCTTTACAGGTGTTTACTATGTCCATCCAGTGATCTGGATTCTTACCGAGTGGTTGGAGCCACTTTGTTTGACGCCTCCCTGTTAAACTCCTGAGAGCCGCCTTATCCGCGGCTCTTTTTTTGTCTGCATTCCGGCGGCAACCTGTGCGACGGATGGCTGTTAACCTTCTGTTAAACATGTGCTTGCCTTCACCCCCGGCGAAGCGCATTTTCAAGCTTCAGTCTTATAGGCTTCCGGGTGTATCGGCAGTGAGTCGAATCGGCCGGTTGCAAGTGCAGGGGCGTAGCAATGAACGAGCCTTCGAAGGGCAATGCGAAGACCGTGAAGCTGGCGGAGCGTCGGGTTTTTTCGCACTCCTTCAAACCGCTTTACCAGGAAGGCATGGGGCTGGTCGAACAGGCGGCTGAGTATCTCGACGGCAAGGGCCGAGCCGAGGCCAAGAAACTGTCGCGGCTGGCTGCCACGCTCTATGCGGCCGAATCGATGCGGCTGACGACCAGGCTGATGCAGGTTGCCTCCTGGCTGCTTTTGCAGCGCGCGGCCAATTCCGGCGAAATGACCCGCGACCAGGTGGCGTCGGAAAAGTCCAAGGTGCGCCTCGATACCGCTTCCGCCCATGACGAAGCCGCCGGTTGGGCCGAACTGCCCGAGGATTTCCTCGATCTCGTCAACCGCTCGCTGCGCCTGCAGGCGCTGGTGCGTCGCATGGACGACGAGATCTACGGCGCCGGCGCTGTGGTCGATATGCAGCCGATGGGCCGCCGGCCCAATCCGGTTTCCGACCAGATCAGCCTGCTCAACACCGCTTTCGCCCGCAACTAGCCAATCTCAACAGATTCTGCTCGTCCGCCGGGGCTGTCGTTTCCGGTTTGTTCACATTTCGCTGGCATCGCTGTCCGCCGGAGGTAGAGTACCCGGATGGGGGACGCGATTCGCATCATCGGCATCGATCCGGGGCTCAGGCGCACCGGCTGGGGCATCGTCGAGAGCCTCGGCAATTCCTTGCGCTTCGTCGCGTCCGGCACGGTGCGCTCCGATGACAAGGCGGCGCTGGCGACGCGGCTCTGCCAATTGCATGACGGGCTCGCCGAAGTCCTGCATCAAGCCATGCCGCACGAGGCAGCCGTCGAACAGACCTTCGTCAACAAGGATGCGGTGGCGACGCTGAAGCTCGGCCAGGCGCGCGGCATCGCCATGTTGGTGCCGGCACGCGCTGGCCTGGTCGTTGCCGAATACGCGCCCAACGCGGTGAAGAAAGCTGTCATCGGCGTCGGCCATGGCGACAAGAAGCAGATCCACATGATGGTGAAGGTGCTGCTGCCGAAGGCGACGTTCGACACCGAACATGCCGCCGACGCGCTGGCCATTGCGATTTGCCACGCGCATCACCGGCAGAGCGTAGCCTATCGGATGGCGGCATTGGCATCATGAGAGGCTGTTGGGAATGATCGGCAAGCTCAAGGGCACGCTCGACGAGATCGATGAAGACCATTGCCTGATCGATATCCACGGCGTCGGTTACGTCGCCTATTGCTCGGCGCGCACGCTGGCCGCGCTGCCTTCGCCTGGCGAGGCGGTGGTGCTGTTCATCGAGACCTATGTGCGCGAGGACATGCTGCGCCTCTACGGCTTCCAGTCGCAGCTCGAGCGCGAGTGGTTCCGGTTGCTGATGAACAATGTGCCCGGTGTCGGCGCCAAGGTCGCGCTCGCCATCCTGTCGACGCTGGCGCCGGCCGATCTCGCCAATGCGATTGCTTTGCGCGACATCGCCATGGTTTCCCGCGCGCCGGGCGTCGGCAAGAAGGTGGCCGAGCGCATCGTCACCGAGTTGAAGAACAAGGCGCCGGCCTATGCGGGCACTGCCTCCGGCACCATCGGGCTCAAGCAGGAACTCGGCGAAGGCGTGGCGCCGGCGCCAATCACCGACGCCGTCTCGGCTTTGGTCAACCTCGGCTACTCGCGCGACACCGCCGCCAATGCGGTGGCGGCGGCGCTGAAGACCGCAGGCGAAGGTGCCGATGCCCCGAAGCTGATCCGCTTCGGGCTGAAGGAACTGGCGCGGTGAGCGATCGCTTGTCCGGTCCTCTGCCTTATGCGAGGAAGGCAGCATGAGCCTGTCGCCCCGTCTCATTGCTCCGGAAAAACGCGGAGAGGATGCCGAGCAGACCTTGCGGCCGCAGACGCTTGACGATTTCGTCGGCCAGGCCGCGGTGCGGGCCAATCTCAAAGTGTTCATCGAGGCCGCCAAAGGCCGCAACGAGGCGCTCGACCATGTGCTCTTCGTCGGGCCGCCGGGGCTTGGCAAGACGACGCTGGCGCAAATCATGGCGCGCGAACTCGGCGTCAATTTCCGTTCGACCTCAGGTCCGGTCATCGCCAAGGCCGGCGATCTCGCGGCCCTCCTCACCAATCTCGAAGAAGGCGACGTGCTGTTCATCGACGAGATCCACCGGCTGAGCCCGGCGGTGGAGGAAATCCTCTATCCGGCGATGGAGGATTTCCAGCTCGACCTGATCATCGGCGAGGGACCGGCGGCGCGCTCGGTCAAGATCGACCTTGCTCGTTTCACGCTTGTCGCCGCGACCACGCGGCTTGGCCTGCTCACCAACCCGCTGCGCGACCGGTTTGGCATTCCGGTGCGGCTCAATTTCTACACGGTCGAGGAACTGGAACAGATCGTGCGGCGCGGCGCGCGCATCCTGCAAATGCCGCTCGGCGACGACGGCGCGCTGGAGATCGCGCGGCGCGCGCGCGGCACGCCGCGCATCGCCGGACGGCTGTTGCGCCGCGTGCGCGATTTCGCCTCGGTCGCCGGCGACGGTCATGTCGACCGTAAGATTGCCGATGAGGCGTTGACCCGGCTCGAGGTCGACGCGCTCGGCCTCGACGCGCTCGACCGCCGCTATCTCTCGATGATCGCGCGCAATTTCGGCGGTGGTCCGGTCGGCATCGAGACGATCGCCGCCGGCCTGTCCGAGCCGCGCGACGCCATCGAGGACATCATCGAGCCCTATCTGATCCAGCAGGGTTTCATCCAGCGCACGCCGCGCGGCCGCATGCTGACGGCCAACGCCTGGCGCCATCTCGGCCTCGACGCGCCGAAGGATCTGGCGCAGCAGCAGATCAACCTGTTCCAGGAAGAATAGCGGCCAGAGATCAGGCGGGCGGCCCCAGGCCGGTGATCAAGGATATTTGACCCGTCCTGCGCAAAATCTACGCGTCTTCGCCGATTTGCCGGCGTAATCGTGGATTTTATCGGGCGCGTGCGGGAACCGCTGCGATCGAAGGGCCGGGAGCCAATCCATGATAACCAGACGCGGGTTTCTGCGCTTCATCGGCGGGTCGTTCGTGACAGCCGTCGCGCTCGGCGCCTATGCGGTCGGCATCGAGCCGATGCTGCTGACGCATGTGAAGCGCTATGCACTGACGCCGCCGCATTGGCCTGATGGCTTGAAGCTGCGCGTTGTGGCCCTTGCGGATATCCATGCCTGCCGGCCGTGGATGACACCGGAACGGATCGCCTCGCTTGTCCAGGATGCCAATGCCCTGCAGCCGGATGTGATCGTTCTGCTTGGCGACTATATTGCCGGCATGCGCCTGGTGACAGGCGGGGTGACGCCATCGCAATGGGCGTCCGCTCTGTCGGGCCTCAAGGCGCCGCTCGGCGTGCTGTCGATCCTTGGCAATCATGATTGGTGGCACGACGGCTTCGCGCAGCGGGCCGGAGCCGGCCCGACCATAGCGCGCAAGGCCTTGGAGAAGGTCGGCATCCCGGTGCTGGAGAACGATGTCGTGCGCCTGGAAAAGGATGGGCACGGCGTGTGGATCGCCGGGCTGGCCGACCAGCAGGCCCTGTTGCCGACCGAGGAACGCCCCGGATTGACGGGGCTGGACGATCTCGACGGCACACTGGCCAAGGTCAGCGACACCGCGCCTGTCATACTGCTCGCCCATGAGCCTGACATTTTTGCCACCGTGCCGTGGCGGGTTTCGCTGACCCTGTCGGGCCACACCCATGGCGGGCAGGTGCGGCTGTTCGGCTATTCGCCGGTCGTGCCGTCGCGCTTCGGCAATCGCTACGCCTATGGCCATGTCGTCGAGAACGATCGCAATCTGATCGTCTCGGGCGGCCTTGGCTTCAGTATCATGCCGGTTCGTTTTGGGATGCGGCCCGAAATCCTGCAGATCGACCTCGGCTGATCTGAAGAATAGCTCTCAGTGAAGTGAGCGGATCACGTCCATCACGTCAGGCTCGGCCTTGTCACCATTGAAGGCATCAACAATGCCGAAGGCGCCGCCATAGCTCCACACCGACCATGAGAAGCCGTGTGCCTCGGCGCGGGCGGCCATATCCTTGACATAGGCGGCGCGGTATTCGGCCGGCATCACATAGGCATTGCCGTATTCCTGGCGGATCATGCCGAACTCGCCCAGCGTGATGTTTTCCGGCTTGATGCCGTTGGCCTTCGCCCATGCATCAACTTTCGTGAACGGCGCATCCAACAGGCCAAGCAGTTTGTCGGGGCTGTCCATGCTGGCGACCTGCTCGTCGAGATAGGCAAGCAGGCCGCTCTGCCGTGTCCATGGCGCCTCGGCCTTGATCCGGGCGCGGATCGTGTCGAGCGTCACGTCGAGCTGCACCTTCGGCACTGCGGTCAGCGGATAGGGCAGGCCGGTCACATAGGGGATGAAGTCGCCGGCCCAGGTCGCGCCCTGATGGGTGAGCAGGAACGGATCGTAGGAGTGAAAGGTCCAGATGACATTGTCGTCGGGGATCGCCTTGGGATCGATCTTTTGCAGCGACGAGGCGGCGGAATAGCAGGCGCCGGTCAGCACCAGCGTCAGTTTTGTCGCCGAGGAACGCGCCGCGGCGAACAATTTCTGCTGGTGGTCCGGCCACAGGCTGGTGCCGTCGCTGTCGCAATCGACGATCGGTTCGTTCATCAGTTCGAAAGCGACCTGTTTGGGGTCCTCGCCGGCCAACGTGCGACCCATCTTGCGCACCATGTCGACGTAGCGGTCGAAGGTCCGCGGGTCGTCCATGACCTCCGCCATGCCGATCTTGCGGCTGCCGCCGGCCGGGATCAGATGCATGTCGACGATGACCTTCAGCCCGGTGCGGTTGATCATGCGCACCGAGTCCAGCACGCTGGCATAGAGGTCGTCACGCAAGGCCTCGGTTTGATCGGACAGGAAGGGCGAAGGATCGACAGGCATGCGCAGGAAATCGAAACCCGCTTCCTTGAGTGCCTTGAGATCGTCCTCCTTGAGGAACTTTCGCCATTCCGGATAGGGCAAGATTGCCTTGGCGTTGCTCCACTGATCCTCACCAGGCCAGGTGACCCACTGGTCGAGATTGAGGCCGCGCTTCATCGAGAAGGTCGCCGCCTGGCAGGCTAGCGTGCAGGCCACCAGCACAAGCAGCGCCGCCATCAAACTCTTGATCATCGCCGTCAACAGTGCCATCCGATGTTAGATCAGGACGACGTTTGGTTGAACCGTCATCCTGATCTATTTCTTTGCTGGAGCATGATCTCTGGACAAACGGAAACCGTTTGTCCGTGAAAACCGGTTCCCACTTTTCGGGATCATGCTCTAGGTCACGTAAGGACAGGTGCCTCGTCGAGACCGAAAAAGGAAGCGCAATGGACGATCATGGTGAATCGGCGACGCTGCTCGCCGGGCTTTCCGGCGCGCTGACGGCGTTCGGCCACCGGCTGATGGCGCGGGTCTATTATGCCGACACCGATTTCTCGGGCGTCGTCTATCACGCGCGCTATCTCGAATTCCTCGAGCGCGGCCGCTCCGACTATCTCAGGCTCACCGGCGTGCATCACACGGAACTTGCCGACGGCAAGCATGGCGAGAAGATCGTGTGGGTGGTGCGCCGCATGGAGATCGACTTCCGCAGCCCCGCCCGCATCGACGACATCCTGACCGTAGACACCCGCACCGACACCATTTCCGGCGCGCGCATCTTCATGGCGCAGCAGCTCAAGCGCGGCGACGAGGTGCTGGTCGAGGCCAGGGTCGAGGCGGCGATCATCGGCGAGAATGGCCGGCCGAGACGCTTTCCCAAGGAATGGGTGGCAGCCTTCATGCCCAAGTCTCGTGCTTCGACTGATTGAAATAGTATGACAGTGTCATACATTGCGCTACAAGGGCGGACGAGGAAACAATCGCCATGAGAACCAGCAAGCCCATAAGCGTAACGCTCGGACGCCAGCAGAGCAGCGTCGACGCCCGCCTGGCGTCGGGAGCGTACGAATCCGCGAGCGAAGTCATGCGTGCCGCGCTTCGCGCCCTTGACCGCGAGGAGCACGTCATCACCGCCGTCATGCGAGCCAAGGTGCAGGAAGCTCTCGACGATCCGCGCCCGGACATCCCGGCCGAGGACGTGTTCAAGGCATTGCGCGAGCATCATGCAGACCGCATGAAGGCCGCCAAGCGTGACGCATAAGGTCGTCTTCAGACCCTCGGCGCGGTCCGACCTCTTTGTTATTTACAACTACATCGAAAAAGAAAGCAGCGCCGCGCGTGCCGGTGGCTATATCGACCGCGTTGAGGCGGCGTGCATGGCGCTATCGACGTTCCCGGAACGTGGCATCGTTCGCGACGCCATCGGGTCCGGTATAAGGGTCGTCGGCTTTGAACGGCGCGCGTCGATCCTGTTTCGGGTCGACGCAGAGCAGGTACTCATCCTGCGCGTCCTCTACGGCGGGCAGGACTACCCCCAAGACGTGGACGAGACGGACTCCTAGCCTGTGGAAGTGCGTCAGTCCCGCCACTGGCGCGGCAATGCGCCGCGCCTTATTCACTAACCCATCCTTAACCATAACGGTTCATGAAGAGGTTGGTGAAGATTGGCGCGATCCAACGCCTTCCTTTCACCAATATTTGCCCTGAAAAGGCCGCTAACGGCACGGTTTGGGGTGTCCGGTAGCTTCGTGCGAACCGACCACAAGGGATGCCAGGGGCCAGCCGCCAGCTTCGCCCGGAAATCTTAAGGACGTAACGATGGAAAATATCGCACTCGCCGACCCGGGCGCGCAATTGTCGATTTGGGCGCTGTTCATGCAGGCCAGCTGGGTGGTCAAGCTGGTCATGATCGGCCTGCTCTGCGCCTCGGTCTGGACCTGGGCGATCATCATCGACAAGCTGGTCGCCTATGGCCGCATGCGGCTGGCGCTGAACCGCTTCGAGCAGGTCTTCTGGTCCGGGCAGTCGCTGGAAGAGCTCTACCGCACGCTCGCCGACCGCAAGACGTCAGGCATGGGCGCCATTTTCGTCGCTGCCATGCGTGAGTGGAAGAAGAGCTTCGAGAAGGGCGCCAAGACGCCGCTCGGGCTGCAGACCCGCATCGACAAGGCCATGGACCTGGCGCTGACCCGCGAGATGGAGAAGCTGGAGGGGCGTCTCGGCTTCCTCGCCACCACCGGCTCGGCAGCCCCTTTCATCGGCCTGTTCGGCACCGTCATCGGCATCATGACCTCGTTCCAGGCCATTGCCGGCTCCAAGAACACCAGCCTTGCGGTGGTTGCGCCCGGCATCGCCGAAGCGCTGCTGGCAACGGCCATCGGCCTGCTCGCCGCCATCCCGGCGGTCATCGCCTATAACAAGCTGTCATCGGATGCGAGCAAGATCGCAGTGCGCATGGAAGGGTTCTCCGACGAGTTCTCCGCCATACTCTCGCGCCAAATCGATGAAAAAGTCGCGCCCAAGGCCTGAGGAGTAACGAGATGGGTATGTCCGTAGGCATGGCAGGACGCGGCGGGCGCGGCCACCGGCGGCGAGGCCGTCACCATGCATTGATGTCGGAGATCAACGTCACGCCGATGGTCGACGTCATGCTGGTGCTGCTGATCATCTTCATGGTCGCCGCGCCTATGCTGACGGTCGGCGTGCCGATCGACCTGCCGGATACGCAGGCCAAGGCGATGAATGCCGACACCCAGCCGATCACCGTCTCGATCGATGCCACGGGCAAGATCTTTCTGCAGGAAACCGAGATCCCGATCGAGGAGCTGGTCGCCAAGCTGCAGGCGATTTCGAAGACCGGTTATGAAGAGCGCATCTTCATTCGCGGTGACAAGTCCACCGACTACGGCACGGCGATGAAGGTGATGGCCCGCATTTCGGCCGCTGGTTACAAGAATATCGGTCTGGTTTCACTACAGGAACAGGATCAGTAGACGCACGATGAAGACCGGCCTCACCACATCGGTGATCTTGCATACGGCGGTGCTGGCCTTCGGCCTGTTCACCCTGTCGGCGCCGGCCGCGCTGCCGTCCGCCGATGTCGAGTCGGTCGCGGTCGATATCGTACCGATGGAAGCCATTGCGCAGACGCTGCAGGGCGACAAGAAGGCGGTGATGCATGAGAAGCCGGCGCCGCTGCCGACGCAGCGTCCCGATATCGTGCCGGTTGCGCAGAAGGTCGGCGAAAACAGCGTCGACACCGACAAGCCGATAACGCCTGAAGCCAAGCCGAAGCCGGTCGACACCACATCGGCTCCGCCGCCGGCGCCGACCCCGACTGAAAAGCCGAAGCCCGAGGACGTGCCGAAGCCGCAGGAAAAGCCGAAGCCCATTCCGGCGACGGAAGTGGCGCCGGCACCGACGCCCAAGGAAGAGGTCAAGCCTGAGCCGGTCAAGCAGACCGAGCCCAAGCCGACGCCGGCCAAGCCGGCGCCGACCCCACCGCCGCAGGACAAGACCGCCGCTATCGATCCGACGCCGGAGGTCAAACCGGATGCCGTCGCCGAGGCCATAGCCAAGGACCCGCCGACCGAAGAGACGCAATTGCCGAGCTCGGCGCCAGCACCTGAAGCGCGGCCGAAGCCGCAGCCGGCACCGGCCGAAAGCGCCAAGGCGCCGGAACGCAAGGATGCCGACAAGCCGGTCAAGGAGGCGTCGTCGAAACCGAAGTCCGACGACAAGCAGTTCAACGCCGCCGAGATTTCCGCTCTCCTCGACAAGCAGAAGCCCTCCGGCGGCGGCGCCAAGCGCTCGACGCAGCAGGCGTCGCTCGGTGGCGACAAGGATCAGGGCCAGAAGCTTTCGAAGTCGGAGCAGGGCGCGCTGGAGAGCCAGTTGGGCGGTTGCTGGACCTTGCCGGTCGGGCTGGAAGGTTCAGAGAATTTCGTCGTCGTCGTGCGCTTCAACCTGGACAACTCCGGCAAGCTGGATGGTCGCCCGTCCGTCGAAAAGTCGAGCGGCAACCGGCAGTTCGATGAAAGCGCGGTGCGCGCGGTTCAGAAATGCGACGTGGCCGGCCTGCAGGTTCCTGCCGGCAAGCAGGACATCTGGAACGACATCCGGGTCACCTTCGATCCAAGGGAGATGTTGGGCCTCTAGGCCCTGACATCCGAAAATCAGTATGAGAAGCGAGAAGACATGAAATCAATCCTCAAGCCGCTCCTGATGATCGCAGCAATGGCGATGGGCATGACCGCTGCCGGCACGCTGCCGGCGCTGGCGCTCGTCGAGCTCAATGTCAACAAGGGCAATGTCGAGCCGCTGCCGATCGCCATCACCGATTTCCAGGGCGGCGATGCGCTTGGCGCCCAGATTTCCCAGATCGTCACCGCTGATCTGAAGCGCTCCGGCCTGTTCGCGCCAATCGACAAGAGCGCCTTCATCGAGAAGATAACGAACCCGGACGCCGCCCCTCGCTTCGACGACTGGAAGGTGATCAACGCCCAGGCGCTGGTCACCGGCAGCGTCAGCAAGGAAGCAGACGGGCGCATCCGTGCGCAGTACCGGCTTTGGGACACTTTCGCCGGACAGCAGATGGCCGGCGAGCAGTTCTTCGCCAATGACGCCAATCAGCGCCGCGTCGCCCACATCATCGCCGACGCCATCTATGAGCGGCTGACCGGCGAGAAAGGCTATTTCGACACGCGCGTGGTGTTCATCGACGAATCCGGCGCCAAGAACGCTCGCAAGAAGCGCCTGGCCATCATGGACCAGGACGGCGCCAACGTCCGCTATCTCTCGGACGGCAAGTCGATCGTGCTGACGCCTCGTTTCTCGCCGAACCGGCAGGAAATCACTTACATGTCCTACGAAAGCGGCCAGCCGCGGGTCTATCTCCTGCAGATCGAGACCGGGCAGCGCGAACTGGTCGGCAACTTCCCCGGCATGACGTTTGCGCCGCGCTTCTCGCCTGACGGCCAGAAGGTCATCATGAGCCTGCTGCGCGACGACGGTAATTCCAACATCTTCGCCATGGATCTGCGCAGCCGCTCGACGACGCGGCTGACCAACTCGACCGCCATCGACACCTCGCCGTCCTATTCGCCCGACGGCAGCAAGGTGGTGTTCACTTCCGACCGCGGCGGTCGCGCGCAGATCTATGTCATGGGCGCCGACGGCTCGGGCCAGACCCGCATCTCCTTCGGCGACGGCGTCTATTCGACGCCGGTATGGTCGCCGCGCGGCGATCTCATCGCTTTCACCAAGCAGACCGGCGGCGAATTCCAGATAGGCGTCATGAAGACCGACGGCTCGGGCGAGCGCATCCTGTCGTCCGGCTTCCAGCAGGAGGGTCCGACCTGGGCGCCGAACGGCCGCGTGCTGATGTTCTTCCGCGACTCCGCCGGCGGCCCGAAACTGGTTTCCGTCGACCTCACCGGCCGCAACGAGCAGCCCATCCCGACCGCGAACTTCGCATCCGACCCGGCTTGGTCGCCGTTGTTGGAATAGGTTCGGCCGAATTGCCACACATGCTGAAAAGGGGCCGTTTCGGCCCCTTTTCCATGCATTGGTCGCGTTTTGGCCGTATTTCCGCCTAGGGTCCGCGCCAACTGTGGCCTCGGATCAAGAGGTTGCGGACGGGCAGCCTAAACCAGCCTAAACCAAATTTTAACCGTGTTTCTTGAATGCCGGTTAACCCAAACGTGGTTACTGGGTGATCAACGAAGTCACTCGAATACGATCACTCGAAATACGAAGGAGAGGCGGCATGGGCCGTATCGCAGCACTTACCAGAAACCCGGCCATGATCGCGCTGGTGGCGTTGCTCGCCATCACCGGTTGCGCCTCGAAGAAGACGCCAAACAACGCCGCTGACCTTGGCCTCAACGGCGCCGGTGCTGCAACGCCCGGTTCGGCGCAGGACTTCACCGTCAATATCGGCGACCGCATCTTCTTCGATACGGACTCGACCTCGATCCGGGCTGATGCACAGCAGACGCTTGCGCGCCAGGCGCAGTGGCTGAACCAGTACAAGCAGTATGCCATCGTCGTCGAAGGTCATGCCGACGAGCGCGGCACGCGCGAATACAATCTGGCGCTCGGTGCCCGCCGCGCCGCCGCCACACGCGACTTCCTGGTCTCCAAGGGCGTCGCTTCCAGCCGCCTGAAGACCATTTCCTACGGCAAGGAGCGTCCGGTCGCTGTGTGCGACGACATCTCCTGCTGGTCGCAGAATCGCCGTGCGGTCACCACGCTCAGCGGCGCCGGTTCCTGAGCACCTCAGGCTGCCCGACGCGTTGGAAAAGGCGTGGCGGTGTAGCGGCAGAAATGCAACACAGCTTTGCGAAAGGCGGCCCTCGGGCCGCCTTTTTCATATCCGGACGCCCGAAACAAAATTTGGCCGAAGTCTCGCGCCCTGCTATGAGCCGAGGGCGCTTGGCTGGTCCCACTTTGGTTGGAAGGCGCGAAACAGACTAACGACACACGGCGAGAGGCACATGCATTTGAGATCGGTTCTGAGCGGCACGCTTGCGCTGCTGCTCCTATCAGGCGTCACCGCCCCGGCTAGCGGCCTGGGGGCCAGCGGCACAGGGCAATCAACCGACAGCGGCTTTTCCTTCCATCTGCCCAGCATCGAGTTGCCCAGCCTTTTCGGTGAAAAGAAGAAGCCGGATCAGGTCCAGATGGTGCAGTCCGATCCGACTGCCGTCACCAGCCTGGAAGACCAGCTGCGGCAGATGAACGGCAAGATCGAGGAACTCAATTTCCAGGTCCTGCAGATGCAGGAGCAGATCCGCAAGCAGCAGGAAGACAACGAGTTCCGCTTCCAACAGCTGGAAGGCGGCTCGCAGGGCGGACAGGCACCGGCGGCACCGAAGAAGAAGTCCGACGCCACCACCACCGACACCAACACCGACGTGGCTGCGGCCCCGGCAACCCAGGCGCCGGCTGATGCCGGCGCCGCTACCGGCAGCAATCAGTCGACCGGCGGCAAGACGGTTCAGGATGTCATCGTCGAATCACCCGATGGCGATCCCGGCAAGGTGATCCCCGGCACGGGAGCGCCGGAAAAGACCTTTGGTTCGATCACGGTCGACAAGAACGGCAATGTGATCGACGCCAGTGGCAACACCCAGGCAACCGCACCGGCGCAAGACACCGCCCCGGCCACCGGCGCTCCGGCCAAGGCCGGCAAGTCCAATGGCACGATCGTCGCGGCGCTGCCTTCCACCAAGGACCCGGAAGAGCTTTACCGCAATTCCTATCAGTTCATCCTGTCGGGCGATTACAGCACCGCCGAACAGGGTTTTCGCGATCATATCTCGCGCTTCCCCAAAGATGCCAAGACGGCGGATGCGCATTACTGGCTGGGTGAATCGCTGCTTGGCCAGCAGAAATACCGCGACGCGGCCGAAGTCTTCCTCGCCGCCAGCAAGGACTACCCGAAGGCCAAGAAGGCACCTGACATGCTCTTGAAGCTCGGCGTGTCGCTGGTCGGCCTCAAGCAACACGATGTCGCCTGCGCCACCTTCAGCGAGGTCGGCAAGCGCTACCCCGATATCTCCAATGCACTCAAGGAACGCGTCAAGCAGGAGAAGGCCCTGGCCGCCTGCTAATGCTTGCGACTGAGGCTGATCTTTCGACCAACCTTCTTTCCGGTACGAAGAGTCTTTTTTCGCATATCGATTTTACCCACGGCGCCGTTGCGGCCGTGTCCGGCGGCAGCGACTCGACCGCCCTGCTTCTCCTTCTCAAACTGCATCTCGACCGAACCGCGCCGTCCGCGAAGTTGCTGGCCGTGACGGTTGACCATGGCCTGCGGCAAGGTTCAGCAGCCGAAGCGCAGGCCGTGGCGAAGCTTTGCGCTGAGCGCGGCATTGCCCACTGCACCCTGGTCTGGGCCGGAAGCAAGCCATCGACCGGACTGCCGGCGGCGGCGCGGGAAGCGCGCTACCGGCTGCTGGCTGAAGCGGCGCGCGCGGAAGGCATCGGCCTGATCGTCACCGGCCATACCGCCGACGACCAGGTCGAGACGGTGCTGATGCGGCACGCGCGGAATGATGGCCGAGCGTTTGCCGAGATGGCAAGCCGCGGGCTTGCCGGCATGGCACCGGCCACCCTCTATGACTGGCGCGAGTGGATCGCTCGCCCGCTTCTGGGCACGCGGCGCTCAGCACTTCGCGACTTCCTGCGGGGTGAACATGTCGGCTGGGCTGATGATCCGACCAATATCGACGAGGCCTTCGAGCGGCCGCGCGTGCGCGCCGCGCTTGCCGGCGAGAGCGTCGGGTCCATGGAGGGCACGCTGCTGCTCGCCGGCCAGGCCGCCGTGGAGCGCAGTCAGCTTGGCTCCGGCGCCGCCGCTCTGATCCATCGCCTCGCCAGCCAGCCGGCCACGGGTCTCATCCGCCTCGACCCGCGCCTGCTTTCGGCCGGCGACGATCAGGCGGCCATCTACGCATTGCGTATTTTGCTGGCCACCGCCGGAGGCGCTGCGTTTCTTCCGGACCAGGCGCGCAGCGAGGCGTTGTTCGATCGGCTGAAGGGCGGATTTCTTTGCGCCACATTGTCGCGGACCGTGGTCGATTTCCGGCGCGCCGGCATCTTCCTGCGCCGTGAGGCGCGGGGTTTGCCGCTCGCCACTGCCGCTGTCGACAACACCAACTGGGATGGCCGTCGCCACATCACATTGAACGACAGCTCAGACGCATTGTTGATCGCTCCGCTGGGTGCGACCGCAGCGAAGCGTCTGGCGATCGATGACGGAGAAACCCCGGCAAGCCTGATGCGTGCCGCATTGGCTGCGGAACCGACATCCCGGCAAGCCTTTGAAAACCCGGGTTCGCCGCAGGGCGAGCCAGGGTTGCCAGGGTTCGTGGTGCGGCCGGTCGTGTCGCCTTTTGCCCGCTTCCTGCCGTCTTTCGATCTGGCGCCGGCGCGTGCCGTCGCGGGGTTGATCGGCGCGTCGCCGCTTCCCCCTTCGCCATTGCGCGGCCACAGTGCCGATTGATGGTTGGTCGAAAGCTTAACCCAGACGTGCTGTTCTGCTTGGCAAGGGGAGGCGCTCTCCCTATGTTAGGCCCAAGTTTCCTCTCATGATGCTGTCCGTCCGCGGACGCCAACGGGACAATTGATGAATCCGAACTATCGCAACCTCGCGCTCTGGGCGATCATAGCGGTCCTGCTCATCGCTCTTTTCAATCTGTTCCAGACGCCGCAGACGCGTGGGGCTTCGAGCGATGTGCCTTATTCGCAGTTCCTGCAGGATGTCGCGGCCGGCCGCGTCAAGACGGTGACCATTGCGGGCGCCCGCATCACTGGCACCTACACCGACAATTCCACCGGCTTCCAGACCTATTCGCCCGGCGATCCTCAGCTGGTCTCGCGGCTGCAGGACAAGAACGTCACCATCAATGCGCGGCCTGAGACCGACGGTTCCAACTCTCTGTTCGGCTATTTGGTCTCGTGGCTGCCGATGATCCTCATCCTCGGCGTCTGGATATTCTTCATGCGCCAGATGCAATCCGGATCCGGGCGCGCCATGGGTTTTGGCAAGTCGAAGGCCAAGCTTCTGACGGAGGCGCATGGCCGCGTCACCTTCCAGGACGTCGCCGGCGTCGACGAGGCCAAGGAAGATTTGGAAGAGATCGTCGAGTTCTTGCGCGACCCGCAGAAGTTCCAGCGCCTCGGCGGCAAGATTCCGCGCGGCGTGCTGCTGGTCGGCCCTCCCGGTACCGGCAAGACGCTGCTCGCCCGCTCGGTCGCCGGCGAAGCCAACGTGCCGTTCTTCACCATTTCTGGTTCGGACTTCGTCGAGATGTTCGTCGGCGTCGGCGCATCGCGTGTGCGTGACATGTTCGACCAGGCCAAGAAGAATGCGCCCTGCATCATCTTCATCGACGAAATCGACGCCGTCGGCCGCCATCGCGGCGCCGGCCTCGGCGGCGGCAATGACGAGCGCGAGCAGACGCTGAACCAGTTGCTGGTCGAGATGGACGGCTTCGAATCCAACGAGAGCATCATCCTGATCGCCGCCACCAACCGTCCCGATGTGCTCGATCCGGCGCTGTTGCGTCCGGGCCGTTTCGACCGCCAGGTGGTGGTGCCGAACCCCGACATCGTCGGCCGCGAGAAGATCCTCAAGGTGCATGTGCGCAACGTGCCGCTGGCGCCTAACGTTGATCTCAAGGTTGTTGCACGCGGCACGCCGGGCTTCTCCGGCGCCGACCTGATGAACCTGGTCAACGAATCGGCGCTGATGGCGGCGCGGCGCAACAAGCGCCTCGTCACCATGGCCGAGTTCGAGGACGCCAAGGACAAGATCATGATGGGCGCCGAGCGCCGCTCGTCGGCCATGACCCAGGCCGAGAAGGAACTGACCGCCTATCACGAGGCCGGTCACGCCATCCTGGCGCTCAACGTGCCGTCGGCGGATCCGCTGCACAAGGCCACCATCATCCCGCGTGGCCGCGCGCTCGGCATGGTTATGCAGTTGCCGGAAGGCGACCGCTATTCGATGAGCTACAAATACATGATCTCGCGCCTCGCCATCATGATGGGCGGCCGCGTCGCCGAGGAGTTCAAGTTCGGCAAGGAGAACATCACTTCGGGCGCTTCCTCTGACATCGAGCAGGCGACCAAGCTGGCGCGCGCCATGGTCACGCGCTGGGGCTTCTCCGACAAGCTCGGCCATGTCGCCTATGGCGACAACCAGGAAGAGGTGTTCCTCGGCCATTCGGTGGCGCGCACGCAGAACATCTCAGAAGAGACCGCGCAGATCATCGACGCCGAAGTGCGCCGCCTGATCGACGAGGCCTATGTCTCGGCCAAATCCATCCTGACCAAGAAGAAGAAGGAATGGATCACGCTGGCGCAGGGCCTGCTCGAATACGAGACGCTGTCTGGCGAAGAGATCAAGCAGCTGATCGCGGGCAACAAGCCGTCGCGCGACCTCGGCGACGATACGCCGCCGAGCCGTGGCTCGGCCGTGCCGAAGTCTGGTGGCCGCCGCAAGAAAGGCCCCGAGCCCGAAGGCGGCATGGAGCCTCAGCCGTCGAGCTAGACCAGGGCGGTTCACCCATCGCTATTCCCGACGCGACGCGCATCAAGTCTTTGTTTTTGCATGTCATTGTCCCCAAACCGAGCCACTTTTGGGCGACATTGCCTCGGGAGACGCGCCAGACGTACGTTGGCGCGTCATCCTCGAGCTTGTCCCGAGGACCTGCTAACGCAACCGAGTTGGCGGTTGCCAACTCATACCGGCGCCCAGAAGCCGCCCTACAGTAGATCCTCGGGGACAGGCCCGAGGATGTACGGCTAAACGTCTGCAGGAAAAACGGTGAATTGCTTATCCGCTGTATTCGATTTTTATGATTCAGCTTTCAGCCGCGCATTGCACAGGCTGTAATAACCGCCGCCCTTCTGGATCCAACGAAGGCCGTTCAACGTACCCGCCTCCTTGTTGCCGTGGTAACCCTGGAGGCAGGTCTTCATCCGTGCCTTCGCGGGCTTTTCGGTCTTGAACTCGGCAGCGAGTGTGGTTGGGAACGTCACGCCCGCCGGCGCTGGAGTGGGGGCGACCGTCGCGTCGGCTTCCTTTTCCGGCTGCGGCGCGGTTTTGACGGCATCCGCGCTGACACTCTCCGCAGCGGACGTCGCACATTTCTCCTTGCGGAAAGCGGCCCAGTCCATGCCGTTCAGAGTGCCGCCTTCCTTGGCTGCCCGATAGGTCTCGCCGCATTCCTTCATTGTCAGTGCGCTTGCAGGGGCGACGCCCCACGCAACCAATGCCGTCGCAGCCAATACCGCCAATTTCAAACCGGACATAAGACCCTCCTGATTGAGAACGAGTTCGATGCCCTTTTGTATACTGTTTGTTCCGTGTATGTTCAATCGGAATCTTTCGAGCTACTTAAAAAAGCCTGACGGCGGGAAGTGTGAGCGGGTGATGCCGGTCGCTCCCGGCACTTGCGGATGCGAGCGGAGCCGCAAGCGTCTTCGCGCGCAACAAACGCGCAACAAAAAAGGCCCGCGCATCTGACGATGCGCGGGCCTTCCTCCTTCGAATAACTCGGCGATCAGCCCTTCAGCTTGGCGTTGCACAGGCTGTAGAAGCCACCGCCCTTCTGGATCCACTTCAGACCTCCAAGCGCGTTGGCGTCCTTGAGGGCATAGTACTGGTCGAGGCAGGTGTGCATGCGGCCCTTTCCGGGGGTCTCGCTGGCATATTTCGGCGAGATCGCGGACGGGAAGGTGACGCCCTTGGGCGCAACCGTCGTCGGCTTTGCCGGCTCCTTGGTGTATTTTGCTTCGCTCGGAGCAGGTACGCTGTCGTCATCCGAGGCGGCAGCGCCGCATTCGGCCTTGCGGAAGTCGTTCCACTTCTGGCCCTTCAGCGTGTTGGCCGTCTTGGCCGCCTGGTACTTGGCGCTGCACTCGGCCATGGTCAGACCCTTGCCGCCATCGGCGGCAGCAGCAGCAGCCTTGGTGGTTGCCGGCTTGGTGGTGTCGGCAGCGGCGGACGCGCCGGCGGCGCATTCGGCCTTGCGGAAGTCGTTCCACTTCTGGCCGTTCAGCGTGCCGGCAGCCTTCGCCGCCTGGTACTTGGCACTGCATTCCTTGGCAGTCAGGCCCTTGGCCGTGCTGTCGGCCGCCGCGGCCGCAGCCTTGGTGGTCTTGGCCGGCTTGGCTTCGGCTGCCTTCTTCGTGTCGGCCGGCTTGGTGTCCGTGGTGGCAGCGGCATCGGTGCCGCACTGTGCCTTGCGGAACTGGTTCCAGGTCGCGCCGGCAAGTGTCCCCGCGTCCTTGGCGGCGTTATACTTCGTGCTGCACTCGGCCATCGTCAACGCGTTGGCTGGCGCGGCCAGGAACAACGTCGCTACGGCAAGGCCGGTCAAAGTGGCAAGTCGATGGATGAGCATAGCGTTTCTCCGTTGCAGCAGCCCATTATACGTCCCTGCGAATCAATAACGCTCAACGGTCGGTTGCGCCAGATGCTAAGTGGCGTATATATCGCCCAAAGCTTGCTCCTCCCGATAAGGTGATGAAATTGTTGTCGCTTACCGGGTTAAAAACAAGATTTTCCGCGTGCACCTGCGCCGAATAGCTCGCAGAACCGGTATATTGCAGTGCCACATACCGTCCTGTTGGAGTGCGGCTTTGTCGTGTGCAGTGCACGACAATGATTTTCTAAGGATTGGTAACATATAATCACACAATGTGATCATGGCGCACCGGCCAATTGTGGCATGAGATGCCGGCAAAGAACCGTCAGGGACCCTAACTAGCATGGCAGGAAATTACTTCGGCACCGACGGCATCCGCGGGCGCGCCAACAAGTTTCCGATGACCGCTGAAATCGCTATGCGGGTCGGTATGGCCGCAGGGCTTTCGTTCCAGCGTGGCAGCCACCGCCATCGTGTCGTTCTCGGCAAGGACACCAGGCTTTCCGGCTACATGATCGAGAATGCAATGGTGGCCGGCCTTTGCGCCGCCGGCATGGATGTGTTCCTGCTCGGGCCGATCCCGACGCCGGCCGTTGCCATGCTGGTGCGTTCATTGCGCGCCGATATCGGCGTCATGATCTCGGCTTCGCACAACCCCTATTACGACAATGGCATCAAGCTGTTCGGTCCGGATGGCTACAAGCTCTCCGACGAGATCGAAGAGCGCATTGAAAGCATGCTCGACAAGGATATCGAACTGGCACTCGCCGATTCCGACGGGCTTGGCCGTGCCAAGCGCGTCGACGGCGTGCATGACCGCTACATCGAATTTGCCAAGCGCACCTTGCCGCGTTCGATGTCGCTCTCGGGCCTCAGGATCGTCGTCGATTGCGCCAATGGCGCCGCCTACAAGGTGGCGCCCGAGGCGCTGTGGGAGCTCGGCGCCGAAGTCGTGGCCATCAATGTCGAGCCCAACGGCTTCAACATCAACAAGGAATGCGGCTCGACCCATCCGGCGGGCCTGCAGAAGAAAGTGCACGAAGTGCGCGCCGACATCGGCATCGCGCTCGATGGCGATGCCGACCGTGTCGTGATCGTCGACGAGAATGGCGCGATCGTCGATGGCGACCAGATCATGGCGCTGATCGCCGAGTCCTGGCATCAGAGCGGACGGCTTGCCGGCGGCGGCGTGGTTTCGACGGTCATGTCCAATCTCGGCCTCGAACGCTTCCTCGGCGACATGAAGCTGCAGCTGCACCGCACCAAGGTCGGCGACCGCTATGTCGTGGAGCATATGCGCGCGCATGGGCTCAATGTCGGCGGCGAGCAGTCGGGCCACATCGTGCTATCGGATTTCTCGACCACCGGCGATGGTCTGGTGTCGGCGCTGCAGGTGCTGGCCTGCATCAAACGGCAGGGCCGACCCGTCAGCGAACTGTCGAAGAAGTTCGAGCCGGTGCCGCAGCTCCTGAAGAACGTCCGTATCGCCGGCGGCAAGCCGCTCGAGGAAGCGCCGGTCAAGGCCGCCATCGAGGATGCACGCCACCGTCTGGGCAAGGCCGGGCGGCTGGTCATCCGTCCTTCGGGTACCGAGCCGCTGATCCGTGTCATGGCCGAGGGTGACGATCCGCAGCTGGTCGAGGCCGTCGTCAACGACATCGTCGAGGTCATCTCGGAGACCCGCAGCGCCGCCTAATCTCCGGCGCGCCCAAAAGGCGTCACGCCGCCGCTCTTCCGGTTGCATCCAAGCCCGCCCTTCCGGCGGGTTTTTTGTTGACCGGGAACCGGCCCCCTGGCTGTCGAAATCATCGGCGAATCCTTCGAATTTTAGAGATTCGTGGTTAATCGACAGGGTTAAACGCCTTTTAACTTTTCCAATTCATTATCCACGCTTGAAAGCCAATCTCATTCGGACACGATCGCCGTTCCGAGGGTTCCTAGGGGTGACAAGCATGTTCAACACAGCAAGAAAGGCCCTGTTCGCGTTGCTGTTCGCGGGCTTGGCCTGGCCAGTTTTCGCAGCCGACCTGCCCGAGCCGCAGGTCGAAGAGGCACCGCCGCCGGTCTATGAGCAACCGGTGGATGTCGGCGGCTGGTATATCCGTGGTGACCTCGATTACCACAAGTCGAGCATACGCGGTATCGACTACATGACCTATTCCGTCGATCCCTGTAACTGTACGGTGACACCGGGCGGCAAGAGCTTCGACTACGGCAAGCTCAAGGGCGGCTTCTCGCTCGGCGGCGGCGTCGGCTACAAGATCAGCGATCATCTGCGTGCTGACGTGACCGCCGACTACTGGTTCAAGTCGAACTTCAACGGCGGCACCTCGGACCTCGTTTCGACTTCGGTCGAAGCGTCGAAGATGAGCGCCCTGTTGCTGCTCGCCAATGCCTATGTCGATATCGGCACCTGGCACGGCATCACGCCCTATGTCGGTGCCGGCATCGGCGGCGCGCATGTCAAGTGGGATACTGTCTATGACCCGACCCCGGGCGCGACCGAGCGCAATCCCGGTGCATCCAACTGGCGCTTCGCCTACGCCCTGATGGCCGGCGCTTCCTATTGCCTCACCGACAAGATCATCCTCGATGCGGGCTATCGCTTCTCCCATATCCAGGGCGGTCGCATGTTCGAATGGGATGTGACCAGCACTGGCCCCGGCTTCGATCGTGGCATCAACACGCATGAGGTACGCGGCGGCCTGCGCTATCAGTTCGGCGGCAACAATGGGTGCGCGGCGCCGGTAGTGGCCTACCAGCCCGAGCCTGAGCCGGTTTACACCAAGTAAGGAACTTACTGCCTCGAATAAGCGCGAACCGCCCGGCTTGACCGGGCGGTTTTCGTTTGTGCTGTCGCCAGTGAAGTGCGTGGAACGGCAGGTCAATTCAGGGGGCCATGCATTAGCCAAAATGAATTCGCTAACGCTCTGTTAGCCTTAACTGCGACTTAACCACTATGGTTAACAATGCTTCCTGAAACGATGGCTGCCGCGTTCATTGCAGGTGTCGCCAAATCCGGGAGTCGGGACCATGACACTCACATCGCGTATTGTGCTGGCGCTTGCCGGACTTGGCCTTTTGCCGCTGACATCCGCATTCGCCGCCGACTATGACCCGCCGGTCTATGCCGACCAGGCGCCCGACTATGTGCCGGTCGAGGTCGGCTCGGGCTGGTATCTGCGCGGCGACGTCTCCTATCTGGTGCAGAAGACCTTCGAAAATGGGGATTTCACCTTCCCGTCGACGATCAACAACGAAAGCTTTGGTGAGAGCGAAGACGCATTTTTTGCGAGCGTCGGCTTCGGATATCATTTCAACGATTACCTCCGCGCCGATCTCAACTTCGGCTACCTGCCGGGTAACAAGGCCAGCTTCGGCTATGACGATTCAGCGGTCGTCGCACTGCCGACATTGTCGACCCAGGGATCGGGATCGCTGAAGAACTATGCGTTCTCGGGGATACTCAATGGCTATGTCGATCTCGGCACATATGTCGGAATCACGCCTTATGTTGGCGCCGGCATCGGTTTTGTCCGCAGTTCGCGGAGGCTTTCGGCGACTTACACGGACAACAATGTCCCGGCCAACAGTTTCAAGCTGGAGGACAATGCGACACAATACTCCCTCGCCTATACGCTGAATGCGGGCCTTGCCTACCAGGTGACGAAGAATGTTTCCGTCGACCTGGGCTATCAGTATTTTTCCGCCCCGAGCGCGGAGTATGTGACGGCCGAGAGCCTGACCTCCTTTCCGGTCAAGAAGGGAATCAGCAATCACCAGGTCAAGGTCGGGCTGCGTTACGATCTCTGGTAGGCCCGGGATAGATCAGCATCTTGACGGCGGATCCCTGCGGTCCGCCGTTTGCGTTTGAAATCACGCGATCCTGATCACGGATCGCTGGTATCCCGGCAGCGACATAAACTTTCCTCTTGACGCCCGAAGCCTGAACGCATATCGCCGTCCGTGGGCCACCCCTCCCCAACGAGGGGCCACTATCTGGAAGGATAGACCACGATGACGACGCATACGAAGCCCGGACTCCGTCCGGCAAATCCCAATTTCTCCTCAGGTCCCTGCGCAAAACGTCCCGGCTGGTCAGTCGAGGCGCTGAAAAATGCCGCGCTTGGCCGTTCCCATCGCGCCAAGATCGGCAAGACCAAGCTCGAACAGGCGATCGAGCTGACGCGCGAAATCCTTCAGGTCCCGGCAGACTACCGCATCGGCATCGTGCCGGCGTCGGACACCGGTGCTGTCGAGATGGCGCTGTGGTCGCTGCTCGGCGAGCGCGGCGTCGACATGGTCGCCTGGGAAAGCTTCGGCTCCGGCTGGGTCACCGATGTGGTCAAGCAGTTGAAGCTCGCCGATGTGCGCAAGCTCGAGGCCGGTTATGGCGCGTTGCCGGACCTGGCCAAGATCGATTTCGACCGCGACGTGGTCTTCACCTGGAACGGCACGACGTCTGGCGTGCGCGTGCCGAACGGCGATTTCATCCCTGCCGATCGCAAGGGGCTGACCATTTGCGACGCGACTTCGGCCGCCTTCGCGCAAAAGCTTGATTTCGAAAAGCTCGATGTCGTCACCTTCTCCTGGCAGAAAGTGCTGGGCGGCGAGGGCGCGCATGGCATGCTGATCCTGTCGCCCCGCGCCGTCGCGCGGCTGGCGAGCTACAAGCCTTCATGGCCGCTGCCGAAGATCTTCCGCCTGACCTCGGGCGGCAAGCTGATCGAGGGCATCTTCAAGGGCGAGACCATCAACACGCCGTCGATGCTGTGCGTCGAGGACTATCTCGACGCGCTCCACTGGGCGAAGTCGATCGGCGGGCTCGATGCGCTGGTCGCCAGGGCGGATGCCAATGCGGCCGTCCTCGATGGCTTTGTCGGTAAATCATCCTGGCTCGGCCATCTCGCCGTCGAGCCTGCGACGCGGTCGAACACGTCCGTATGCCTGGCCTTCACCGATCCTGATATTGCGGCGCTCGACGCTGACGGGCAGGCGGCTTTCGCCAAGGGGCTGGTTTCGGCGCTTGACAAGGAAGGCGTCGCCTATGACATCGGCTCTTATCGCGACGCGCCTCCCGGCCTGCGTATCTGGTGTGGTGCGACGGTCGAGACGTCAGATCTCGAAGCGCTGCTGCCCTGGCTCGACTGGGCCTTCGCCGCGCAGAAGGCGTCGCTGAAAGCGGCGGCCTGAGATTTCATGGCGGCCTGCGGGCCGCCCATTCCCGGATCAATCCCTTTTCAAGGAGGCCGCCATGGCGCCCCGCGTTCTCGTTTCTGACAAACTCTCTCCCACCGCCGTGCAGATCTTCAAGGATCGTGGCGTCGAGGTCGACTATCTGCCCGACCTCGGCAAGGACAAGGAAAAGCTGCTCGAAGTGATCGACCAGTATGATGGCCTCGCCATCCGCTCGGCGACCAAGGTCACCGAAAAGCTGATCAATGCCGCCACCAGGCTCAAGGTCATCGGCCGCGCCGGCATCGGCGTCGACAATGTCGACATCCCGGCGGCGAGCCGCAAGGGTATCATCGTGATGAATACGCCCTTCGGCAATTCGATCACGACGGCCGAACATGCCGTAGCGATGATCTTCGCGCTGGCGCGCCAGATCCCGGAAGCCAACGCCTCGACCCATGCCGGCAAGTGGGAAAAGAACCGCTTCATGGGCGTCGAGATCACCGGCAAGACGCTGGGCGTCATCGGCTGCGGCAATATCGGTTCGATCGTCGCCACACGCGGCGTCGGCCTGAAGATGCATGTCATCGCCTTCGATCCGTTCCTGTCGGACAAGCGCGCCGAGGAGCTCGGCGTCGACAAGGTCGAACTCGACGAGCTGTTCGCGCGCGCGGACTTCATCACGCTGCACACGCCGCTGACCGACAAGACGCGCAACATCATCGATGCCGCGGCAATCGCCAAGATGAAGAAGGGCGTTCGCATCATCAATTGCGCGCGCGGCGGGCTGGTCGTCGAGGCCGATCTGATCGCGGCGCTGAAGAGCGGCAAGGTGGCGGGCGCCGGCGTCGACGTGTTCGAGGTCGAGCCGGCCGAACAGAACGAACTGTTCGGCATGGAGAACGTGGTGGCGACACCGCATCTCGGCGCCTCGACGGCGGAAGCGCAGGAGAATGTCGCGCTGCAGGTCGCCGAGCAGATGTCGGACTATCTGATCAAGGGCGCGGTCTCCAACGCCATCAACATGCCGTCGATCACGGCGGAGGAAGCGCCGCGGCTGAAGCCGTTCGTCAAGCTCGCCGAAGTGCTCGGCGCCTTTGTCGGCCAGGTCACCGAGGATCCGATCAAGGAGGTCGAGATCCTGTTCGATGGCTCGACCGCGACGATGAACACCCGCGCGCTGATCAGTGCGGCACTTGCCGGGCTGATCCGGCCGCAGGTCTCCGACGTCAACATGGTGTCGGCGCCGATCATGGTGAAGGAGCGCGGCATCATCGTCGCCGAGGTCAAGCGCGACAAGTCTGGCGTGTTCGACGGTTACATCAAGCTGACCGTCAAGACCGAGCACAGGACGCGTTCGATCGCCGGCACCTGCTTCTCGGACGGCAAGCCGCGTTTCATCCAGATCAAGGGCATCAATCTCGACGCCGAGGTCGGTCAGCACATGCTCTACACCACCAATGCCGATGCGCCCGGCATCATCGGCCTGCTCGGCACGGTGTGCGGCGAGAACGGCGTCAACATCGCCAACTTCCAGCTTGGCCGCAACCGGCCGGGCGGCGACGCCATCGCGCTGCTCTATCTCGATGCACCGTTCCCGGAAAAAGTGCTGGAGCAGGTGCGGGCGCACAAGTCGATCGACTCGGCCAAGCGGCTGCAGTTCGACGTGGGCGGGATCTGATACCGGCCTTTCCTAGAGCAATTCCAGGAAAAGTGTGAAACGGTTTTCCGTCCGGAATTGCGTCAAAACAAGGGTTAGAGCAGTTCGCCGATTCCGTGAAACGGTGAACTGCTCTAGAGATCAGAAGGCGCGGCCTGGGTCGCGCCTTCTGCTGCTCAGCGCTTCCTGGAGCGGTCCAGCATCGCCTTCTTGCGCCCGCTATATTCGGCGAGCGCGATGCCGCCCAGCACGAGGACCAGGGCCAGCGCCTGATAGAGCTGGAACGTCTCGCCGACGATCAGCACCGAAAGCAGCGTGCCGAAGATCGGCACCAGATTGATGAACAGGCCGGCGCGGTTGGCGCCGATCAACTCGTTGCCCCTGATGTAGGTTATCTGCGAAATGACCGAGGCGCCGATCGCGGTGTAGACGATGACCGTCCAGCCACGCGCATCGGGCACGATCACCTTGCCGGCGGCGACCTCCCACAGCAAGAAAGGCAGCGAGGTGATGAGCGCCGCGATCGACATGGCCAGCATCAGGCTCTGCCAATGCATCGCCGGCTTCAGCCGCAAGCCGACCGAATAGCCACTGTAAAGGATGACCGCCACCAGCATGATGGCGTCGCCGAAATTGAGCTCCAGCGTCAACAGCCGGCGTGGGTCGCCGTGGCAAGCGGTCAAGATGACACCGGCAATGGTCAGCACGACGCCTGCGATCTGCGCCCAGTTCACGCGCAGGCGGAAGAAGATGAAATTGGCTGTCATGATCAGGATCGGCATCGCCGCCTGTTCGATCGAGACGTTGATCGCGGTCGTGTAGTTAAGCGCGGTGTAGAAGATGGTGTTGAACAGGGTGAAGCCGCTGGCGCCGAGTGCAGCCAGGACGAACCAGTGCCGGCGCACCACGGCCCAGTCCTCCTGGATCGTGCGCCAGCCGATCGGCAGCAGGATCGCCACCGCCAGCACCCAGCGCAGGAAGACCAGTGTCATCGGCGAGACGTGATCGACCGCAAGCTTGCCGGCCACCGAATTGCCGCCCCACAACAAGGTGGTGAGCAGCAGGAATATGTAGGCGCTTCGGTGCATCGCGGGTTCCGGCCGCGACGGACGCGTTGCGGTGTTTGCCGGCCTATTGCCTCCGTCAGCCCAAGTAAATGATGTCAAAGCCGAAAATTGTTGTGCCTCAGGGCATTTTCGGCGGCAAAGAAAGGTCGCACTCGCGAGGTCTTGACGCTATAGAGGCCTGTCGTTTCGAACCATATCCAAGCCGCTTGGCGGCGTCTCAAGGGAAAAGAAACATGGCCAATGTGGTGGTCGTCGGCTCGCAATGGGGCGACGAAGGCAAGGGCAAGATCGTCGACTGGCTGTCGGAGCGTGCCGATGTCGTGGTGCGTTTCCAGGGCGGCCACAATGCCGGCCACACGCTGGTCGTCGACGGCAAGGTCTACAAGCTGTCGCTGTTGCCGTCCGGTGTCGTGCGGCAGGGCAAGCTGTCCATCATCGGCAATGGCGTGGTCTTCGACCCGCATGCTTTCGTGGCGGAAGTGGCGAAGCTCAAGGCGCAGGGCGTCGAAGTAACGCCGGATCGCCTGAAAATAGCCGAAAACACAGCGCTTATCCTGTCGCTGCACCGGGAGCTGGACGGATTCCGCGAGGACGCCGCTTCAAATTCCGGGACGAAGATTGGCACGACCCGCCGGGGCATCGGTCCGGCCTATGAGGACAAGGTGGGTCGGCGCGCGGTGCGGGTGATGGATCTGGCGGATTTGGAAACACTGCCCTTGAAGATCGACAGGCTGCTGACGCACCACAATGCGCTGCGCCGTGGGCTCGGCCATGCCGAAGTCACGCATGACGCGATCATGAGTGAGCTGACCTCGGTCGCCGACGAAATCCTGCCCTATATGGACCGGGTCTGGAAGATCCTCGACGACAAGCGCCGTGCCGGCGAGCGCATCCTGTTCGAGGGCGCGCAAGGCACGTTGCTCGACATCGACCACGGCACTTATCCGTTCGTCACCTCGTCGAACACCGTGGCCGGGCAGGCGGCCGCCGGCTCCGGCGTCGGTCCGGGTGCCATCGGCTATGTCCTGGGTATCACCAAGGCCTATACGACGCGCGTCGGCGAAGGTCCGTTCCCGACCGAACAGAAGAACGAGATCGGCGAATTCCTCGGCACGCGTGGCCACGAATTCGGCGTCGTCACCGGGCGCAAGCGTCGCTGCGGCTGGTTCGACGCGGTGCTGGTGCGCCAGGCTGTCGCCGTCAACGGCATCAAGGGCATTGCGCTGACCAAGCTCGACGTGCTCGACGGGCTGGACGAGATCAAGGTCTGCACCGGCTATCGCCTCGACGGCGAGATGATCGACTATCTGCCGGCAAGCCAGGGCGCGCAGGCCCGTGTCGAACCGGTCTACGAGACGCTGGAGGGGTGGAAAGGCACCACTGCCGGCGCGCGCAGCTGGAACGATCTTCCGGCCCAGGCGGTCAAATATGTCCGATACATAGAGGAGTTGATCGGCGCGCCGGTCGCGCTGCTCTCCACCAGCCCGGAACGGGACGACACGATACTTGTGACCGATCCGTTTCAAGACTAGTTTCTGAAGCCTTTCCGGGCATCGCGGCTGATTTGCGGGGGCCGGCGCGGAAGCAAAAATACAGGTCGACTGAAGCATGGCAGATTTTGTTGCTGTACTGAAAAAGGCGCTCGACAAGTATGGCGAGCCGACGCCCGAGACGCGCACGCGGACCTATGACGGCGCGCGTTCCGCGCTGGTCAAGAAGCTTGCGGAATTTTCGCCGCCGCTGTCGGCCGACGTCGTGGCCAAGCAGAAGCGTTCCCTGGAAGACGCCATTGCAAGCGTCGAGCGCGACTATGCTAAGAGCGTGCCGGAAACCGATCCGCTCGCCGAGCTGGAACACATCTTTTCCTCGATCGACCGCAACAAGAACCAGCCAAGCCACACGCGCCAGCCGGTGAAAGCGGAGCCGGCGTGGCCGGCGCCGCCGGCCGCCAAGCCAGAACCCTACAAGCCGGAACCCAACAAGCCGGAACCCTATCGGCCTGCGCCGCCGCCCGCCGCGAAAGTCGAGCCAAGCTGGCAGCCCGCAGCGGCGCAGCCTGCCCCGAAGCCGGCGGACCAGCCGCTGCCGGGCATGCTTGCGGATCACGACGATGGCCAGGATGACGTCTTCCCGAACGACGACGAGCCGGTCGCGGAAGCTGACGCTTTCCCACGCCTGCGTCCGGCCGAGCGCAAGCGCAGCTATGGCGGGCTAATTGCCGCCGTCGTTGCCTTGCTGGTCGTTGCCGGCGGCGGCTATGGCATCTGGCTGAACAAGGACGCCTTCAGCAAGATGCTGGGCCTGGACGGCAGCAAGGTTGTTGCCAAGACCGAACCGGTGAAACCGACGCCAGCCAAGCCGGCGACCGACGCTGCGGCGACGCCGCCGGCGCCCGCGGCAGGTGCCGAAGGGACGAAATTCACGCAGCGGCTGACGCCTGAAGGTGGCGAAACCGACCCTGGCTCCGCCGGTGGACAAACCGGCATAGGCGAGGGTGAATCCGTCGCCGCGCTGACGACGCCGCCTACCGCTACGAATGCGCCGGTCGCGGCGCCACCGGCTGCAGCCGCGCCCGCCGCGGCGACACCTGCTGCTGCGGCACCTGCTGCGACCGCACCCGCGGCGGGCACCGCGCCCGCCGCAACCCCGCCTGCCAACGGAACCGCACCAGCGGCGCCGGCCGATGCCGCCGCCACGCCGCCGCCCGGTCCGGCAACCGTTACACCGCCGGCAGCCGCCACGCCCGCGGCACCGGCGGCCGCTCCAGCGACTGCGACCTCGGTGCCGGTCGGCCAGAAGGCGATCTTCTATGAGGAGCGCACCAGCACCGCGCAGGGTTCGGCCGAGCCCGGCAGCATCGTCTGGTCGCTGGTGCAGGAATCGCCCGGCGGCGACCTGCCGCCCGAGCCGGCGATCCGCGCCGAGGCAACCATCCCCGGCAAGGACATCCAGTTGCGCATGACCATCCGCCGCAACACCGACCAGACGCTGCCGGCCAGCCACATCATCGAGATGATCTTCCTGACGCCCGACGGGTTTGAGGGCGGCGGTGTCGACAACATCTTGCGCGTCGCCATGAAGAGCTCGGAGCAGGACGCCGGCAGCCCGCTGATCGGCATTCCGGCCAAGATCGCCGACGGCTTCTTCCTCGTCGCGCTCAACGACACCAAGGCCGACGAGGACGCCAACATGACCTTGCTGCGCGGCCAGGACTGGATCGATGTGCCGGTCGTCTACAAGACCGGACGGCGGGCGCTGCTGACCATGGAAAAGGGCATTCCCGGCGAGAAGGTGTTCGACGAGGCGATCAAGGCCTGGCAGGCGAAGACGGCGGGCTGAGGAAGGCCGCCGATTCCGTCGAGTTAGAAGCCTTGAAACAGCATGTCGAGCGCGGCGACGATGTCGTCGTGGTGCTTCGTCAGGTTCAGCCGACTCTCAACCAATTCACTCACTGGGACGGTGGCAATCAGGTGTGTCGCCATGACCAGCTTCCGGCCGTTGATCTCGAAGATCGGATGAAGCTTTCGCATCGGCGGCGGCACCGCTGCAATCGGAAGAAGCGGGACGACTACCCGTGTCTTGAAATTGTCGAGCAGGCCGGATTGGACGTCGAGCAGATAGTTGCCTTCGATGCGACCAGCGAAGACATCGTAGCGGGCCATCAGAACTGCCGGTACTCGTCCAGTGGAATGCCGTTTTTCTCGACATAGTCGTTCCACGCATCCATCGTGGCCCGGTTCTCGAGTTTCCACAGCCGGGTTTTTTCAGCCGCCACAGCCTCCGCGATGCCAGCTTCCGCGGCGCGCGAGACATTGACGTCTAGCCCCTTGGCTTCCCTCATGAGGTTGGAATCGATCGACAGATTGGCTGGCTGACGGATCGCATTCAAGGCAATCTTACGCATAATAGCCTCCGCAACATGCGCATAATGTATGCGCATTCTCGTACGGGAGCAATAATCGAGCGAATGGTTATGGGTGAGGCGCCCGGCCCTCCGCTATGGCTCCCAGCCCTTCGGGCGTTCAATCCCTTCGAAAGGTCCACCGGACCTTTCGATTCGCCCGAAGGCGAACCAGGCTTTCACCGTTCGTCGCTTCAATCGACAAACCGTTGTCGATTGATCGGCCTACGGCCGAATGCTCCTCACCCCTCCATCTCCTCGCGCAGCATCTCCAATTCCAGCCACTCCTCCTCGAGCGCGGCCAGCGTCGCGCGTTCCTTGTCGAGGGCGGCGATGGTCTTCTGGAAGGAGGCCGGATCGCGCTCGTAATAGGCCGGGTCTGCGATGTTGTTCTCCAGCCGCGAAATCGACGCCATCACCGCCTCGATCTTCTTCGGCAGCGACTCCAGCGCAAACTTCTGCTTGAACGACAGTTTCTTCGCCGGCCCTTTTGGCGCCGCCGGTTCGCTCTTGCCCGGCGCCGGCCCGTCGCCGGCCTCAGTCTTGGCGCGCGCCTTGCGGTCGTCGAGCCGGGTGCCGCCGCGCTGCGCCAGCATGTCGGAGTAGCCGCCGGCATATTCGATCCAGCGCCCGTCGCCGTCCGGCGCGATCAGGCTGGTCACCGTGCGGTCGAGAAAGTCGCGATCGTGGCTGACGAGGATCACGGTGCCGGCAAAACCGGCGACCAGTTCCTGCAGCAGTTCCAGCGTCTCCATATCGAGATCGTTGGTCGGCTCATCGAGCACCAGAAGGTTCGCCGGCCGCGCCAGCACCCGCGCCAGGATCAGTCGCGCCCGCTCGCCGCCGGACAGCTCGCGCACCGGCGTGCGCGCCTGCTCCGCCTTGAACAGAAAGTCCTTCATGTAGGAGACGACATGGCGCTGCTCGCCATTGATGACGAGGTTCTCGCCACGCCCGTCGGTCAGATACTGCGCCAGGGTCTCCTGCGGGTCGACCGCCTCGCGCTTCTGATCGAGCGTGGCGATCTCCAGATTGGTGCCGAGCCGCACCGAGCCGGCGTCCGGCTTCATCTCGCCGGTCAGCATCTTCAACAGCGTGGTCTTGCCGGCGCCGTTCGGTCCGACGAGACCGACGCGGTCGCCGCGCTGGATGCGGGTCGAGAAGCCCTTGACCACGGTGAGATCGCCGAAGCTCTTTTCGATATTCTTCGCCTCGATCACCAGCTTGCCGGATTCGGCGGCGTCGCTCGCCACCATGGTCGCGTTGCCTTCGGCGCCGCGATGGCCGCGAAAGCGCTGGCGCATGGTCTGCAACTCGCCGAGGCGGCGCATATTGCGCTTGCGTCGCGCGGTCACGCCGTAGCGCAGCCAGTGCTCCTCGCGCACGATCTGGCGGCCGAGCTTGTGTTGCTCGCGCTCTTCTTCTTCCAGCACCAGATCGCGCCATTCCTCGAAATGGCCAAAACCCTTGTCCAGCCTGCGGGTCTGGCCGCGGTCGAGCCAGACGGTGGCACGCGATACGCGCTCGAGAAAGCGGCGGTCGTGCGAGATGACGATGAGCGCCGAGGAGGTGCGGATGAGTTCCTCTTCCAGCCATTCGATAACCGACAGATCGAGATGATTAGTCGGCTCATCAAGCAGCAGAATGTCCGGCTCCGGTGCCATGACACGGGCCAGCGCGGCACGCCTGGCCTCACCGCCCGATAGATCGCCCGGCCGCTCCTCGCCCGACAAGCCGAGATGCTCCATCAGATAGCTGGCGCGGTAGGGATCGTCGGCGGGTCCCAGCCCCGCCTCGACATAGGCGCGCACGGTGGCAAAACCCTCCATGTCGGGCATCTGCGGCAGATAGCGGATAGTCGCCGAAGGCTGGCGGAACACCTCGCCGTCCTGCGGCTCGATCAGGCCGGCGGCGATCTTGAGCAGCGTCGACTTGCCGGAGCCGTTGCGGCCGACCAGCGCGATCTTGTCGCCGGCCGAAGCCGTCAAGGCGGCGCCGTCAAGCAGCGGTGTGCCGCCGAAGGTCAGTTTTATCCCGTCGAGATTGAGAAGGGGCGGGGCCATGTCAGCTTTCAGGTAGTGGATACGGATGCGCGAGCAGCAGCGCGCGGCCGTGGCCGAGCACGATGTCGAGGCGGCCCCCGGTCTTGTCGAACTTGACCTCGTTGGAGATGGTCAGCGACGAGCCGAAGGCGACATCGACCTGGTTCAGCGGCCATTTCGCGCCGGTGACGGTCAGGCCGGCGAGCTCGGAAAAGCCGAGGATCGAAAACAGCGTGCCGTCGGCATAGTCGAAGCCGGCCTTTCCCAACAGCAAGGGCACACCTTCCTGGGCGCCGCTGGTCAGCAGCACCTTAGTCCCGGCCTCGGCCAGCCGCAGGGCGAGCGCCAGATGCAGGAAGGCGTGGTCGGCGCGCTTGCCGCCAAAAGCGCCTGCCAGCACCAGGCTGGTCGCGCCGCGCTCCAGTGCCGCCGCGATCGCCAATTCGCCGTCGGTCTTGTCTTTTCCCGCCGGAAAGGTCTGGCGGGGCACCGCGGCCAGGTCGGCAGGCAGATTGGCCGGCACGGAATCGAAATCGCCCACCCACAGCTCAGGCACAAGGCCGAGCAGCCGCGCATGGCCGATGCCGGCGTCGGCGGCGATGACGCGCGAGCCTTCGACCTGGTGGTCGAGCCGGGGCGTGCGGATGAGATCGCCGCCAAGCAGGATGGTGAATGTGCTCATATCTGGTGGCCTGTACCAGCCCGGCAGCGGAAACGGAAGGCCGGCAAACTGCCACTTGCGCGGTTCCTCGGCCGGGCCTATGTGTCGAGACGCTCTAACGGGGTGCCGGCTGCGATCTTCGCGGACCGGCTGAGAGGCAATCTCGCCAACCCGCTGAACCTGATCCGGTTTGTACCGGCGGAGGGATTAGACGTTTCGGACAGTCCGACGCCTCAATTCCTTTCAATTCGAACGAAGGAGGCGCCGATGCGCACGCTTTTATACTCTCTTGTCTCAGCTGTCTCAGCCATGGTTGTGGCGCTGTCCGGGCCGGCCTTGGCCAAGGACAAGCTCACCGTCTACACCTATGAGAGCTTCACCGCCGACTGGGGTCCAGGCCCGGTGGTGAAGAAGGAATTCGAGGCCGAATGCGGCTGCGATGTCGAGTTCGTCTCGGTCGCCGACGGTGTCGCCCTGCTCAACCGCGTCAAGCTCGAAGGCGCGTCGACCAAAGCCGATATCGTGCTCGGCCTCGACACCAATCTTACCGCCGATGCCAAGGCTAGCGGGTTGTTTGCCCCGCATGGCGCGGTAAGCGATATCAACGTACCGGGCGGCTGGAGCGACGACACTTTTGTTCCCTTCGACTACGGCTATTTCGCCGTCGTCTATGATACGCAGAAGCTGAAGACGCCGCCCAAGAGCCTGAAGGATCTGGTCGAAGGCAGTGCCGACGACAAGATCGTCATCCAGGATCCGCGCACCTCGACGCCCGGCCTCGGCCTGCTGTTGTGGGTGAAGTCGGTCTATGGCGACAAGGCGCCGGAAGCCTGGGCCAAGCTCAAGACAAAGGTGCTCACCGTGACGCCGGGCTGGAGCGAGGCCTATGGCCTGTTCACCAAGGGCGAGGCGCCGATGGTGCTGTCCTACACCACGTCGCCGGCCTATCACATGGTCGCGGAGAATACCGAGCGCTACCAGGCGGCGTCCCTCGAAGAAGGTGAGTACCTGCAGATCGAGGTCGCTGGCATCACCACCATGGGGGCCAAGAACCCGCTGGCGGAAAAATTCATCGCCTTCATGACGGGACCGAAATTCCAGGACGCCATCCCCGAGACCAACTGGATGTTCCCGGCGGGCAAGACCGACAAGCCGCTCAACCCGGCCTTCGACAAACTGGTCAAGCCGACCAAGACGCTGCTGTTCAGCCCCGAGGAGGTCGCCGCCAATCGCAAGACCTGGGTCGACGAATGGCTGGCGGTGATGAGCAAATAGGCAACGCGATGGCGCCGGCGCATCCCACGGATCATCGTGTCGGCGCCGGCATCATCGCGCTCGCCGCGATCACATTGCTGATCGGCGGCGCGTTTGCCGGACTGCTTGTCGAAGGCGCTCATGACCTCTCGGGCGCCTGGGCGGCCTTCGACCCCTATCTGCTGCGCGTCGTGCGCTTTACGCTCTGGCAGGCAATCCTTTCGACGCTGCTTTCGGTCGGCCCGGCCCTGTTCGTGGCGCGTGCCCTGTCGCGGCATCCGCGCTTCTTTGGCCGCGCCTTCATCCTGCAGCTCTTCGCTGTGCCGCTGGCGCTGCCGGCGATCGTCGCGGCGCTCGGCATCCTGGCGCTTTACGGCCGCGCCGGCTATTTCGCCGGCCTGTTCAGTGCCGTTGGCGGCCAGGGCTGGCCAGGCATTTACGGCCTGTCCGGCATTCTCGTCGCCCACATCTTCTTCAACCTGCCGCTCGCCACGCGGCTGTTCCTCGAGGCACTGCAGACCATTCCCGCCGACCAATGGCGGCTGGCGAGCCAGCTCGGCATGGGCGCGCGGCCGGCGTTCCGGCTGATCGAATGGCCGACGCTGCGTGCCGCCTTGCCCGGGGTCGCCGGGCTGGTCTTCATGCTCTGCATCACCTCCTTCACCATCGTCTTGACGCTTGGCGGCGGACCGGCCGCGACGACGTTGGAGGTCGGCATCTATCAGGCGCTGCGCTTCGATTTCGATCCGGCGCGGGCGGTGACGCTGACATTGCTGCAGATCGCCTTGACCTTCATCGTGGTGCTGGCGCTGACGCGGCTCGGCGCCAATGCAGTCGGCGATACCAACCTGCCGGTGGCGCCGCGCCGCTATCTCTCCGTCAACGGGACCGAAGCGTCGCTGAACGCCGCGCTCATCGTGCTGGCGTTGCTGTTCGTTGTCGGACCGATGGCAGCGACCGTGATCGCCGGGTTGGGTGCCGATCTCGGCCGGCTCGCCGGCGAAGCGACTGTCCGGCAGGCGACGCTGACCAGCGTCGTGCTGGCCTTCCTGTCTGCGTTGCTTTCGGTGATGCTGTCACTGGCGCTGACCATGGCCCGCCGGGCGTTGGCGCTGGGCCGCCGCGCCGGCCCGAGGACACTGCTTGAACATGTCACCGATACCGGCGCCGGCTTTGTCCTGGTCGTGCCGCCGATCGTCATCGGCGCCGGCTGGTTCCTCCTGTTGCGCCATGGCGTCGACGTCTTCGCCGTCGCCCCGGTCATGGTCGTCACCGTCAATGCGGTCATGGCGATGCCGTTCGCGCTGCGCGCCGTCCGCCCCGCCTATGATGCGGCGAGCGAACGCCACGAACGGCTCTGCGCGCAGCTCGGGATTTCCGGATGGGCGAGGCTGCTTCTGGTCGACTGGCCGTCGCTGCGACGCCCGCTCGCCACCGCTTTCGCCTTCGCCATGGCGCTGTCGCTTGGCGATCTCGGCGTCATCGCGCTGTTCGGCAGTGATTCCGTCCAGACCTTGCCCTACCTTCTCTTGGCGCGCATGGGCAGCTATCGCACCGAGGACGCCGCTGGCCTGGCGCTGTTGCTTGGCCTGGTCTGCCTCGCCTTGGTGCTGGCAGCGGATCGGCTTGGAAGAGGAATGGCCCGCAATGTCTGACAGGGCGACGGGCAGGAAGGGCGTTCCGGTGCGGCTGGACAAGGTCTCGTTCAGCTATGGCGAGGCATCGCTCACCTTCGATGTCGCGTTTGCCGCGGCGGAAATCACCGCCATCATGGGGCCGAGCGGGTCGGGGAAGTCGACGCTGCTCAATCTGGTCGCCGGCTTCGAGACACCGGTGTCCGGCCGCGTGCTAATCGGCGGGGCCGATGTCGGCACTGCGCCGCCGGCCACGCGGCCGGTGTCGATGGTGTTCCAGGAAAACAACCTTTTCGCCCATCTTTCCGTCGAGCAGAATGTCGGGCTCGGCCGCTTGCCATCGCTGCGGCTGACCGAAGCCGACCGCGCGGCGGTTGCCGAGGCGCTTGCGCGCACAGGTCTTTCAGGCAAGGAAAAACGCCTGCCGCGCGAACTTTCCGGTGGCGAACGCCAGCGCGTTGCCCTGGCGCGCGTGCTGGTGCGCGATCGCCCGGTGCTGTTGCTCGACGAGCCCTTCGCTTCGCTCGGGCCAGCTTTGCGCGACGACATGCTCGATCTGGTTGCCGGCCTCCATGCCGAACGTGGCATGACCGTGCTTTTCGTCACGCATCAGCCGGAGGATGCCCGCCGTATCGGCCAGAATGTGGTGTTCCTGGACAATGGCGCGGTCGCTGCCACCGGCACGGCGGACGATTTTTTTGCCGGGGCTGGTCCGGAGGCGTTCCGGCGCTATGTTGGCACAAGCATCCAGGCGGCTGGATCACGAGATATTGCCCGGAAGCGGACATAATTTACGCCCAAACCGGTTCGAGGCGATATGGCGCTTGCTTGCCATGACTGGAGTAGTGTGGCTAGGTCCGCTCAATACCGGTCCGGCACACGCCGTGATTTGCCTACAGCATCCGCCCTGAGGGACGTGCGACGGATGCTGTAGCAGTTTGAAGTAGCGCGTGACACTCTTCGAAGATCGCCCCCGATCGTCGTCGTCATGCGCCGGGACCCGAAAGGAAGCCGTTCTGGCGATCGGCGTTGACAGGCTAAGAATGAATCCGCTGGCGCGCTTTCTGGCGCTGGCCGGCTTTACCGTGGCCCTGGCAAGCTGCCAGATGTTCACGCCTCCGGCGGTCCAGGAATCCGGCTTCCAGCCGTCCGACAAGCCGATCACGGTCGACAATGTCGGCGCCAACAACAAGCTCGCGGAGTTGGCCAAGGCGCAGCATCCGCGCATCCTGGCTACCTATGGCGGGGAGTATTCCGATCCCAAGCTCGAGCGCATGGTCGCCAAGGTCGTCGGCAACCTGACCGTGGTGTCGGCCAACCCGACCCAGACCTATCGCATCACCATTCTCAATTCGCCCAACGTCAACGCCTTCGCGTTGCCGGGCGGCTATCTCTACATCACGCGCGGCCTGCTGGCGCTGGCCAATGATTCGTCCGAGCTCGCCGCCGTCATCGCGCATGAGATGGGCCACGTCACCGCCAACCATGGTTTGCAGCGCCAGCAGCTGGAGGCCGAGGAAGGCCTGGCGACCAAGGTGGTCTCCGACGTGTTGGGCGACAGCCCGACCGCCAAGGCGGCGCTGATCCGCGGCAAGCTCCGGCTGGCGCAGTTCTCGCGTAACCAGGAACTGGAGGCCGACGCCATCGGCATCAAGTCGATCGGCGAAGCCGGCTACGACCCTTACGCCGCCGGCCGCTTCCTGCAGTCGATGTCGGCCTACACCGATTTCCGCTCGATCAGCGGCGCCACCGACGCCAGCCTCGACTTCCTGGCGACGCACCCCAACACGCCGCAGCGCATTGATCTGGCGCAGCGCCATGCCCGCCAGTTCGGCGCGCCCGGCGTCGGCACGCGCGACCGCGATTCCTTCCTCGCCGGCATTGACGGCCTGCTCTACGGCGATACGCCGGAAGAAGGCTATGTGCGCGGCGAGACCTTCCTGCATCCGGGCCTCGGCGTGTCGTTCACGGTGCCGGACGGTTTCATCATCGACAATTCGGCGGCGGCGGTGACGGCGACCGGGCCGGGCGACATAGCGATCCGCTTCGACGGCGTTTCGATCGACAAGAACCGCGCCTTGACCGACTACATCAGAAGCGGCTGGGTGGCTGGTCTCGACGACAGCACGGTCAAGCAGGAAACCATCAACGGCAATGAGGCCGCGACCGCGCATGCCGGTGCGGAAGGCTGGCAGTTCGACATCGCGGTGATCCGTGCCGGCGGCCAGGTCTACCGGCTGCTGACCGCGGCGCCCTCGGCCAGCACCTCGCTGGAGACGGTGGCGCGCTCGGTCAGCGGCTCATTCCGTATCCTCAGTCCCGCCGAAAAAGCGGCCTTGAAGCCGCTGCATATCCGCGTGCTTACCGTGCAGCCGGGCCAGACCATGGGCACACTCGCCGCGCAGATGGTCGGCGTCGACCGCAAGCTCGACCTGTTCCGGGTGCTCAATGCGCTGTCACCGGGTGCCGCGGTTTCGGCCGGCGACAAGGTCAAGATCGTTACGGATAAATAGCGTCCGTCGCGGCGGAATCAGGCGGCTGTCGCCAGGAATTCCGGATTCTGTTTCACCAGCGCGACCTTGAGTTTTTCCATGGCGCGGGCCTCGATCTGGCGGACGCGTTCCTTGGAAATGCCGAGCGTCTCGCCGAGCGCTTCCAGCGTTGCGCCCTCATCGTTCAGCCGGCGTTCCTCGATGATCCTGAGTTCCCGCGCGTTGAGCGCGTGAAGGGCCTCTTTCAGCCACAGCGAGCGACGTGCGACATCGATCTTGTCGCCGACAATCTCGTCAGGCAGGGGGTCGTCGGAGACCAGGAAGTCCATCCGCTCGGTGGCGCCTGCATCATCGGCAAGCGGCGCGTTCAGGGAGGAGTCGGGCGCCGACAGCCGTGAATCCATCATCGCCACGTCAGCCTCGGAGACGCCAAGCGCAACCGACACCTCGCGGTAGAGGGTTGTGTTGGAAAGCGGCTCCGCGCCGTTCGCCAGCCGGGCACGCAACCGTCGCAGATTGAAGAACAGGGCTTTCTGCGCCGAGCTGGTGCCGCCGCGCACGATCGACCAGTTGCGCAGGATGTAATCCTGCATCGAGGCGCGGATCCACCACGTCGCATAGGTCGAAAACCGCACTTCGCGCTCGGGCTCGAAGCGGGCGGCGGCCTCGAGCAGACCGACGTGGCCTTCCTGGATCAGGTCGCCGAGCGGCAGGCCGTAGTGACGGAATTTGGAGGCCATGGAAATGACCAGCCGCATATGGGCGACGGTGATGCAGTGCAGCGCGTTCTGGTCGTTGTCTTCCTTCCAGAGTAGGGCAAGCCGATGTTCCTCGTCGCGTTCGAGGTAGGGCGCCTTCATCGCCGCGCGGACCATGATCCGTCCTGCCGTGTCTTCCATCATGAGGCGCTCCCTGGCTCAGGCGATATGACTGACGTTACGAACTTGGCAGGGCACCGGTTGAAATCGCGGCGTCGCGCCCTAGAACAGCCGAAACTGCCATGCGCGAGAAAGGTTCCGCTGGCGCGCGGCGGCGAGCGGTGCTGGCCGGGCGATTTTGAAATCGTTCCCCGGGGCTCAGACGTTGCAAGGAAACCCTTTTAGAGAATTTGGTTTCAGAAATTCCAAGTTTTTGAAATCTGGTTCCTTATTCTTCCGGCCCGCATCTGTCATTTTCCAGCCCTCACAACAGGCCTGACATAGGCCAAGGACGGGATCACAAAAAAATGAAATGGCTCAAATCGCTTATCGTCGCCGGAACGTTGCAGGCCCTGGCGGTCACATCAGGCCATGCCGGCGCCAATCTCGATCAGATCAAGCAGGCCGGCACCCTCAAGGTCGGCACGGAAGGCACTTACGCCCCCTTCACCTATCATGACGCTTCCGGCGCGCTGGTCGGCTTCGATGTCGAGATCGCCAAGGCGATCGGCGACAAGCTTGGCGTCAAGGTCGAGTTCCTTGAAGGCAAATGGGACGGGTTGATCGCTGGTCTCGACGTCAGCCGCTACGACGCCGTCATCAACGAAGTCGGCATCACCGATGCCCGCAAGGCCAAGTACGACTTTTCCGATCCCTACATCGCCTCCAAGGCGGTGCTGATCGTGCGCGGCGACAACACCGACATCAAGACTTTCGCCGATCTCAAGGGCAAGAAGTCGGCGCAGTCGCTGACTTCGAACTTTGGTAAGCTGGCTGAGACAAACGGCGCCGAACTCGTCGGCACCGACGGCTTCGACCAGTCGATCCAGCTGCTTTTGACCGGCCGCGCCGACGCTACGATCAACGACAGCCTGTCCTTCCTCGACTTCAAGAAGCACAAGCCCGACGCCAATGTGAAGATCGCCGCGCAAGAGGAAAATGCCGACTATTCCGGCGTCATCGTGCGCAAGGGCGATCCGGAACTGGTTGCCGCCATCAACAAGGCGCTGGCCGACATCAAGGCTGACGGCACCTACAAGAAGATCGCCGACACCTATTTCGGCCAGGACGTTTCGAAGTAGTTTTTCGAGGCGGGGCCGATCGTCGCCCTGCAAGGCATCCAGCGGCGAGCCGTCTTTGACGGCTCGCCGCTTTTGTCGTGATATGGCGCCTGCATTCGCATTTCGACCGTTCATTCTGGAGGGCCTTTCGTGCCGCACTGGCTGCAACTGATGCTGGAGTCGCTGCCTTCGCTGCTCTGGGCCGCTCTGACCTTCACCGTACCGTTGACGCTGTTATCCTTTGTCCTCGGCTTGACGGTTGGCCTGGGGGCAGCACTCGGCCGGCTGTTCGGGCCGAAGCCGCTGGTCGCGCTGGTGCGCTTCTATGTCTGGATTTTCCGCGGCACGCCGCTTCTGGTGCAGCTGTTCCTGATCTTCTATGGCCTGCCATCGGTCGGCATCCTGCTCGACGCTTTTACGGCGGCACTGATCGGCTTCACGCTGAACATCGGCGCCTACACGTCGGAGATCATCCGCGCGGCCATCGGCTCGGTGCCGAAAGGCCAGTGGGAAGCCGCCTATTCGATCGGCATGACCTGGAGCCAGGCGATGCGACGCACCATCCTGCCGCAGGCCGGCCGGGTCGCGGTGCCGCCGCTCTCCAACACCTTCATCTCGCTGGTCAAGGACACCTCGCTGGCCGCGGCGATCACCGTGCCTGAGATGTTCCAGGCGGCGCAGCGCATCGTCGCCACCACCTATGAGCCGCTGATCCTCTATGTCGAGGCGGCGATCCTCTATCTGGCCCTGAGCTCGGTGCTGTCGGCCCTGCAGACGCGGCTGGAAACCCGGCTCAACCGCTATGGCGGCTTCCTGGAGGCACGCTCATGATCGGCCTCAGCAATATCGAAAAGCGCTTCGGTGACAACCTCGTGCTGAAGGGCGTGACGGTCACCATCGCCGAAGGCAGTGTCACTGCCCTCGTCGGCCCTTCGGGCGGCGGCAAGAGCACGCTGTTGCGCTGCATCAACCTGCTCGAGATTCCGACCTCGGGCACGGTGCGAATCGGTGACGAGACGCTCGAATTCCGTCCCGGTGGCAAGGTCTCGGCCCGCGACATCCAGCGCCTGCGCTTGCAGACCGGCATGGTGTTCCAGAACTTCCAGCTTTTCCCGCATCGCACGGCGATCGAGAATGTCATGGAAGGGCTGGTGACGGTGCTGAAATGGCCGACGGAGAAGGCGCGCGAGCGGGCGCTCGCTCTGCTGGAAAAGGTCGGCATGGCGCACAAGGCTGATGCCTGGCCGGCGACGCTGTCAGGCGGCCAGCAGCAGCGCGTGGCAATCGCCCGGGCGCTCGCGCCGTCGCCAAAAGTGCTGCTCTGCGACGAGCCAACCTCGGCGCTCGATCCGGAACTGGCGCAAGAGGTGGTCGACGTGCTTGGCAAGCTTGCCAGTGAAGGCACGACTATGGTGATGGCGACGCATGACCTGCGCCTCGCTTCCAAGATCGCGCAGGAAGCGGTGTTCCTCGATGCCGGGGTCATCGTCGAGAAAGGGCCGTCCGCCGTGCTGTTCGGCAATCCGGAGCAACAACGGACGAAGCGCTTCATCGCGACGCTGAAGCAGGAGGCGGAGAAGGAAGGCGGCCAGGCGTAGGTGCGGCCCTTGTTTCGCCTGTCCAAAAAACAAAAAACCCGGCTCGAGGCCGGGTTTTTCATGAACTCACAGGCGAAAAGATCAGGCAGCTTCTTCCTGCTCGGCTTCCTCATTGTCGGCCTTGGCGCCGCGCTTAGGGCCCTTGTTGAGGTTGACCTCGATCAGGCGCACGGCCTCGGTTTCCGACATGCGGTTGACGGCCGCGATCTCGCGCGCCATGCGGTCGAGTGCCGCCTCATAGAGCTGACGCTCGGAATAAGACTGCTCCGGCTGGTTGTCGGCACGGTAGAGGTCGCGCACGACTTCCGAGATCGAGATCAGATCGCCCGAATTGATCTTTGCATCATATTCCTGGGCGCGGCGCGACCACATGGTGCGCTTGACGCGGGCGCGGCCCTGTACGACCTTCAGCGCGCGCTCGACATAATCCTCTTCCGACAGCTTGCGCATGCCGATGGAGGTCGCCTTGGCGACCGGCACCTTCAGGCGCATCTTGTCCTTCTGGAAGTCGATGACGAACAGTTCAAGCTTGTGGCCAGCCACTTCCTGCTCGTCGATCGACACGATCTGGCCAACGCCGTGCGCCGGGTAGACGATGTACTCGCCGGTCTTGAAACCATGACGCGCACCAGTGGACTTCTTCTGGGGGGTGATCGTTGCCATTACGCCCTGAACTCCTTGTTGTGGTACCGGCGTCCTGCCGGCCCGAACTCGTGCGACCGGGGAAACCGATCGTTAGCCGCACAACAGATGAACCCACCGGAAAGGCCGGGACCGGCAAACCGCACGAACTGCGACCGCCTGGCCCAGATCGCTCTGGTCCGGAATGGGATTTTCACCTTTCAGTGATTTGGGGCGTCTGCGCCATAAATCGACGTTGTGTCACCGGCATGTTTCGCTGATGTAACACAAAAAGTCGGAAGAATCAAGGTTTTGCTGCATTCGCGAAGGCCACAACCAATCGCCGCCTGTCAAGGCGGTTAATCCAGCCTGCCTGTTACGCAGCGTCATACAAGCCTTTACGGCCGACTTGTCAATCGCCTTCGCCGGGATCGGCAGAGAAGTATTTCTCGAACTTGCCGGCCTCACCGTCGAAGGTCTTGGCGTCTGCCGGCGGCTCCTTCTTGGCGGTGATGTTGGGCCATTTGTCGGCATATTCGGTGTTGATCTGCAGCCATTTGTCGAGGCCTGGCTCGGTGTCGGGCTTGATCGCGTCGGCGGGGCATTCGGGCTCGCAGACGCCGCAGTCGATGCACTCGTCGGGATGGATGACCAGCATGTTCTCGCCTTCATAGAAACAGTCGACCGGACAGACCTCGATGCAGTCCATATATTTGCATTTGATGCAATTGTCGGTCACGACATAGGTCATCGATCGGCTCCGGGACGTCCCAGCTTAATGGGCCAGTTTTCTTGGGCTTTTTCCGTGAGGTAACGCCTTTGTCCGTCGCTTGCAAGGGTTGCCATGCCCGACGGCTTCGGCGTTTCCGGAATGGAATTCCAGGCAGCAAGCGCGCCAGGGGCGTGCGATGTCGCGTCGAGCGTCTTGTTTGCCGGGTTCGGTTTCGTCCCGTATCGGCCGTTGGCCTGAAATCGCGGTCCCGCGTTCCGGGCGACAAGCCTCAATCTTCGCCGAGCAAGCGGTCGGTCTGGCGGCGCTCTCTCTTGGTCGGGCGGCCGCTGCCGGCCTCGCGCAGCGCCGGGATAGCATCGGGAAGCGCCTGGCCCTTGGGTGCGGGCGGCGGCGACATATCCTCATAGAGGGTGCGCGCTTCTTCGGCGGGGCCGCGCCGGACACCGGCGGCGAGCACCTTCCAGACGAAGATGCGGCGGTCGAGCGTGATGGTCAGGACGTCGCCCGGCTTGACCAGATCGGAGGCCTGCGCTGCTTTGTCGCGATTGATGCGCACCCGCCCGGCGACAACCAGCTTCGCCGCCAGCGAGCGCGATTTCACCGCGCGCGAGAAGAACAGCCATTTATCGATACGCTGGCGGCCTTCAGCAACCATCGAAGCGTGCTATCTCCTGTGGAGCATGATCTTGTCCGAAAACCGGTTCCCACTTTTCGGGATCATGCTCCGAGCCTACTTCTTCAGCTGGTCGCGCAGGGCGGCGAGCTTGGCGAAGGGCGAATCCGGATCGAAGCGCACCGGGCGTTCCTCGCGCGGCTTTGGCTGGAAGGCGGGCTTTGCGCCCCCCTGATCGGGGCGACCGCCCTTGCCTTCGGGCCTGCCGCCCTTCCAGTCGGGCCGGCCGTCACGACGCTCGGGACGCTCGCCTTGGGGACGACCGTCGCGGCGCTGTTCGCCTTCGGCCTGCGGCTTGGGCTTGAACTTCGAGCGGTCGAAGCGCGGCTTGCCGGCGCCGTCGCGCCGCCCTTCATGGGCCGGGCGTTCACCCGGCGTGGCCGCTGCCGGTGCGCCGGCGGCATCGGCCGGCGCATTGCTGCGTCCACGTGCCTGTCCATTGCGCTGGCGGTTGTTGCGGCCTTCGTGATGGCGGGGGCGCTGTTCGAAACGGCCCTGACGCCACAACAGGATCGGCTTGGGTGCTTCGGCTTCGGCGGCGGGCTCGCCGACGGCCACCTCGGCGACCACGGCGGGTTCGCCCGAAACCGCTTCCGTCGCTGGCGCGGCTTCGAAAACTGGCTCCGCTGGCGCGGCCTCGACAGTTTCGGCTTCCGCTTTTGGCTCGGCAGCAGGTTCAGCAGCCGCTTCGGCGGCAGCCTCTGTTGCAGGCTCTTCCGTGACTTCGGCCGGAGCTTCGGTCGGCTCTTCAGCGACGGGCTCTGCCGCCGTTTCAGGGATGACCTCGGCCGGTGCTTCGACGGCGGCCTCGACCGCAGCCGGTTCCGAACCCTCGACTGCTGCCTCCGCCGCCGCATCTGTTGCGGCAGCCTCCGCAGCCCTGGCCTGCTCGGCGCGCGCCGCCTCTTCCGCCGCGAGTTTCGCAGCCGCGGCTTCCCGTGCGGCAGTGTCCTGCGCCTCGAGCCGCGCCTTGACTTCGGCCGGCGGCTTCGGCTCGGCGCGATAGCCCAGGCCTTTCAGGATCTCTTCCATGTCGTCGGCGGTGGCGCCGAGGATCGACATCATCGGCGGCGTCACCATGAAGGACTGGCCGTCATAGGCGCCGTCCGGACGCTGGCCAAGACCGGGCTTCCAGTTGGTCGCCGGACGGATGAGATCCGCCAGCCGTTCCAATATGTCGATGCGCACGGCGCGGCGACCGAGGTTGCGGTAGCCGGCAAGCTTGTAGAAGGCCTTGTCGAAGGTCGGATCGATGACCACGGACGTGCGGCCCGACGCCAACGCGTGGACCACGTCGCCGAAACCAGGCTTGTCCTTGCCGTCGTTCGTCAGCGCCCACAGCAAGGTCACCAGTCCGGCGGGCGCCGGCTTGATCAGCGCCGGCACGAAGACATGATAGGCGCCAAAGCGCACGCCGAGCCGGCGCAGCGCTGCACGACCCTCCTGGTCGAGCGACTTCATCTCCTCGGCGATGTCTCGCCGATTGAGGAGGCCGAAATTTTCGACCAGCTGGAAGGCGATGCCACGGCCGATGCCGGAAATCTGCTCGGCGTTCTTCAGGTCGACCAGCGGCTTCAGCAGACTTTCGATCTGGAAATTGACGAAACGTTCGGCGCGCGCGGCGACCTTGTCGCGCGCCGGGCCGGTCAGCTGTTCGTCGGCCAGCAGAACCAGACGCGGCTTCAGCGCGTCTTCGCCGGAGACCAGCGTGCCGATCGGTGCGCCGATCCAGCGTAGCGTGCCGTCCGAGCCAAGTGCCAGGTCGCCATTGGCGCAGGCGCCGAAACGTTCGGCGCGTGCCTCGAATTCGGCGGCCAGCGCTTTTTGCGCGGCCGTGCGCACGGCCTTGGCGTCTTCGCCGCCGGCGGTCTGGTCGGCGGTGAAGCGGAACCCTTGCAACTCGCCGACATGGTGGCCTTCGACAAGGACGGTTCCGGTAGGACTAATTTCGGCTTCAGGCATGGTATTTTCTCTAAGGCGCCGCATGAGGACGGAAGTCCTGCGGTCTACGAAGCGTTTCGTCAACCGCTCATGCAGCGCATCCGACAATCTGTCTTCGATTTCGCGCGTCTTTTCCTGCCAGTGTGCCTGATCGGCCAGCCAGCCGGGCCGGTTCGACACGAATGTCCAGGTGCGGATCTGGGCAATGCGGTGCGACAGCGTGTCGATGTCGCCCTCGGTGGTGTCGGCGCGGCGCACCTGTTCGGCCATGTAGTTTTCGTCGACATGGCCATGGCGGGCAAGGTCCATATAGATCGAGGCGATGAGGTCGGCATGCTGGGCGGGCGCGATCTTCCTGTAGTCGGGCAGGGCGCAGGCTTCCCACAGCAGCGCGACACGCTTGGCATCGGTGGCGAGAGCGCGGATGTCCTCGTCGCGGGAGAGATATTCGAGCGCCTGCGCGTCGACCGCCGGCAGCGCCCGCGTCAGGCCTTCGACCGGCGCGTTGGTCTCGATCGAGCGTTTCAATGCATCCAGACTGGCGAAATCGAAATGGGCGGTGCGCCACTGCAGCACCTTCACTGGCTCGAAATCATGGCCTTCGATCTTCTTGACCAGGTCTTCGTCGAGCGGGTCGACCTGGCCGGTGACGCCAAAAGTGCCGTCGCGCAGATGCCGGCCGGCACGGCCGGCGATCTGGCCAAGCTCGGCCGCCGTCAAATTGCGATACTGGTAGCCGTCGAACTTGCGGTTCTGGGCGAAGGCGACATGGTCGAGATCGAGGTTGAGGCCCATGCCGATGGCATCGGTGGCGATGAGATAGTCGACATCGCCCGACTGGAACAAAGCCACCTGGGCGTTGCGGGTGCGCGGCGAGAGCGCCCCAAGCACGACCGCCGCACCGCCCTGCTGGCGGCGGATCAATTCGGCGATGGCATAGACCTCGTCGGCGGAGAAGGCGACGATCGCCGTGCGGCGAGGCAGGCGGGTCAGTTTCTTCGAGCCGGCATAGGCCAGATGCGACAGCCGCGGCCGCGTCACCACCGAGACGCCCTTCAGCAGGCGCTGGAGAATGCCATGCATGGTGGCCGCGCCGAGCAGCAGCGTTTCCTGGCGGCCGCGCAGATGCAGGATGCGGTCGGTGAAGATGTGGCCGCGCTCGAGGTCGCCGGCGAGCTGCACCTCGTCGATGGCGACGAAGGCGGCGTCGGTTTCGCGCGGCATGGCCTCGACGGTGCAGACCGAATATTTGGCGCCCGGCGGCTGGATCTTCTCCTCGCCGGTGATCAGCGCGACCTTGTGGGCGCCGACCTTTTCGCAGACGCGGCTGTAGACCTCCCTGGCCAGCAGCCTGAGCGGCAGGCCGATGATTCCGGTTTCGTGCGCCACCATGCGCTCGATGGCGAGATGGGTCTTGCCGGTGTTGGTCGGGCCAAGCACGGCGGTGACGTCGCGGCCCGACAGGATCAGCGGCTCAGTGTGTTTCGGCTGGATGTTCATCGGCTCGGAAATAAGGCTTTCTGGCCTCTGGTTGTCGGGAGCGTGCCTCAACTGGCGCGTATGACAGCCGACACATAGGGATTTCGGGCGCGAAGCGAAAGCGGAATGTTCCGCCAGCGGCTCGAAGGCCTCTCTGTCAAGCCCTCAAGTGGTTGCTGATTCAGAGTTGGAACGAGTCTGGAACGAATCGGCGACGAATCAGTGACTCCGACAGATTCAGCTTTTGTTCACGGCTACATGTGGATTTCGTGACCATGAGTCTCACCACATGCTGAATCGCCGAACTGGCCCGTTTTATGCAGGGCGAGCTTTGCCATTAATCTTTGCCGGGAAACCACAGAGGCGGCTCGGGGCTGACCGGTCAACATTATGAAATTGTTAATCTTTCTGAACCGGATGTTAAGGAGCTACAGGCGATTCCGGGCCATTAACGTTAAGTTCTGCTCAAAGCCGGAACGAATCGGAGACAAAACGGCGCCGGAGCTATTTTCCCGTTTTGTTCCGGCAATATCTTGTGTTGTGAACAGCTTATCCACCGAGAATTCACAGGCTTGCCCACAGGCTTCGCACAGGCGGCGCTGCCGCCATTAACCTTTGCGTGCCGGATTGGGGCATTGCGCCGCAGCGGCGGCGTTTTGGCTCCAGGGCATCAATTAAAACGGACCGGTAAACCGGTCCGTTTGTCACAGGCTGAGGCCGTTGGATGTCTCAGACGAAGTACTGGCCACCATTGGCCGTGATGGTCGAGCCGGTGATGAAGCCCGCATCCTCCGAAGCGAGGAAGACAACGCAGCGCGCGATCTCTTCCGGCTCGCCGAGGCGGCCGACCGGGATCTGCGGGATGATGCGCTCGTTGAGCACCTTCTCGTCGATCGCCTTGACCATCTCGGTGGCGATGTAGCCGGGGCAGATGACGTTGACGGTGATGCCCGCGCGAGCACCCTCTTGAGCCAGCGCCTTCGAGAAGCCGATGTCCCCGGCCTTGGCGGCGGAGTAATTGACCTGGCCGGCTTGGCCCTTCTGGCCGTTGATCGAGGAGATGGTGATGACGCGGCCGAACTTGCGCTCGCGCATGCCGTTCCACAGCGGATGCGTCATGTTGAAAACACCGGACAGATTGGTGTCGATGACCTCTTTCCACTGGTCGCGCGTGATCTTGTGGAACATGGCGTCGCGGGTGATGCCGGCATTGTTGACCAGCACCGAGACCGGGCCGAGGTCGGCCTCGACCTGTTTGATGCCGGCGGCGCAAGCGTCATAGTCGGCGACCGACCATTTGTAGACCGGAATGCCGGTTTCGGCCTTAAACTTCGCCGCCGCCTCGTCGTTGCCGGCATAGTTCGCGGCAACCGAATAGCCGGCGGCTTTCAAAGCGATCGAGATCGCCGCACCGATGCCGCGCGATCCGCCCGTGACGATTGCAACCTTGGTCATATGTCCTCCCTTTGGTCGGAAGAGCGAATAGGGAGTAGCCAATAGCGAGTAGGGATTTGCTGTCCGCCACGCCGAAGCCATTCTTCCCTATTCGCTACTCCCTATTGGCTATTCACTTCTTTTTTCAGAGTGCTTCAATACACAGGGCGACGCCCATGCCGCCGCCGATGCACAAGGTGGCGAGGCCCTTCTTGGCGCCGCGGCGGCGCATCTCGAAGACCAGCGTGTTGAAGATGCGGGCACCCGAGGCGCCGATCGGATGGCCGATGGCGATGGCGCCGCCATTGACGTTGACGATCGACGGATCCCAGCCCATGTCCTTGTTGACGGCGCAGGCCTGCGCGGCAAAGGCCTCGTTGGCTTCGACCAGGTCGAGATCGCTGACCGACCAGCCGGCCTTTTCCAAAGCCTTGCGCGAGGCGGGAATAGGCCCGGTGCCCATGATCGCCGGATCGACGCCGGCGGTTGCCCAGGACGCGATGCGCGCCAGCGGGGTGATGCCGCGCTTTACGGCTTCCGCTTCGCTCATCAGCAGCGCACCGGCGGCGCCGTCATTGATGCCGGAGGCGTTGGCGGCGGTCACGGTGCCGTCCTTGTCGAAGGCCGGCTTCAGCTTGGTCATGGCATCGATCGTGGCGCCGTGGCGGATGTACTCGTCCTGGTCGACAATGGTGTCGCCCTTCTTGCCCTTGATGGTGAAGGCGACGATCTCGTCCTTGAACTTGCCGGCCTTCTGCGCCGCCTCGGCCTTGTTCTGCGAGGCCAGCGCGAACTGGTCCTGATCGTCGCGGGTGATCTGGAACTGGCGGGCGACATTTTCAGCGGTGTTGCCCATGTGATAGCCGTTGAAGGCATCCCACAGGCCGTCCTTGATCATGGTGTCGATCATCTTGTAGTCGCCCATCTTGACGCCGGCGCGCAGATGCTCGGCGTGCGGCGACAGCGACATCGATTCCTGGCCGCCGGCGATGATCACCTTGGCGTCACCGGTGGCGATCTGCTGCATGCCGAGCGCGATGGCGCGCAGGCCCGAGCCGCAAACCTGGTTGAGGCCCCAGGCGGTGGTTTCCTTGGGCAGGCCGGCAATGATCGAGGCCTGGCGGGCCGGGTTCTGCCCCTGGGCGGCGGTCAGCACCTGACCGAGTATGACCTCGTCGACCTCGGCGGCATCGACACCGGCGCGCGACAAAAGTTCCCTGATGACGACGGCGCCGAGTTCATGCGCCGGGGTGGCCGCGAAAGCACCGTTGAAGGAGCCGACGGCCGTGCGTGCGGCACTGGCGACAACGATGGAATTGGCAGAGGACATTTTCTTCTCCAGACTTCGAGCTGTCGTATTTTTGGGCATTGTTGGGACTTTTCTTGCCCTTTCCATGATCCAAGTCAAACCGGAAATCGGCATGGCGCCCATGCGCCGCAAGCAGGGCGCGCATTGCTGCGCCCGCGGGCAAGCCGCTGCTGCGCAGCATATTTTGCCTGCTATGCAGCATTATGTGATCCCGCACTGCACAAACTGCTTGGAATTATGAGGCTTTTGCGCATATCCTCGAAAAGGGCGCAATCGTTACCGGCTGCTTACTCAGGCGTGCCGGTGTCCGGGGAGGATGCAGATGGCCGCAAAAGACGATCCGATCATCATCAAGAAATACGCCAATCGCCGCCTCTATAATACGGGGACGAGTACGTATGTGACGCTCGAGGATCTGGCCGACATGGTCAAGAAGGGCGAGGAGTTCACCGTCCAGGACGCCAAGACCGGCGACGACATCACGCATCCGGTGCTGACCCAGATCATTTTCGAGCTGGAAAACAAGGATGGGCAGAACATGCTGCCGATCCCGTTCCTGCGCCAGCTGATCGCCTACTATGGCGACCAGATGCAAATGATCGTGCCGAGCTTCCTCGAACAGTCGATGCTGGCCTTCTCCAAGGAGCAGGAGCGCTTTCGCGAGCAGATGAAGGGCGCGATCGGCAAGTCGCCGCTGGACGTGATGAAGATCGCGACGCCGATCAAGGCGCTGGAAGAACAGACGCGGCGCAACATGGAAATGTTCCAGAACGCCATGCGACTATTCACGCCGTTCCCACCGGCTGGCTCCGCGCCGGCCGCGGCTCCGGCCGAGCCGGCCAAGAAGGAAGCGCCGGAAAAATCCGACGACCTCCAGGAGTTGAAGAGCCAGATCGCGGCCATGCAGCGCAAGCTCGACACGATGTCGTAGAGGCGGCCAGAGCGCATACGGACTACCTCGACTTATTGATGCTTGCCTTCATGGGTCGATCGGCATTTGCCACAATTCCTAGATTTCGTCAGCCTGCCCGCCAAGCGAGCGATAGAAAGCCTTGGCCGGCATGTTGGAGTGCAGCACCGTCCACTTGATGGCGGATGCGCCAATGCCGAGGGCATGGTCGCGCAGCCCTTCCATAAGGGCATGGCCGACCGACATGCCGCGCGCCGTCTCGGCCACGTAGAGTTCCTTCAGCCACACAACCGGCTTCAGGTCGTAAGTCCACGGGATGAGGTAGTGGACGGCGATGCCGACGACCACGCCCTCCAGCTCCGCAACGAACACGCCGAACCGGGGCGATGGCCCCAACCCGTGTGTGATGAGGTCTGCCTCGGTGAGGTGGAACTTGTTATCATAGCCCTCGAAGACGGCCAGCGCCCGCATAAGCGCGAGCACTGCGGCGACATCGTTCTGCTCGAACTGCCGAACCGTAATCGCCGCCATCCGCATGCTTTCCCGTGTCTTCAATGTCGACCATATCGTGCAAACGCTTCCGCGCCAGCCAACGATCATGCGTGCAAAACACCGGGCTCCTGGCCTGACGCGAAGGGGGCGCCTTCATCCTGCCAACCGGTTATACCGCCGATCATGATCTTCACCGGCAGGCCGAGGCTCGCCAGTTTGAAGGCCGCCCGATCCGCGCCGTTGCAATGCGGTCCGGCGCAATAGACGACGAACAGCGTGCCTGCCGGCCATTGCGCCATCCGCTCGGCTGAGATGTCTCGATGCGGCAGATGCAGCGCGCCGGGCACATGGCGGCGTTCATAGGCTTCCGGCGAACCGACGACATGCAGAAGAACAAAATCCGGCTCTCCGCTACGCAGTGTCGCGGCGACGTCGGAACAGTCGGTCTCGACGGAAAGCCGGCGCAAGAAGTGGTCCCGGGCGATTTCCGGCGATGCCACCGGAATGTCTGTCACGTAGCTCATCCACGTATCTCCATTGCTGATGCGACTGGCATAAAGCACGAAGCAGGGCGATTGCAGCTGGCAGCTTTGCCATATATCGTCAAGATCATGCCAAATGTGCCGCCTGCCAATCCGCGCCCTGCCAACCCGCCCTCTGTCAATCCACTTGTCGTTGCCATTGCCTATGACGGCTTGTGCACCTTCGAGTTTGGCGTGGTGGTTGAAGTCTTTGCCTTGCCCAGACCGGAAATGGGCGAAGATTGGTACCGTTTTGCCGTTGCCGGGATCGATGCCGGTGAAATGCGCGCCTTAGGAGGTGTTCGCATCGTCGCCGACGGCGGGACGGATCTGATCGGCCAGGCCGACACGGTGATCGTGCCTGGATGGCGCGGGGCAGAGGCTCCGGTGCCGCCCTTGCTGATCGAGGCGCTTCGGAAGGCACACGAGCGGGGCGCACGCATTCTGTCCATCTGCTCGGGCGTCTTCGTGCTTGCGGCGGCGGGCCTGCTCTCAGGCAAAAAAGCAACCACGCATTGGCGCTACAGCGAGAGATTGAGGGAACTCTACCCCGATATCACCGTGGTTCCTGACGTTTTGTACATCGATGAGGGGAATGTCCTGACATCGGCCGGCAGCGCGGCCGGCATCGACCTGTGCCTGCACCTGGTGCGGCGCGATTTCGGCACCAAGGCCGCCAACATGGTGGCGCGCCGCCTGGTCGTGCCGCCGCATCGCGATGGCGGCCAGGCACAGTATGTCGAGAGTTCGGTTCCCGAGCCGCATGAGCGCAGCCGGCTCGGACCTTTGATCGACCGAATGCGCGCCGATATTTCCGCCGACTATCCCGTTGCCGCCCTGGCAGGCCTGGCCGGGATGAGCGAGCGGACATTTCTGCGCCGGTTCGCGGCCGCAACCGGCGTTACGCCGGCGCGGTGGCTGCTCTCGGAGCGGCTTTCGCGGGCGCGCACGCTGTTGGAAGATACTGCTCTGCCGATCGAGCGGATCGCCGAGACCGCCGGATTTGGCGCGGCGGGCACGCTGCGGCATCACTTCCGTCAGCAATTCGCCACGACGCCCGCCGCGTACCGGGCGCGGTTCGGAACCAATGCCAACTCCGCCTGACGACTTCATACGCTGTCAGGGCAACAATCCCTCATATCGGCCGCGCGGCCGGATGATGCTGCCGCTCACGATCTGCTCGACCATATGCGCGGCCCAGCCGACGCTGCGCCCAAGTGCGAACAGATGGAACGGTGCATCGCGCGGTAGACCGAGGCTGCGCGTCAGCACCGCCAGGGCAAAATCGATGTTCGGCTGGGCGCCGGTCGCGGCAATGGCGGCGGCTTCCAGCGACCGCAAGGTCTCGTCGGGGTTGCCGATGGCTGCGAGAAGCGCCGTGGCGCGGGGATCGCCCTCGGGATAGAGCTGGTGGCCGAAGCCCGGCAAAGGCCGGTCATGGCCGAGCCAGCGCCGGATCGCGGCATCGGCGCCATGCCGAGCCGCGTCCTCGGCCAGCTGCATCACGGCTTCGCCGGCGCCACCGTGGCGTGGGCCGGACAGTGTCGCCAGGCCCGCCAGCAGGCAAGCGGCGGGTGAGGCTCCAGTCGAGGCCGCGACGCGGGCCGCGAAGGTCGATGCGTTGAGCTCGTGATCGGCGAGCAGCACAAGCGCACGTCGGATCGCGTCCGCGCCGCCATCGTCGACCGACCAGCCCCGCGCCAATCGTCGATGCACTGGCTCGGGTCCCGCCTCGGCACCAAGGGCACTGGCCACCACACCGATCGCGCGTGCGGCGTCGGCGCACAGCGAGACGGCGTTGCGGCCAAGCGAAGGCCGGCCCTGGCCGGCCAGCAAAGCAAGCTGCGCAAAGGCCGGGGCACGGCCGGTCTGGTGCGGCGCATCTGGCGTCGACGCTTCGAAGCGGATCGGTTCAGACAAGGCCCAAAGCAGAGCGGCGGTTTCTTCCAGCGTAGCATCGTCGGACAGCGCAGCGGCGTCCCGGCCTCGATAGATGAGGTGACCGTGCCAGACGGTTGAAACCGCCGTGACGATCGACGGCTCACCCCAGGCAATGGCGCTTTCGGCGATGACCGAGGGGCTGCGCCCGCGCGCCCTCCGCGTTGCCAGCGCCGCGATATCGTCGGCTCGGTATTCGCTGCGGCGCGGATCGGCCCGGTCCGGGCGCATGCCAATGCGCCCACGGCTGACATAGGCGTAGAGCGTCTGCGGCCTCACCTTGAGCCTCTCCAGCGCCTCTTCCCGTGACAGCCATTCGGACATTTTTGGCTCTGATATTGATTCTATTGATCAAGATTGATGCTTGTGTCGCCCAGTCTTATCTCCGATCCGGAAAAGCTTCAAGGAGACAAGGCTATGGCGAATGGGCTCGATGATGTGGTGGCGGCCGAAACCGTGCTGTCCGATGTGGATGGCCTGGGCGGCCGCCTGACGATCCGCGGCCATTCACTGCCGGAGCTGGCTGGACGATGGAGTTATCCGCAAGTGGTTCGCCTGTTGCTGGATGGCTTCTTCGAGGATTTGCCTGGCGACGCCGAATTGGCGGTGAAACTGGGCGAGGCACGCGTCGAGGTGTTCAGCCTCCTCCTGCCTTCGCTGTCCTTACTGGCGCCGCTCGAGACCTACAGCGCCATGCGCGCCGGCATGGCCTTGTTGCCGGACGGCGAGACGCTGACGGATGCCTTACGGCTGATCGCGGCGCCAGCGGTGCTGACGCCGGCCCTGTTGCGCCTGCAGCGTGGCGAGCAGCCGATCGCGCCGGACGGCAAGGCCGGTCATGCCGCCGACATGTTGCGGATGCTGAGGGGATCCGTCCCGTCGCCGGCATTGGCAAAAGCACTCGACACCTATCTGGTGACGGTCTGCGATCACGGCCTCAACGCCTCGACTTTCGCCACCCGTGTCGTTGCTTCGACACTGGCCGGGCTGACATCGTCGGTGCTGGCCGGGCTCGGCGCGCTCAAGGGGCCGCTGCATGGCGGCGCGCCCGGCCCGGTGATCGAGATGCTGGATGCCATCCGGGCGCATGGCGATGCGGCCCGCTGGCTGCGCGACGAGATCGCTGAGGGCAGGCGCATCATGGGCTTCGGCCATCGCATCTACCGCGTGCGCGATCCGCGTGCCGATGTGCTGAAGGCGGTGGTGCGGCAGCTCGGCAGCGAAGGCGAAACCGGCCGCCGGCTTGCCTTCGCCGAAAAGGTCGAACAGACGGCGCTCGAGGTGCTGCGGATCGCCAAGCCGCAGCGCGCGCTGCAGACCAATGTCGAGTTCTACACCGCGCTGGTGCTGGAAGCGGCGGGTTTTCCGCCGCAAGCCTTCAGCAATGTCTTCGCCGCCGGGCGCGTTTCCGGCTGGATCGCGCATGCGCGTGAACAGCAGACTACTGGACGGCTGATCCGGCCGCAGTCGCGCTATGTCGGCCCGGTGCCGGATCTCGTCGCCTAGGCTTCCTGCTTGTTTCGAAAGACTCAGGGGCCCCGCCGCTGAACCGGAGGGGCTTTTCGGCATGACCGAAATTTCATGTGATCACGCGACCGTGTTCGTGTTCTTGCCTTGGTCCGCCCTTATATGCTGCACTGCAACATAGGCCGGCGATAGCTGCTTCTTCCAATGACGTTGGGGCAGGCCGGCGCATCAAGATGACAGGAACGCCATGACGAAGAACGGCAAGGCGGAGGAAAACAAGAAGATCAACATCGCGCTTCAGGGCGGCGGCTCGCATGGCGCCTTTTCCTGGGGCGTGCTCGACCGGCTGTTGGAGGACGGCAGGCTGGAGATTTCGGCCGTCTCCGGCACGAGCGCCGGCGCCATGAACGCCGTGGCGCTGGCCGACGGATATGTGCGCGGCGGTGTCGATGGCGCGCGCAAGAAGCTGGACGATTTTTGGCGTGCTGTGGCGGCGAAAGGCCGGTTCAGCCCGGTGCAACGCATGCCGTGGGATGTCGCCTGGGGCAACTGGTCGATCGAGAACTCGCCGGGCTATGTCTTCTTCGACACCATGTCGCGGGTGTTCTCGCCCTATGTCGCCAATCCGCTCGGCCTCAATCCGCTGCGCGACGTCGTTGCGCAGGAGATCGACTTCAGGAATGTCCGCGCCTGCAAGTCGATGGAGTTGTTTATCTCTGCCACCAATGTCGAGACAGGGCAGTTGCGGGTGTTTTCCGATGGCGAGATCGACCTCGACACGGTGATGGCCTCGGCCTGCCTGCCGCAACTGTTCCGCGCCGTCGAGATCAAGGGCGTGCCCTATTGGGATGGCGGCTATGGCGGCAATCCGGCGCTGTTTCCGTTCTTCAAGACCGCGGCGACGGAGGATGTGCTTTTGGTGCAGATCAATCCGGTGGTGCGCGAAGGCACACCAAAGAGCGCCAACGAGATCCAGAACCGCATCGACGAGATCACCTTCAATGCCGGGTTGCTGCGCGAATTCCGCTCGATCGCCTTCGTCAAGGAACTGATCGCCGCCGGCCGTCTGCCGCATGGCGAGTATCGCGACATCCGCATGCACCGCATCGATGCCGACGAGGCGTTCAAGGATCTGTCGGCATCATCCAAGATCAATGCCGAATGGGCCTTCCTGAGCTATCTCAGAGATCTCGGGCGCACCGCCGCCAGCGACTGGCTGGAAGAGAACTACGACGCCGTCGGCAAGCGGCCGACGCTCGATCTCTCCGGTGAACTCGATGACGGCTTCAAGCCAGTGCGAGGACCGGCGCCTGGGCGCCGGGTCAAGGAGTTTCTTGCAGCGCGCAAGAACCCGGAAGCGGAGCGCCGCCGGGCCTGAGCCCACCGGGTGCCGAAGGAGCGATAACCGATCTAAGTCTGGCGCTGCCCGGCTATCCTCGGAATCGATCAAGACCATCAGCGAAGTGTTCTGGAAGTCGGAGTAGGTTTCCAGGGCGATCCGGCAAGGCAGCAACCTTTGCGTGCGGGGAACGCTTCATCATGCTGACGCCTGCTGCCACCGACATGCCGACGATGCCGCTCGGTATTGTTGGTAGATGAATAGCGGAACGACAGACACCGCTCGTGCAAATGGTGCGGAAAATCGTCCGGGTTTCCGCAGCCGCACCGTGCGCGTGGCAAGTCATGAACTTGTGAGCCACGCCGATCCCAGACATTCCGGTGCACGGGGTACCGATGATCTCGACGCTGGGTTCCATGTAAACGAACTGGCCTCCGGGCGGTCCCGTCCTGATTGGTTCGCTTTAAAAGTTCGCGAGCAATTCCAATGGATTGGTCAAGCTCACGGATGCCAGGTTTGATATTGTTCGGTGACCGAAAATGATCTGGTCCGTCAGTCAAAATCCGCATCAGGGTAAACAATCCGGCGGGTGATGACGCCTGTATTTCGACGAGCATCGCGCTGCTTATCGGCAATGGCGGATCGGTCGTTCGGGACTGGTCTCGGGAGAGCAGATCGTGAGCCGACTGCAAGCCCGCTGAACCGGTATTTTAGCAGATCGAAAAGAGTTTCGCGGCGGCCACACCTTGCCCGGCTACGCAATGCAGCTGCAACTTTCGGACTATATTGCAGTGCAACTTTGATGTAGAAGCACGCTCGCCTATCACGGCAAATTGAACACGGTCAGGCGCGCACCCATATCGGCGACGCGCCCGCGTCATGAAGGCGCGGTGCTGGCCGAACCCGCAGTGGAAAAATGACGATGCCTAAAATCAGGTTTCACAAGCTTGCAGCCATTGTTGTGCTCATTGGTTTCGCGGCGTGGATGGGGACAGGCGAATTCTCGTCGGTCGGCAGCGTAGCGGCCAACAAGGCCAAGGCAGCCGAGGTCGAGCAGGGCAAGGCGCCGGATGCGAGCAAGCCGAAGACGGCGGAAGCCGAACCGAAGGCGCCGCTGCGCACGGTTGCCGTGGTGACGCCGCCGCGCAAGACCTATGCGCGCGCCATCCGCATTTCCGGGCTGACCGAGGCCGACAAGCGCGCCGTGCTTGCCACCCGCGTCGCCGGCGTCATCGACAAGCTGCCGGTCAAGCAAGGCGATCACGTCAAGACCGGTGATCTGGTGCTGATGCTGGCGGCCGAGGAAAAGATCTCGATGGTCGACAACGCCAAGCAACTCGTGGCTCAGCGCCAGGCAGAACTGGACGCGTCGCTGCGGCTGATGAAGACCGGCAATTTGCCCAAGTTGCAGCTCGACACCGCCCGTTCCAATCTGACCCTGGCGCAGTCGCAGCTGGATACCGCGCAGGCCGAGCTTGACCGCAACGAAGTCAAGGCGCCTTTCGACGGCGTCATCGACCGGGTGCCGGTGGAACTCGGCAGCTCCGTCATGCAGGGCGGTGAGGTGGCGACCATCCTCAAGCTCGATCCGGTGATCGCCCGGGGCGAGATCAGCGAGCGCGACCTCGGCTATCTCAAGATCGGTGACAAGGCCAGCGTTCGGCTGGTCAGCGGCCAGACCGTCCAAGGCACCGTGCGCTATATCAGCCGCGATGCGTCGTCAGCGACCCGCACCTTCCGTATCGAGGTTGCCATCCCCAATGCCGACGGCTCGGTGCCGGCCGGCATGACGGCGGAAATCCAGCTCAGCGCGCTGCCGACCGACGCGGTCCTGCTGCCGCGCTCGGTGGTGACGCTCGGCGACAAGGGCGATCTCGGCATCCGCGCCGTCGGCAAGGACAACAAGGTGGCGTTCTTCCCGATCGATTTGGTCGACGACACGCCGACCGGCCTTGTGCTCGGCGGCATCCCGGCCGATGCGCGCATCATCGTCGCCGGCCAGGAACTGGTGAAGGAAGGCGATGAGGTCAAGCCGGTCGAGGCCGACCAGGCGACCATCAACAAGCTGATCGGCGAAGCCACCGCCGGCACGCAGTAGCGCAGGGGCGCCGGCGCCGGGCCTTGCCCGGCGACGTCCGTCCGTTCGCCGAAATCAACAGCAGGCACAAGTCATGGATATCGTCAGACTCGCAATCAACAATGCCCGCCTGACCATCTCGGTCCTGGTCTTCCTGCTGATTGCAGGCTGGGTCGCCTATCAGTCGACGCCGAAGGAAGCGGAACCCGACGTTCCGATTCCGATGATGTATGTCAGCCTGATCTATCAAGGCATTTCGCCGGAGGATTCCGAGCGCCTTCTGCTGCGGCCGATGGAAAGCAAGCTGAAGAGCCTGAAGGGCCTCAAGGAGATGCGCTCTGCCGCCTTCCAGGGCGGCGGCTATGTGCTCGTCGAGTTCCAGCCGCAGACAAACCTGGCGACCGCGCTGCAGGATACGCGCTCCAAGGTGCAGGACGGCAAGGCCGATCTGCCGCAGGCGGCCGAGGAGCCTGTCGTCACCGAGGTCAATATTTCCGAATTCCCGGTGCTCGTCGTCACCTTGTCCGGCGAATTGCCCGAACGCGTGCTGGCCGCCGCCGCACGCGAACTGCGTGACCGCATCGAAGAGGTGCCGGGCGTTCTCGAAGGCTCGCTGCAGGGCTCGCGCGACGATCTCGTCGAAGTCGTCATCGATCCGATGAAGCTGTCGTCCTACGGTTTGCAGCTCGACCAGCTGATCGGCGCCGTAGGCGCTTCCAACAGCCTTGTCGCCGCCGGCAACATCGAGGGTTCGGAAGGCAAATATGCCGTCAAGGTGCCATCACTGATCGAGACGCCCGAAGATGTGGCTGCACTCCCCGTGGTCGCCGGCCCCAATGCCGTGGTGCAGGCCAAGGACATCGCGACGATCCGCTCGACCTTTGCCGACGCCACGACGATCACGCGCTTGAACGGCAAGCCGGCCATCGCCATCGAAGTCAAGAAGCGCATCGGCGCCAATCTGATCGACACGCTGACGAAGGTCAGGGAGGTGTCCGATACCTTCGTCAAGACGATGCCCGAGGGGATGCACGTCACCTACACCCAGGACAAGTCGGTCTTCGTCAACCAGTTGCTCGGCGACCTGCAGAACCACGTGATGATCGCCGTCATCCTGGTGTTCATCGTCATCCTCTACGCGCTGTCCGGCCGTGCCTCGCTGCTCATTGGCCTCGCCATCCCGTCGTCCTTCCTGATCGGCATCCTGTTGCTCGCCATGATGGGCTACACGATCAACATGATCGTGCTGTTCAGCCTTATCCTGGCCGTCGGCATGCTGGTCGATGACGCCATCATCGTCACCGAATTCGCCGAACGACGGATGAGCGAGGGCATGCCCAAGCAGGAAGCCTTCGCGCTTGCCGCCAAGCGCATGGCCGGTCCGGTCATCGCGGCGACGATGACGCGTATCGCCGCCTTCTCGCCGCTGCTGTTCTGGCCCGGCATCATCGGCGACTTCATGAAGTACATGCCGATCACGCTGATCGTCACGCTGTCGGCCTCGATGCTCTACGCGCTGGTCTTCGCGCCGACGCTGGGTGCGATCTTCGCCAAGGCGCCGCAGCATCATGAGGATGACAATCGCGACGGCTGGTACATGGCGGTCGTCAAGCAGGCGGTGCGCTTCCCCATCACCGTGATGGTGCTCACCGTCGTCTTGCTGGCCGGCATCTTCGTTGGCTATTCGAAGTATGGCGCCGGCGTCGAGTTCTTCCCGAGTGTCGAGCCCGACTACGGCCTGCTCTATGTGCACGCCCGCGGCAACCTTTCGCTGGCCGAAATGGACACGGCGACCAAGATTGCCGAAAACCGGCTGCTCGGCTGGCCAGGCGTGAAGTCGGTCTATACCCGCGTCGGCAAATCCGACGGCGGCGGCCAGGATGTGCCCGAAGACGTCGTCGGCGTCATCCAGTATGAGTTCATCGACTGGCGCGAGCGCAAATCGGCGAACGATATCCTGAACGATCTGCGTGGTGTCATGGCCGGGATTCCCGGCGTCGACGTCGAGGTTCGGGTGCCGGAGGCTGGCCCGCCGACAGGCAAGCCGATCCAGATCAGGCTTTCGGCCATCGATCCCAAGGGATTGGACGAGAAGGCGCGTGCGGTGGCGGCGCGTATCGCCAAGGTACCCGGCGTCATCGACATTTCCGATGGCTTGCCGCCGCCCGGCGTCGACTGGGCGCTTGAGGTCGACCGCGCCAAGGCAGCGCAATATGGCATCAGCCCGACTTCAGTTGGAACGGTGGTGCAGCTTGTCACCAACGGTCTGAAGCTCTCGGAATACCGGCCCGCCGGTGCCGACAAGGCCGTCGACATCCGCCTGCGTTTGCCGGAGGACCGGCGCACGCTGTCGACGCTCGACGAGCTCAGGGTGCAGACCTCGCAAGGATCGGTGCCGATCTCCAACTTCGTCGTTCGCAAGGCGAAGCCGAGCGTCGGCATCCTCAACCGCATCGACGGCGCCCGCACCGTGGTGGTGCAGGCCAACGTCAGCGCCGGCGCCCAGGTCGCTGCCGTTCAGCAGGAGGTCACCCAGGCTGTCACCGATATGAATCTCGGCAGCGGCATCCGCTGGAAGCTGGCCGGCTCGAACGAGGACAGCGCCGAGGCCAGCGCCTTCCTCAGCAAGGCCTTCGGTGCGGCGATCTTCCTGATCTTCCTGGTGCTGTTGGCGCAGTTCAACAAGTTCACCAGCGTCTGGCTGGTGTTGTCCTGCGTGGTCATGGCGACGATCGGCGTGTTCCTTGGGCTGCTGATAACAGGCGAGACGTTCGGCATCGTCATGTCCGGCATTGGCGTTATCGCGTTGGCCGGCGTGGTGGTGAACAACAACATCGTGCTGATCGACACCTATGACCGGTTGCGCGAAGAAGGTTGGGACAAGATGGAGGCCGTGCTGCAGACCTGCCGCGAGCGTGCGCGACCGGTGGTGCTGACGGCGGTGTCGGCCATTCTCGGCGTGCTGCCGATCGCCTTCGGCCTGGGGTTGGAAATCTTCCATCACGAAACGACGATCAACGCGCCGTCGACGCAATGGTGGATTTCGCTGTCGTCGGCGATCGTCTTCGGCCTGTCCTTCGCGACCGTGCTGACGCTCGTGGTGACGCCGTCGATGCTGATGGTGTTCACCCGCGCCAAGATCAAGCCTGGCGCACGGCGCGGTCTGTTCAGCCGGCTGTTCCGGCGCGGCAAGGGCGAGATCTCGTCGGATGCGTCGACGGTGGATGCCGGCGCGGAACCCGCTATCGTCTTTCCAAAAGCTGCCGAGTAGGCCGGCTTGCCAATCTGACTGGCAAAGGCCGTCCGGAACAACCGGGCGGCCTTTTGCATTGTCCCCCCGGGGCAATGAGAAGACATTGCCCCGAAACAATGCGCGGGGAAGTCTCATGCCAATCACCACCATCGTCATCATTGTCCTGATCCTTATCCTCATCGGCGCGGTGCCGGCCTGGCCGCATTCGCGCTCCTGGGGTTATGGACCGTCGGGCATTCTTGGCGTGGTGCTGGTGGTGGTCGTGGTGTTGCTTCTGATGGGGCGGCTCTGAGCGGGCGCGCCGCCTCCAGCATTGCGTTCAGGCAGCTTTCGACGTGACCTTCACAGTGGCGATGCCGATGTCCTCAAGGGCCTGGGCGACCGCCTGATCCAGCGGCGTGTGCGGGATTTCGCCGATGATGCCTTCCAGCCGCGTCGAGGCCAGTTGGTGCGGTTCGAAGCGCAGATAGGACATCGAGACGATCTCGCGCCACATCGCCACGAACGGGCTGCCGGCGCGCAGCACCCACCAGGGCATCGAGGCCATCTTGAGCGGCCGCCCGAGCGCCTTCTCTGCGGCGGCTTTGATCTGCAGATCGGTGATCGCGTGGCCGGGAAAATTCAGCGCCTCATAGGAGCCGAGCTTGTCGAGGTTCTTGGCTAATGCGACGAAACCCACTGCGAAGTCCGGCAAATAAGCCCATTCATGCACGAGGTCGGCGGGGCCGGGCGCGGTGTAGATGCCTTTGCTCATCTTGGCGGCGACGACCAGGTCGAACCATGAGCCGCTGCCGGTGCCGCCGAAGAAATCGCCGGCGCGTAGCAGAATGGTGCGCACCCGGCCAGCGTCCGCTTCGCGGCGGAACAAATCCTCCATGGCGCAGCGGATGCGGCCCTTCTCGGTCGTCGGATGGAATGGTGTGTCCTCCGTGATCACGGATGGCATCGGCGAGCCGTAATTGTAGACGGTACCGGGGAACAGATGCAGCGAGTCATTGGCATGGCACGCGGCCATGACGTTTTCGGCCATCGGCAGGCACTTGCCCCAGTCGGTGTAGATCGGGTTGAGGCCGTTGAAAATGATATCGACACCTTCGGTGGCACGGATCAGCGACTGACGGTCCAGCGCATCGCCGGCAACCGCCGTGGCGCCTTCGAGTTCGGCCGGCACCTTGCCGCTGCGGGTGACGGCGCGGACGTCGAAGCCGGCGTCGATGAAGGCTTTGGCAACCACGCGGCCGAGCCGGCCATTGGCGCCGAGAATTGCGATCTTGGTCATTTGAGTTCTCCTTGGTTGGTGGTTGCAGTCCGTATCGGTGTTTGCAGGGTGAATATGATTGCCTCATCGATGAATTGAAATTGACCATGGATGCAGGTTTGATATTCATTATTGAATGGAAGACATCGACTGGAACCTGATCAAGAGCTTCGTCACGGTGGCGGAAACCGGCAGCCTGTCGGCCGCCGCGCGAAAGCTGTCGGCCAGCCAGCCGACGCTTGGCCGTCACATCGGCGAGCTGGAACAGGCGCTCGGCGTCACGCTGTTCCGGCGTGGGCGGAGCGGCTATGCGCTGACCGAAGCCGGCGCCACGCTGTTCGAGCGCGGCAAGGCGGTCAGCGAACAGGCGAGTGCGTTTTCACGGCTGGCGCTGGGTTCGGTGGAGGCAATCGAAGGCACGGTGCGCATTGCCGCCAGCGAAGTTGTGGCGGCCTATGTCTTGCCCGGCATGATGGCGCGGCTCGGCATCGAGGAACCCGGCGTCGAGGTCGAGATCGTCGCCTCCAACCAGGTCGAGAACCTGCTGCGCCGGGACGCCGACATCGCCATCCGCATGGTCAAGCCGGCGCAGAACGAACTGGTGGCGCGCAAGGTCTGCGATATCCCGCTCTGCGCCTGTGCGGCCATTTCCTATCTCGAGAGGCGCGGCCGCCCGCTCGGGCCGGCCGACCTCGTCGACCACGCCCTGATCGGCTTCGATCGCAGCGACGAGATGATCAGGGGCTTTGTCCAGCATGGCATCCCTGTCACCCGCGGCAGTTTCCGCTTCAGGGCCGACAACCAGATCGTCCTGTGGGAGGCGGTGCGGGCGGGAAACGGCATTGGCCTTGGCCAGGAGCCGCTGGCCGATCGCGATCCGCTGGTGGAGAAGGTTCTGCCTGGCCTGCCGCTGCCAAGCCTGCCGGTGTGGCTCGCCATGCATCGCGATGTGCGCAGCAGCGTGCGCATCCGCCGCGTGGCGGATTTTCTCCACGAGGAGCTGAAACGCTATTCGGCGGGGGCGGCGGCGAATTCGGCGCGGTGAGCGAGGCCCGCCATCAGCAAGACGACGATCAGCAGCACCGACATGGCGATGAAGATCGGCCCGAAGCTGGAATGTTCGGCGACGAAACCAATCGCCGACGGCGCCACCAGAATGCCGGAATAGCCCATGGTGGTGACGACGCTCATGCCGGTACCCGACGACATGCCTTCCTGGTTGCCGCCGGCCGAAAAGAGGATCGGCACCATATTGGCGATGCCGAACCCGCAAAGCGCAAAGGCGGCGATGGCGAGCCAGGGTGACGGCGACAGGCCGGCGACCAGCATGCCGGCGGCGGCGACAATGGCCGAGCCGCGTAGCGTCGTCACCGCGCCAAAACGGTTGCGCACGCCGTCGCCGAAAAAACGCATGATCGCCATGACGCCGGAAAAGGCCGCGTAGGCAAGACCGGCGATGGCAAGGTCGGCGCCAAGCTCCTGCCGGAGATACAATGCCGCCCAGTCGAGCACCGCGCCTTCGGAGACCATCGTCAGCAGCGCCATCAGGCCGATCAGGTAGACCAGCGGGTTTGCCGGCAGCGTGAATTTATGATGCTCGGCCGCCTGCGGCTTGTCCTCGGCGACGAGATACCCGACCGCCATCGCGATCGCCGCGAAGGCAAGCACCGTCACGACCGCGGCATGGGCGAGGTGGCCGTAGTGCTGGATGGCAAAGCCGCCGAGCGCGCCGCCGGCGAAACCGCCGAGGCTCCAGAAGCCGTGCGAGGACGACATGATGGCGCGCGACATTTTTCGCTCGACTACCACCGCATTGGCATTCATGGCGACATCCATGCCGCCGATCGAGCCGCCGAAGATGAACATGGCGATGGCCGCCAGCGGCACGTTGGGCGCCAGTGCCACGACCAGCAGGCCGAGGCTGCCGCAAAGGCCGAACCAGCGCAGCACGGTGCGCGAGCCATGCTTCGAGATCAGGTGGCCACACCAGGTCATGGCCGTGACCGCGCCGGCGCCGAACAAAAGGATCAACAGCCCAAGCGTGAATTTCGAAATGTCGAGCCGGGTCAGGAACACCGGGATCTGCGGCGCCCAGCTGCCGGTCAGGAAGCCATTGGCGAGGAAAATGGCCGCCACGGCCCATCGCCCGCGAATGGCAGTCTGCATGGCGTTCGATGCATTCATGAGGCGAATCCGGTCCGAAAATGGCTTTGCGCGGCAAATTAGATCGATTCAATTTGTAGTCAAGAACCGGTAGCAGCGAATGCTTGGACCAAACACAGGCGTGAAGTGATCGAGGGTGTATCGATGGAGGACCTAGTGGTCCTTGGGACGCCTGGCCTCGAATTCGGCCTTCTTGGCATCGGAGGCTTCCGTCTGGTTGAGCGCCTGCCACTCGGCATAGGGCATGCCGTAGACGATCTCACGCGACTGGTCCTTGGAGAGATCGACGCCCTCGGCATTGGCCGCTTCGCGATACCAGTTCGACAGGCAGTTGCGGCAGAAGCCGGCGAGGTTCATCAGGTCGATGTTCTGAACGTCGTTGCGTTCCCTGAGATGCCCGACCAGCCGGCGAAAGGCGGCGGCTTCGAAATCGCGCTTCTGCTCGTCGCTGAGTTCAGTCATCGAAACCTCCGTCATAACGGCCCGGTGCGCGAGCCGAACATCTTCACGACATGTATATCGGGACGGCGGTCGATCGCGTCAACGATTGGCGCCAGACGCTCGGCCCAGGCGAGGGCACCCTTCTGGTCGGATATCAGATCCTGGCGGATCTCGATCAGCGCGTGGGCATAACCGTTGACGATGGCATGCTTGAACATGGTGTCGCCGCGCAGTGCGCCGTCATAAGGCTCATTGTCGCCGACGATGAGCTTTTTATCCTCGGCCAGCATATCGATCAGCGGCCGCGCCACCCGGTCGTCCAGATCCCAGAGAATGCCGACATGCCAGGGACGTTGCCTGCCCTGCATGACCGGCGTGAAGGAGTGCACCGAGAAGATGAAGGGCGCCTGGCCGGAAGCCTGCGCCACCGAAGCGATCATGGCGCCGACGGCGTCGTGATAGGGCCGGTAGAAGCGGTCGAGCCGCCTTTCGCGTTCCTCCGGCGCCATGGGATAGTTGCCCGGCACGACGGTGCCGTCATAGAGCTGGCGAATGAGCGTCGGGTCGTCTTCGCCGCGATTGGGGTCGATCAACAGCCGCGAAAAATTGGCGATCAGCGCCGGCACGCCGAGCGAGGCGGCGAGTTCGCGCGTCACCGCCTCGACGCCGATATCGTAGGCGATGTGGCGATCGAACTCCGCCGCGGGCAGGCCGAGGCTGCCATACTCCTCGGGCAGGTCGCGGCGGGCATGATCGGCCAGAAGCACGACGCCCCGCTTGCGGTCGCCCTCGACAATGTCGAAAGGCGCGAAAACTGTGGATCGGGTCATTGGCGGGAAATGGTCTGTTCGCTGGCTTCCGGGGAGGGTGCTATCGTCATTCCACGAAGACGACGCGTGTGCAATGCCGTTGTTTGGCCAAGGTTTCCCGGGAAATCTGGCGCAGGGCGACGGATAGTGCGCCGGGAGCCTTCCTAAATCGATTGGAATTGATCAAAACGGCGCGTTGACATGCGCCCGGACTTTTCCGAAAAGGGGCGCAGAGAGATGCTGATGTGGTTCTTGAGGGGTTTTGGGATGGGTTCCGCCGGCAGGCAGCGCATGCGCTCTGCCTTTGCCATGCCGTTCCTGATCCTGACCGTTGGCGTTTCGGCGATGGTCATGGCCTCGCCGGCGCGCGCCGATTTCCGCGTCTGCAACGCCACGCAGAACCTGGTCGGCGTCGGCATCGGCTATCGCGCCAAGGCCGGCTGGATCACCGAAGGCTGGTGGCACATCGAAGGATCGAGCTGCAAGACGTTGATCGAAGGGCCGCTGTCATCAAGGTTTTACTATCTTTATGCAGAAGACGCTGAGCGCGGTGGACGCTGGGACGGCCCGATCAACATGTGCGTGGCTGAAAAAGAGTTCAAGATCGCCGGCGTAAACGACTGCGTCGCCCGGGGCTTCCAGCGCGCCGGATTTCAGGAATATGACACGGGCGAACAGGCAAGCTGGATGGTCCAGCTGACCGATGAGCCCGCAACGGGAGGCGCTCCAGCCGCCCCGGGAACCAACAGTCAATGAGACGCAGCCGCAAGGTCAAGATCCTAGCCACAATCGGTCCGGCCTCCTCCTCCGAGGAGATGCTGCAGAAATTGTTCGAAGCGGGCGCCGATGTATTCCGCATCAATATGAGTCATACCGACCACGAGCTGATGCGCACGCTGGTCGGCCGCATCCGTGCCGTCGAGGAGAAGGTTGGCCGGCCGATCGGCATCCTCGCCGACCTGCAGGGCCCCAAGCTGCGCGTCGGCAAGTTCGCCAATGGCAAGGAAGTGCTGACGCAGGGCCAGACCTTCACGCTCGACGACAATCCGGAACCCGGCACGTCGACCAGGGTCTACCTGCCGCATCCGGAGATCCTGAGCTCGGTCGAGCCTGGTCACCGTCTTTTGATCGATGACGGCAAGCTAGAGCTGAAGGCGGTCAAGAGCGACGGCAAGTCGATCGTCTGCACGGTTGTCGCCGGCACGACGATTTCCGACAAGAAGGGCGTCAGCCTGCCCGATACCGACCTGCCGGTCGGCGCACTGACCGAGAAGGACCGCAAGGATCTCGACGCGGTGCTCGCCACGGGGGTCGACTGGGTCGCGCTGTCCTTCGTGCAGCGGCCGGAAGACCTGGCCGAGGCGCGCAAGATCGCGCGCGGCCGAGCGCTGATCATGGCCAAGATCGAAAAGCCGCAGGCCGTTGCCCGGCTGGCCGAGATCATCGAACTGTCCGACGCGCTGATGGTCGCCCGCGGCGATCTCGGTGTCGAAATGCCGCTCGAAGCCGTGCCCGGCATCCAGAAGCAGATCACGCGCGCCGCGCGCCGCGCCGGCAAGCCGGTGGTGGTCGCCACGCAGATGCTGGAATCGATGATCACCGCGCCGGTGCCGACCCGCGCCGAAGTCTCCGACGTCTCGATCGCCGTCTTCGAGGGCGCCGATGCCATCATGCTGTCGGCCGAGTCGGCTGCGGGCGCCTATCCGGTCGAGGCCGTGGCGATGATGAACCGCATCGCCGCCAAGGTCGAAACCGATCCGACCTATGCCGGCATCATCAACGCGCAGCGTTCGGAACCGGAAGCGACCGGCGCCGACGCCATTTCACTGGCTGCGCGCGAGATCGCCGAAACGCTGAAGCTGGCGGCGATCATCACCTACACGGCGTCCGGCACCACCGGCCTGCGCGCTGCGCGCGAACGGCCGCAGGTGCCGATCATCGCGCTGTCGCCGATCCTCAACACCGCGCGGCGGCTGTCGCTTTTGTGGGGCACGCATTGCGTCGTCTCGCCCGATGCCATCGACCTCGACGACATGGTCAATCGCGCCTGCCGCATCGCGCTGGAAGAAGGCTTCGGCAAGCCGGGCGACCGCGTCATCATCACGGCCGGCGTGCCGCTGAGAACGCCGGGCTCGACCAACATGCTGCGCATCGCCTATGTCGGCTCGGAAGCGCAGGCCGGCCACTAAGCCCGGTCTGCTCCAAACACTGACTTGAAGCGCGTCGCGCTTCAAATCAGCACGCCAGGGGCCGAACTGCTCGGACCCGTTGCAATTGCAAGCACTCTTGCCGCGGTTTTCGCGTGCTCTATGCGCCCAAGGAACCGAACAGCGCGCGGGACGGGGTCCCATAGATACTGATCCGGACCTCGCATCTTTCTCCGATTGAGTTCGGCGGTGTCGAGCAGATCGAAATCGACCCTTTCCAGCGTGCAGTGCCAACCGGCGCTGTGCGAAGCCCATCCTCTTCGATGGTGTTCCAGAAGCCGCTCACGGATGGAATAGCCGTGGTAGTCGAAGGCGATCACGCCGTTCGTCACAAAGATATGGTTTCCGGAAAAATCCCCGCCCGGAATGATCCGCTCGCCGTAAAATCCGTCCATGGGAGGGTATTTGAGGAAGGTACCCGCGAGGATGGGACAGGCGCCGTAACCGAAGAAGATGCGGTCCGGCAGCGCCCAGAATTTTTCAGGGTTTTTCTTGATGCCGTGCTTGAGGACATACATGTCAGGTCGGCGCGAGTTCGGCCTGTGGCTCTTTGATGTCGGCGCATCTGCCCACGCCATAGGTGTCGCCGGCGATCCGCGCTTCCACTGTCCTGGCCATCACCTCCAGATCGATATCCTTGCCGGCGACCTTCTCGATGGCACCGACGACGAGGTCGGGGGCGATCCAGTCCGGCTTGTGGCCGAGATTGTGCACCCAGACGAGTTCGGCGCCTGAGATATCGCGCACCAGGCCAACGGAATGGATATGCGCGTAGACGACCTTGTCGCGGTCGCCCGAAATGACCACGATCGGCGCGGTGATCTCTTTGTAGTGCGGTGCAGCGCCAAACGCATAGCGATAGAGCCCGGCGACGTCGGTGGCGTTGGCGCGAAAGGCCGACGGCCGCAGCACCAGCGGGATCGCGGCGGTGCCGAGATAATTGTCCGGCACCTTGTTGGGCGAGAACACGCAGGTCGTTGCATCAGCCATCTGAAACGTACCGGCAGGATAGGCGAGCGTTTCGGAGAAGAGCCGGCCGATCACCGGGACGGTGGTCAGATCGTAGTACCAGGATGTCGCGCCACCCGGCCAGGGATGGGTCGCCGGCGCCAGGAAGACCAGACCGAGCGTCCTGTCGGCATGCTCGCGGCCGAAAGCCGCCGTCACCACGCCACCCAACGAATGACCAACGATGATTGCCTTCTTGATGCCGAGGCGGTCCATCAGGGCGATGAGGGTGTTGGCCTGTGCCGACGGATCCTCATTGTTGCCGGACCCGCGCCCCGACCAGCCATGACCCGGCCGGTCGAAGAACAGCATTTCAGCGCGGCCTTCGAGCAGCGGCCCGATCGGCAGCATCTGATCCCGGAGGTTGGCGCTGGCACCATGGATGAAGACGATCGGTGGCAGATCGGCATTGGCCGGGCCAGGAATGTGGACATAGTGGATGCGGGCGCCGCCGACGTCGGCGAATTCACCGATCGGCTGATAGCGGCGCTCGACTAGCCACGAGCCGACGCGGGTGACGCCGACCAGAACAAGGATGAGTGCGAGGAGAAAGGCGAAGGCGGCGTAGATCAGGTTCATGCGGGGATATACGGGGGTGGGACGGGATAAGTTGTAGGCAGTAGGGCAGTAGGGCAGTAGGGCAGTAGGGCAGTAGGGCAGTAGGGCAGTAGGGCAGTAGGGCAGTAGGGCAGTAGGGTCGGGTGTTCCGCAGTGGAATCTATCCCCTACTGCCTTACTGCCCTACTCCCTTCAGGGATCAAATTCCTTCGCCGGCAAGCTCTTCCGAAAGCGTGGCGACCTGGTCCTGGGCGCTGCGCATCATCGGATAGATGGCCAGCACCTTCTGCCAGGCTTCGAGCGCCGACTGCTTGTGGCCGGTGAGCGCCATGATCTGCGCCAGACCCGACAGCGCACCGAAATGGCGCGGCTCGAGCTGCAGCGTGCGGTCGATGTCGGACATCGACTTACCGTAGTTCTTCATCATGAAATGCACCGTGGCGCGACGGTTCCAGCCCTCGGCGTAGCCTGGCTGCAACGTCACCACCTGGTCGAGGAAATCGAGCGCGACGTCGAATTTCTGGTTGTCCATCGCCTTTTGCGACCACAGCATCATCAGGTCGATCGAGGCGCTGCCGGACTGGAACCATTCGCTCCAGATGTTGCCGGCAATGCGTTCGGCTGCCTTTTCGTTGCGTTCGCGCTTGAGGTCGGAGAACAGCTTGTCGAGCCGGGCCTGTTTCGTCATCGGCGCGGCTGGAGCGTCCGGGGTGGCCGGCTGATCGTCCGCGGCTCTGGCCGGCAAGCTTGTGGCGCCGGAAACAAGCAGAGCTGTCAAAAATGCAAAAAGAATCCGCATCGCCCGATCCTAGTCCCGGGCGGCGGAACAGCAAAGTGATTTTAGCGTGAGAGGGTCGGCAGGCCGACAACAAGCATCAATTGGCGGAGGCAAAAAGCCTCCGGCCGAAAGCTCAGCCCTGGCGTGCCTTGTAGCGCGGAGCGGTCTTGTTGATGATGTAAACGCGGCCCTTGCGGCGAACCAGCTGGTTGTCGCGATGACGCGCCTTCAGCGCCTTAAGCGAATTCTTGATCTTCATGGTCTTGCCTGTCGGTGTGGACCCGGTCCCGGGTCGAAATTTTAAGGCGCGCCAGAAGACGCGCCTTTTCAACTGGGGTGGCTCATAAACGAGGAGCCTTGTCCCTGTCAACCGCAAGCGTGCTCTACGCCCCCATATCATCAAATATCCGCCATGTCGGCCGCGCGGCATTGCGCGGCCATGGGTCGGCTGGGATGATGCCGTGTATTTCAAGTGATTTGGGGACGACGATGCGCCGAATACTCCTGTCTGTCTGCCTCGTCCTGCTGGCGGGAGCGTCGATTGCCCGCGCACAGGAATGCGACCGCTCCGACGACAGCCAGCAGATGATGAACATCTGCGCCGGCGAGGACTATCAAGCCGCCGACGCCAAGCTCAATGCGGCCTATCAGAACCTGATCAGTTCCGACGATGCCGATGCCAAGAGATTGCTGCAGGCGGCACAGCGTGCCTGGATCGCCTTCCGTGACGCCGAATGCGCGCACAACACGGCGGCCAGCGCAGGCGGCTCCATCCACGCGATGGAGGTTTCGCAATGCCTGACCAGGCTGACCAATGAGCGCATCAAGCAGCTCGCCGCGTCAGCCAATTGCGAGGAAGGCGATGCGAGATGCGCCAGTCCCGACGAGGACGACGAGGTGCAATAGGCACGTTTTCGGGATTAAGTACGCGGGCTGATGCGGGTGAAGTGGCCCATCTTGCGGCCAGGCCGCGCCTCGGCCTTGCCGTAGAGATGCAGCATCAGATCGGGCTCGGCGAGCAGGACCGGCACGCGCAACACGTCGTCGCCGATCAGATTTTCCATCACGCAATCGGAATGTCGGTCCGGGCTGCCGAGCGGTAGGCCGGCCACGGCGCGGATGTGCTGCTCGAACTGCGAAACGATGCAGGCGGCTTCGGTCCAATGGCCGGAATTGTGGACGCGGGGCGCGATCTCGTTGGCCAGCAGCGAACCGTCGGCCAGCACGAAGAACTCGACACCGATGACGCCGACATAGTCGAGCGCCGACAGGATTTTTGCCGCCGCTGCTCGCGCCGCGTCCGCCGTTTCAGACTTGATGGCGGCCGGCAAGGTCGAGGTGTGGAGAATGCCGTTGCGGTGGACATTCTCGGCCGGATCGTAGGCGGCGACCGCGCCGTCCAGCCCGCGCGCCGCGATCACGGATATTTCGCGCTCGAAAGGTACGAAGCTTTCCAGGATCAGCGGCACATTGCCCATTGCTTCGCAGGTGCCGGCAAAACCGCCCGTTTCCATGTTGCGGAAGACGCGCTGGCCCTTGCCGTCATAGCCCATACGCCTTGTCTTCAATATGCCGCTGCCGCCGAATATCTTCAGCGCCGCCGTCAGCTCGTCGTCGGTGTCGACCGGACGGAAATCGGCGGTGGCGATGCCGATGCCGTTGAGGAAGGTCTTTTCGCTCACCCGGTCCTGCGCCACGTCAAGCGCGCGCGCCGGCGGATAGACCGGCACCTTGGCGGCAAGCGAACTGGCGGCCGCGACCGGAACATTCTCGAACTCGTAGGTGACGACGGCACTCGCCGCCGCCAGTTCGGCAAGAGCAGCCGGTTCGTCATAGGCAGCTGTTATCTGCCGGTTGGCGACCTGGGCGGCTGGGCAATCCGGCTGCGGCTCCAGCACGATGGTGCGGTAGCCGAGGCGGGCGGCAGCCATCGCCAGCATGCGGCCGAGCTGGCCGCCGCCAATGATGCCGATGGTCGATCCGGCGGGCAGGCTCACGGCGTATCCGTCGGTTCAGCGGCGACCTTGGCGGTCTGCGCGGCGCGCCAGGCATCGAGGCGCTGGGCAAGCTTGTCGTCATAGAGAGCCAGCACGGCGGCAGCCAGCAAGGCGGCATTGGCCGCACCGGCCTTGCCGATGGCCAGTGTCCCGACCGGAATGCCGGCCGGCATCTGGACGATCGAGAGCAGCGAATCCTGTCCCGACAGCGCCTTCGATTCCACCGGCACGCCGAACACCGGCAGCGGCGTCATCGCCGCCGTCATGCCGGGCAGATGCGCGGCACCACCGGCACCGGCGATGATGACCTTGTAGCCGGCGGCCTTGGCGCCCTTGGCGAAATCATAGAGCCGGTCGGGGGTGCGGTGCGCCGAGATAATCAGCCGCTTGTGCGGGACGCCCAGCGCCTCCAGCGTTTCGGCGGCATGGCGCATCGTTGCCCAGTCGGACTGGCTGCCCATGATGATGGCGACGTCGGCGCGTTGATCGTCCAAGTTCATGCTCCCCGGCGACAAAGGCGCGCCTTAGCGGAATTCGGCAGCGACGGCAAGGATGGGCAGGCGTGCTTGCCCTCTGGCAAGGCGGAAACCGGCACGCTAGATGCTTTGACGATCGGCCTCGGGGGTCGAGACCAAAAGGGCCGAGGCGGCGTTGGCGGCGGCGACGGCGGCGCGCATGCCCTCGCCACGGGCAAGTGCAGCGGCCAGCGCGCCGACGAATTCATCACCCGCGCCATGCGTGCTGACGAGCTTGACCGGGATGGCCGGCAGCGCGAAAGCCTCGCCGGTCCGGTCGCAACAGGCGACGCCCTCGCCGCCTGCCGTAACGATCGCCACGGGGCAGAGATCGACCAGAAGCCGTGCCGCCTGCGCGGCGCCGTCGAGCGTTTCGACCACCGCCATGCCGGCCAGGAATTCCGCCTCGATGGCATTGACCACGAGGATATCGACCAATGCGATCAAGTCGTCTGAGAGTTTGCGCGCCGGGGCGGCGTTGAGCACGACGCGGCCGCCTTGCGCCTTCACCGCGCGAGCGGCGGCAATGTTGGCGGCTTCCGGCACCTCATTCTGCAACAGGAGCACCGCCGTTTGGGCGATCATTTCGGAAGCGGCCGCGACATCCTTTTCGCCGAGCGTGAGATTGCTGCCCGAGACGATCACCGCCCCATAGTCGCCGCCTGCGTCGAAGATCGCCACGCTCATGCCGGAGCCGGCGCCCATGGCCACCCGCACGAAGCGGCGGTTGACGCCGCCGCGATCGAGATTGGCCAGCAGCGCGCGGCCGAAATCGTCGTCGCCGACGGCGCCGATCATCGCGGATCTGGCGCCGGCCCGTGCCGCTGAAACCGCCTGGTTGCCGCCCTTGCCGCCGCATTTCGGGTGCCAGGCATAGGCGGTCACCGTCTCGCCCTTGCGCGGGCGGTCGGGGGCGTCGACCATGATGTCGTAATGCAGGCTGCCGAAGACAGCGACGAGCGGGGTTGTCGACGGCGTCATGAGCCCCGGTCTTTGCGTTTCGATGCCACCGCCGACATGGTGCGGCCGAGATTGCGCTCCGCCGCCTGGTAGTCGCGTTGCGCCACCGCCACGAACAGCGCGTCGAGTATGTTGAGCTGGGCGATGCGCGCCGCCGCGTTCTCGCCCATCAGCGGCGAGCCCTGCGCGGTCGAGCACAGCACGATGTCGGCGACCTGGGCGAGCGGCGAGTTGTCGTAATTGGTGATGGCCAGTGTGCGCGCGCCATTCTTGCGGGCGAGTTGGATGGCGTCGATGACGGCCGACGTATTGCCCGAATGCGAGAAGCCGACGGCGATGTCATCCGCGCCAAGCAGCGAAGCCGACATCAGCATCATGTGCGAATCGTCGTAGACGGCTGCGCGGATACCGATGCGCAGGAATTTGTGCGAGACGTCGCGGGCGATCTGCGCCGAACCACCAACGCCGTAGAAATCACGGTTCTTCGCCCGGAAGAGCAGCTCGGCGGCGCGGTCAAAATCCTCGATATCAAGGATAGCGAGTGTCTCCTCCAGGGCCTGGATCGAGGTGCGGAACACTTTTTGCACGATCTCGGCCGAACTGTCGTCGGAAGACAGCTCCTGATGCATCTCGGCGGTTGGCAGGCGGCTGTATTCATAGACGGCGGTGCGGAAATCACGATAGCCGGAGAAGCCGAGCTTCTTGGCGATCTTGACCACCATCGCCTCGGACACGCCGGACTCCTCGGCGATCTGCTTCAACGGGATCGTCTCGTCGAAGCCGCGCCGTCCGAAGACGGTTTCCACCACCTTGGCTTCCAGTGGGGTGAGGTGCGGCATCATCATGCGGATGCGCGGTCCCACCGCTTTCAGGTCCAGCCCGCTCAAGGTCATCCACGCCCCCTCGTCACGCGATCGATAAGCATCGCGGCGAGGATTATAAGACCAGTTGCCAAGAGCTGATAGAAGGACTGGACGTTCATCAACGTCAAACCGTTGCGCATGGCGCCGAGGATGATGGCGCCAAGGATGGTGCCGACGACGCTGCCCTTGCCGCCCATCAGCGAGGCGCCACCGATGGCTGCAGCCGCGATGGCGTCGAGCTCCCAGAGATTGCCGAGGATGGGTTCGGCCGCGCCCAGCCGGCCGATCAGGATCTGCGCGGCAAGGGCGGCCAGCAGGCCGGAGATCATGTAGGCGGCGATCTTGGTGCGGCCGATCGGTACGCCGGCGATGTAGGCCGCCTCCTCATTGCCGCCGACGGCGAGCAGATATTCGCCGAACGGCGTCTTCTTCAGCACGATCCAGGCGATAACGGCCACGCAGGCGACGATGATGACCGCCAACGGCAGGCCGAACAGCGAGCCGTTGAAGATGGCGCGGAAGCTGGCGGGCAGGCCGAGCACCGGATTGCCGCCAGTGTAGATCAGCGCCAGTGCCCGGTAGGTGCTCAGCGTTCCCAATGTCACGATGAAGGGCTGCAGCCCGACATAGGCGACCAGCACGCCATTCACCAGGCCACACAGAAGGCCGATGGCGAAGCCGGCGGCGATGGCCAGCGGAAACGGGACGCCGGCAACCAGCATCGAGGCCGAGATGACGGCCGAGAGTGCCGCCGTCGGCCCGACCGACAGATCGATGCCGCCGGAGATGATGACGAGCGTCATGCCCAGCGCCAGACAGGCATTGATGCTCGACTGCTGCAGAATGTTGATCAGGTTGCGCTCGGCGAAGAAGCCCGGCACCAGCGCGCCGAAGACGGCGAGGATCACCAGGAGGCCGATCAACGTGCCGGCGTCGCGCATGGAGAAACGCTGCAGGATGGCGGCGCCGGGCCGTGCCGGCGCGGCTTGCGATAGGTCAGACATGGGCAATCCTGTTCTTCTTTTTCATGCGCCGGTTCCTTGCGCGCCTGTCCGGCCGGCCGCGCCTTGCGACTGGGGTATGGCGTGCGCCGCAATCGCCTGCTCGCTGAGGCTTGCCCGGTCGAGCTCGGCGGCAACCGCCCCCTCGCGCATCACCAGCACGCGGTCGGCCAGCCTGATCACCTCGGGAAGTTCGGACGAGACGACGATGACGCAATGGCCTTCGGCGGCGAGTTCTTCGATCAGATGGTAGATTTCAGCCTTGGCGCCGACATCGATGCCGCGCGTCGGCTCGTCGAACAGCAGGATCCGCGTTCCCGCCGCCAGCCAGCGGCCGATGATCGCCTTCTGCTGGTTGCCGCCGCTGAACAGGCGGATGGGCCGGTCGAGCAGGAAGGGCCTGAGATTGACCCGCCTCATTTTCTCAGCCGCCACGCGCCTCAGCCTGGCGTGGTCGATGACGCCGTGCCTGGCGAAGACGCCCATCGAGGCGAGCGCCATGTTGGAGGTGATCGGACGCAGCGGCACGATGCCTTCGCGCTTGCGTTCCTCCGGCACCAGGCCGATGCCGGCGGCAATCGCATCGCGCGGGCTGGACAGCCGCACCGCCTTCCCGTCGATCTCGATGGTACCCGACGAGGCGCGGTCGGCGCCGGCCAACAGCCGCAGCAGCTCGGTTCGGCCTGACCCAACCAGGCCGGCAATGCCCAGCACCTCGCCGCGATGGAGATCGAAGGAGACATCGCGGACCTTCGGCGACGACAGCCCGCGCACGCCTAGCCTGACATCCCTGGTGGCGTGGGAGTGATGTTGTTCCTGGGCAAGCTCGCGGCCGACCATCATCGAAACCACGGCCTGTTCCGAGGCGCCTGCCAGATCGACGGACTCGACCACCACGCCATCGCGCATGATAGTGGCGCGGCGGCAGATGCCGAACACCTCGTCCAGCTTGTGCGAGACATAGACGACGGCAACGCCGTCGTGGGCGAGGCCTTTGATGACTTCGGCCAGCCGCTCGAACTCGCTCGGGGTCAGGCTCGATGTCGGTTCGTCCATGGCAACGATGCGGGCGCGGTCGAGCAGCGCGCGCGCGATCTCGACGATCTGTCGCTGCGCCACTTTCAGGCTGCCGAGCGGAGCCGCTGGATCGATCGTGGCATCGAGCGCGGCAAGGGCCGATGCGGCGCGGCGCTCCTGCTCGCGTCTGGCGACGAAGAGGCCGCCGCGTGTCAGCGGATGGCCGAGGAACATATTCTGGGCGACGCTGAGGCGCGGCACCTGCTGCAGTTCCTGGTGGATCATGGCGACACCGGCGGCACGCGCGGCGACCGGGCTGTTGAGCGTCACCGGCACGCCGTCGATCAGCACGCGTCCGCCGCTCGGCCGGTAGACTCCCGACAGGATGCGCAGCAGCGTCGACTTGCCGGCGCCGTTCTCGCCGAGCAGGCCATGGATTTCGCCGGCACCGACAGAGAAGGACACGTCGCTCAGTGCCCGCACGCCCGGAAAGTCCTTTGAAATGCCCTCGAATTGCAGCCGGGGTGACATGGGGTCCTGTTCCGGGGGCAAGGGTGCCAGCCGGGGGCGGAATGCCCTGGCCGGCACCCGCCGCCCCGCCTCTGTCTTGAGGTCCGATGCCCTACTGGCCGGCGGCCGCGTCCTCGAGCAGCGCCTTGCGTGCATCGGGGCCGGAATAGCGGTCGGCATTGTCCTTGGTGATCAGCGCTTGCGGCGTGGCGACGACACGCGGCAGCTTCTGCCCGGCGACAAGGCGCAACGCCGTTTCCAGCGCGACTTCACCGGTCAGCACCGGGAAGCTATCGACTGTGCCGGTCAGTTCGCCGGCGCGGATCGAGGCGTAGGCGTTGGAAATGCCGTCGGTGCCGAAGACTGCGACCTTGTCCTGCAGGCCGGCTGCCTTGACTGCCTCGACGATGCCCAGCGCCATGCCGTCATTGTTGGCATAGAAGCCGATCAGGTCGGGGTGCTGCTGCAGGATGTTGGTGGCGGCGTCATAGGACGTCTGGCGGTCCCAATTGCCGGGCACGCTGGCGACGACCTGGAACTTGCCGCCCTCGGAGATGGTGGACTTGAAGCCGTCGGTGCGTTGCACGGCGGCATAGACGCCAGCCTGGCCCTCGACGATGGCGACCTTGCCGCCATTCGGCCGGTTCTTGATGAACCATTTGGCGACGCGCACGCCATTGTCGCGCTGGACATTGCCGACATAGTGCTCGGCCTGCGGGATGACCGCGTCGTTGACGTTGACCACCGGCACGTTGGCGGTCTTGGCCTGTTCCATGATCGGCTGCAGGTTGGCGTCCGTCTGCGGCGAGACCAGCAGCACATTGTAGCCCTGCGTCACCAGGCCTTCGGCGATGGTGAGCTGGCCGAGCTGGTCGCCCTCGCTCTGCGCCGCCTGATAGACGACGGGCACGCCGACCTTCTCGCCGAACGCCTTATAGCCTTCGCCGAGCGAGCGCCAGTATTCGTTGGTCAGCGTCTTGGAGACGGCACCGGCCTTGGTGCCGGCGGGCAGCTTCGGAAATGCGCCGAACTTGGCCTCGACTTGCGACCAATCGATGCGGTCCTTCTCGGTGTCGGAATTGAGCGGCGCAAGATCGGCGCTATAGGCCGGTGCAATGGCGAGCGCCATCAGCGTGGCGGTGGCGGCGGCTAGCAGAAACTTCATGGTCTTCCTCCCTGGTTGAAAACGGTGGTGCGGTTGGACGGCTTCGGTGGTCATTTCCCGAGCATGATCTCCTGGACGATGGCCTGCGTGGCGACCGCGTCCTGGCGGTCGATGGCGGATGACAGGCGGTTGTCCTTGTCGAGCCGCTCGACGACGCCGAGCATGCGCTTGACGGTGGCGATGTTGACTTCGCATTCGCGCACCGGATCGAGTCCGGTCATGTCGGGAAAGGTGTCGAAATAGATGGCGCCGGCATAGCCGTCGCGGTGGATCTGGCGCAGCAATTCGATCGTCTGCAGCGTGTGTACGGCGCCGACCATCAGACCGTCGTCGCGCTTGGCGTAGCCGTCGTTGAGATGCACGCCCAGAAGCTTGCTGTGCCGGGCGACGAGGGCAGCGGCAAAGGCTGGCTGCTCGTCTGCGTAGAGCACATGGGCGAAGTCGAGGGTGACGCCGAGATTGGGCAGGCCGACCTCGCGGATCGCCAGCAAGGTGGTCGCGGCATCCGGCATCAGCGAATAGGAACGCGGCTCGTTGGGCTTGTACTCCAGGCTGATCTGGCAGCCGGGATCATGCGCGGCTACTTCACGAATTCCATCGATCTCGTGTTGCCAGAGCGCCGCGTAGTCGGCCTGGAAGGCGTAGTCGAAGCCATCCTGTCCCAGCCACAGCGTCATCAGGCTGGCGCCGGCTTCACGCGTGGCGTCGATGCCGGCCTTGGTCAGATCGATGGCCTCGCGGCGCACCGCCGGATCGGGATTGGTGAAGGCGCCGATCTTGAAGGCGGGGTTGGAGTAGTAGCGCATGGCAAAGCCATTGATGGAAAGCCCGAGATCGCCCAATTTGCGAGCGATTTCCGTGGGCCTTTCAGTGACATGGTCAGGAAAGTTGAGGTCGAGATCGGTAAGCCCATCGACCTTGGCGGCGCGCGCCGCCATCTGCATCAGCGACGGCTTGCCGGTAAGATCAGGCCATTCGGCCTGCGGTCGCGAGGCAAAGGAATTCAGGCGCGTGGCGAAACGGTTGGCTGTCATGGTCGATCCTTCAATCGCCATGACTTCACATAAATACGAATATTTGTAAAGTTATTGTTTTGAAGGAAGCCACGAGGCCGACGATCTGGCTTGCAGCTAGGCCGAGTGCGCACGGGCGCGCCGGCAGTCTCCCGGTCGGGCGACTGCCTCAGAGCGTTAGGATCAACAATGGGGCAGGACTGCCCTCACACCGCCGCTTTGCGGAAGCGGGTGACGAAGTCGTCGAGCTCAGGCCGCTCCATGTCGGAGATCGCCCAGTAGGAGAAGGCGCCGTCGCTCCAGTGCACCATCGAGAAGCCGCCGGATGAAAGGTCGTCCGGCTGGGTGGTCTTGCCGCCTTGCTGCGGCTCGGCGACCAGCGTGATCAAGTGCTCGCGATGACGGTAGACCAGGGCCGGCACCGGCCGACCAGAGATCACCTCGACCCGACCGCCGATCAGCGCGAAACCGTCCTGGGCAAGGTCCGGCGCCGGCGGGGAGACGCCGATGCGGGCGTCGAGCCACGGCTTCACCGTATGGCGGTCGGACGAGACGATGTCGATCGGGCTTGCGGCAAGCAGGCTGCGGCGATGGCCGCTGGCGACCGCGGCGGCAAAGCCGTCATCGACGCCGCTCTGCATCACCCATTGCGTCGCCCCGCTGGCCAGCACCGCGCTGATCATGATCGACGCCGCCATGGCGCGCCAGTCGAACGAGCCGAAGCGGCGCGCCCTGGGCAGTACCCGTGTCTGGGACGGCCGCGTTCCGGCTTCGCGCCTCTGGCCGCCACCAGCGACCGCAATCAATCCCGGCAGCGCCGACGATGCGCCCCGCTGCGGCTCGATCGCGTCGGCCGGCGCCTGTTGTTCGGTGCCGGCCATGCCGATCGCCGCGATGCGGGCGCGAAAGGCATCGCTGACATCGGGGCGCGGCAAGCGGCTGACCGCGCCTTGCAAGGCAACGATGCGGGCATGTTCGGCGGCAAGCTTGGGGTCGGCGGCGATGCGACGCTCGACCGCGAGTGCGGCCGCCGCATCAAGCTCGCCATCAACAAGGGCATGGATCATCAGTCTAATACCTTCGGGATCGTTGGGCAGTCCGTCGTCGTGCGTCATGACGCTCTCCCCAGTTCAGACGCCAGCAGGCCACGGGCGCGGGCCAGCCTCGACATGACCGTGCCGATCGGCACGCCAAGCATGGTCGATATTTCGCGATAGCTGAGGCCATTGATATCGCGCAGCACCAGCGTTTCGCGAAACGGCTGCGGCAGGGCAGCGATCGCGGCTTCCAGTGCTGCCGTATCGGCCTTGGCAATCAGGCTCGCCTCCGGGCCGTCTTCGTCGGGCAGGCTGGTGCCGTGTGCCGCCGCCATGTCGTCGAGATCGCCGAGGTCGCCGACCGCCAGCATGCCACGCGGCCGGTTACGCGCCATCCAGGTGTAGGAGGTGTTGCGCACGATGGTCAGCAGCCAGGCGCGGGCGTTGCCGCCGGCATAGCCTGCTATGCCGGCATGCGCCTTGATGCAGGCGTCCTGCACGACATCCTCTGCATCGGCGGCATTGCCGGTCAGCCAACGGGCAAGCGCCAGCGCATCGCCGAGATGCGGCAGCACCACCTGGTTGAAGCGTTCTGCCAGGGCCCTCTCGCTCAAAGCCGCACCATGATCCGATACTCCGGGCCGTGCCGCCTCAAGATGCGACGGCGACCTTGCCCTGCTGGGGGTAAAGCCCCCGGAAACAGGCAGAGCCGCCTGCCTTGCTGAAACTGAATTCATCTGCGTCACCGGTGTCAAGCGCCACAAAGGAGAGCCTGACGACGATCATGCTGCCCAGCATGTAGCCACGGCCGACGTCGCAGCCGTGTTCGCCGTCCTTGCAATGACAGGGCATGCCAGTCTCCTCAACGCCAGCCGTGGCGTATGCCGAGAAGACCTGCCGCGGCGCCGGTTTATTCCCGCCGCGTGCCAATCCGGCCGTTCACAGTCGCGTGATCGGCCGCATTGTGGGATTTTTGGTCGGTTTGGCGCTCAATCTGGCCAACGCAAGACGCCGGACGAATCCTTGCGGGCGACCTTCATCGCATCGGCGGGACGGTCCTTCGCGGTCAATATGGCGCGCAGGCGTTCCGCGACGATTTCCGCCTCGCCGGGGTGAAGGTTGCAAGGGTCAAGGAAGAAATGGCCGCGCTCGACCTCATGGTTGCGCACGATGATCGGCGGCGAGCCCGCGGCCAGCGCCGAGGTGAGGCCGGCGGCGCTGAAACGGCTCTCCGGCGAGACGAAGATTTGCAGCCGGTCGAGCGGGTTGGCCGTTGGGTCCGGGATAATTTTCGCAAAGATGCCCGGCAGTCCCTGCAACGCGTCTTTCCATAGATTGAGCGCCGCCTCCTCACGCCGGCGGATACCGGCATGGTCGCGCTTCTCCCAGGCTTCCAGTGCCGCCATGGTGCCGGCTATGCTTTCCTTGCCGACTTTCATGGCGCGGGCGACGCCGCGGTTTTGCAGATAGGCGGATCGCACCAGGTCCTTGCGGCCGGTGACGATGCCGCTGGTCGGTCCGCTCAGGAATTTGTGGCCGCTGTAGATGACGACGTCGGCGCCGCGCGCCAGGAACCCGCGCAGATCGTATTCTGACGCGGCATCGACGATCACCGGCACGCCTTTGGCGTGGCAGATCTCGCAGAATTCCTCCAGCGACAGCATGCCGTACTGCACGGTGTGGTGGGCAACGACGTAGAGGCCCGCCGCTGTGCGGTCGTTGATCGCTTCGCGCACATGATAGTCCTGCGTCACGCTGACCGTGCCGGCAGGCACCACCTTGGCGCCGGCGACGCGGACCGACTGGTCGATCGGCGCACCGTAATTGACGATGTGGCCAAGCTGGATGACGACCTCCGACTTGAGGTCACTGGTGTCATCAGGCAGACGCTCGATGGCGAGCAGGTTGGTTCCCGTCATCGCACCGGCGATTGCCATGGTGATGCCGCTGGCGCAGCAGGCGGTGATGAAGCCGGCCTCGCCGCCGGTGAGGCGTGCGACGACGGTGCTCGCGGCGCGCTGCAGATCGTCCATCTCCACCCATTGCGAGGCCATTTCCGCCATGGCGCTGATCGCTTCCGGGACGATGATCGACGCGCCGAGCGCGGTCATGGTGCCAGAGACATTGATGATCGGGCGAAGGCCGAGCCGTTCGCGGATGGTGGTGTTGGAGCCGGCGGCGGAAGTGGTTTTCATGTCAGCAGATCCCGTGAGTGGCAGGTCAGGCGGCGATCTCGACGACCGCTTCGATTTCGACAGTGATGTTTCCAGGCAGCGAGCCGACGCCGATCGCCGAGCGGGCATGGCCGCCAATATCAGCGAACACATCGGCGAACAGGTCCGAACAGCCGTTCACCACTTTCGGGTGGTCGCTGAAGGTCGGCGTCGCGTTGACGAAGCCGAGCAGCTTGACGACGCGCACGATGCGGCCGAGATCGCCGGCGGCGGCATGCATGACGGCCAGCAGGTTGAGCCCGGTCAGGCGGGCATGCTCGTAAGCCTGCTCGACCGTGACATCCTCGCCGACCTTGCCGGTGCAGAGCGTGCCATCGGCGCGCAACGGCCCCTGGCCGGACAGGAAAATCAACCGCCCGCTCTCGGCATGGGTGACGAAGTTGGCGATGGGCGTCGGCGGCTCGGGCAGCGTCAGGCCGAGTTCGGCGAGCCGGATGTAAGGCGTCATGGAATCAGGCTCCCTTGGATGGCTTCAGCCATCCGATGTTCAAAATGAGCGGCGTCGGCCGTCCAACGTCAAAAATGCGAGGCGCGGAAGCGCGCCAGGAAGGTGCGGAGGCGCTCGTTGCTGGTCTCCGCCGCGAGGATCTCCTTGGGCGGGCCGACGGCGCTGACGTCGCCATCGGCCATGAAGACGATGCGGCTCGACGCGTCGCGGGCAAAGGCCATTTCATGCGTCACCATCAGCATGGTCATGCCATCCTCGGCGAGGCTGCGCACCACGGCCAGCACCTCGCCGACCAGTTCGGGGTCGAGCGCCGAGGTGATCTCGTCGAGCAGAAGGATCTTCGGTTCCATCGCCACGGCCCGCGCGATGCCGACGCGCTGCTGCTGGCCGCCGGAGAGTTCGGCAGGCAGGCTGTCGGCCTTGTGGGCGAGGCCGACGCGGCCGAGCCAGTGTTCGGCGGCCTGGCGCGCCTCGGCGTCGCTCTTTCCGCGCACCTTGGTGAGGCCGAGCATGATGTTGCCGGCCGCCGTCAAATGCGGAAACAGGTTGAAGCTCTGGAACACCATGCCGGTCTCGGCACGCATGCTGGCCAAGTCGCGCTCGCTGCGGCGCTGGCGCGCTCCAGCCTCGCGGTAGCCGACCTCCTTGCCGTCGATACGGATCGAGCCGCGGTCGTAGCTTTCGAGGAAGTTGACGCAGCGCAGCAGCGTGGTCTTGCCGCTGCCCGAGGGGCCGATGACGGTCACCACCTCGCCGCGGTTCACCTGAAGGCTGACGGAGCGCAGCACCTCGACGGAGCCGAAGGCCTTGGAGACATCGCGCACGTCGAGCAGCGCGGGACTGGCGTTTGAGGCGTCGGACATCGTGCTATTCCCGAATGAAAGAAAAGCGCCGCTCGAGCCGCCGGCTGGCAAGCGAAAGCGCGTAGTTGACCGCGAAATAGATGAGCGCGCCGAGGATATAGAGCGGCATTGCCTCATAGGTGCGGCCGATGACCTGGTTGATGGCCTGCATCAAATCGGTGATGCCGAGCAGCGACACCAGCGCGCTGCCCTTGACCGCATCGGTGACGCCGTTGATCCAGGGCGGCAGGAAGCGCCTGAAGGCCTGCGGAAAGATGACGTAAGTCAACCGCTGGCGGAAGGTCAGCCCGATCGCCATTGCGGCCTCGGACTGGCCTTTCGGGATCGAGCCGACCGCACCCCTGAGATATTCGATGACCTGCGCCGTCTTGAACAGGGTCAGCGCCAGCACGGCGGCCCAGAAGGATGGCAGATGCAGGCCGATGGCTGGCAGGCCGTAATAGACGAAGAACATCAACACCAGGATCGGAATGCCGCGAATGGTGTCGGAGAAGATGCGCACCGCCCAGCGCAGCGGGGCAGGGCCATAGACCAGACCGACCCCCAGCACGACACCGGCGATGAGCGACAGTGTGACGACCAGCAGCGACACCCACAGGGTCAGGGCGAAGCCTTTGGCGAGGAAGGGCAGGGCGTAGAGGATTTGGCTCAGCATGTCAGCGCGCCGCCCTGAACCGGCGCTCGACGAGCCTGAGGCCGAAAAGCAGGATGTAGCCGGTGACCAGATACATCGCCGTCGTTACCAGATAGACCTCGACGATGCGGAAGGTGTTGAAGTTGATCCATTGGGCGCCGAAGGTCAGCTCCGGCACCGAGATGACCGAGGCGATGGAGGTGTCCTTGAACAGTGAGATGAAGGTGTTGGACAGCGCCGGCAGTGTGATGCGAAGCATGGTCGGCAGGCGCACGTGGATGAGCCTTTGCCAGGGCGTCAGGCCGATCGCCTTGCCGGCATCGAGCTGGCCGCGCGGGACGGCCTCGAGGCCCGAGCGAAACACCTCGACCAGATAGGCGCCGCTATAGACCGACAGCGTCAGCACGAACGAAGTCGGTGCGCTGTAGGCTAGGTCGACTACGGTCGGCAGGCCGTAGAAGACAAGATAGACCAGCAGGATCAGCGGCACGTTGCGGATAAATTCGACGTAGGCGGCGATGATCGCCCGCACCGTGCGCCCGGCGGAAACGTACCAGACCGCGAGCACCAGGCCGATGACAACGCCGATGGCGATCGAGATGACGGCAAGCTCGAGGCTGAGCAGCAGGCCGCCCCAAAGCTTGTCGAAATGCCGCCAGATCAGGTTGAAATTGAGGGCATAGCCCATACGTCCGCCTCGGTGTGAAGGGCGTCGAATAGACTACGGAAGGGCGGGAATGCCGCCCCTCCGCAATCCGGGATCAGATGACCGGGAAGCCGGGATGGCGCGCCGGCGGCTCCTGGCCGAAATAGTCCTTGAAGGCAGCGTCGTAGAGCGCCGATTCATGGCCGAACATGGCGATGGTGAAGGTCTGGTTGACGAAGGTTAGCCAGTCGAGATCACCTTGCCGCAAGGCCGCGCCGTAGAGCATCGAATACCAGCTCTTGCCGGCATCGAAATACTTGTCCGGATTGCGCGAGGCGAGCCAGCGCACGGTGGAGAGATCGACCGCGGCAGCGTCGGCCCGTTTGGATTCCAGCGCCTGCAGCACGTTGGCCTGGGTGTCGATCTGTAGAACCTGCGCCTGCGGCAAGGCGTAGTGGACGGAGCTTTCGGCATCGACATTCTGCAGGATGGAGATGCGCGTCGCCGCGCCACCGGCAAGCAGCTTGTCGAAGGTCTTGTTCTCGGCGGTGGGCAGCGTCAGCAGCGCAACGCCTTCGACGTAGTACGGCCGGGTGAAGTTGATCAGCTGCGAGCGCTGCGCCGTCATCGTCATGAACTGGATGGTGATGTCGACCTTGTTGGTGGTGACGTTGGGAATGCGCTGCGCCGGATCCTGCATGACGAACTCGACCTTGGTCGGATCGTCGAACAGGCCCTTGGCCAGGATTCGCCCCATGGTGATGTCCATGCCGACCAACTCGCCGGCATCATTCTCGAAATGCCAGGGCGCGTTGGTGCTGCCGGTGCCGACGATCAGCTTGCCGCGGTCGAGCACGGTGCGCAGCAGGCTGTCGGATGCGGCCTGGGCAGCGGCCTTCTGGGCATCGACGGTTGCCAGCACGCCGGCGGTGGCCAGTCCCGCCATTCCCAATTTCAGAAAATCACGTCTTCCGGATGTGTCGTTCACGGCGACCTCCTTTCGTGTTGTGTTCCCCTATGCACAGGCAATACACGCGACGGTGATCATGAGAAGATTGTCTCTTACAAGAGACGCATGTATCCTGTACAAGACAATACTAGCATCAGGAATCGACAATGCAAGATGGCAATGCCTTGGCAGTTTCAGCCGACGAAAAGACGACGGCTTCCCGCGAGAAGGGGCTCAACCGGGTGCTCGAGATCCTGGACTTCCTGCACACGACGCAGCGGGCGATCGGCATCGGCGACCTTGCCAAGGGTGTGAACGCCCCGCGTTCGACGACCTACACGCTGGTGCGGTCGCTGGTGGACGCCGGCCTGCTGGAGATGGAAGGCGACGGCAACCGCGTCTATTTCGGCAAGAAGCTCTATCTCTACGGAATGGATTATGTGCGCGGCAACGACCTGTTGCGGCGCGGGCGCCAGGAGGTCGACCATCTGTCGCGCGAGACTGGCGAGACGTCGGAATTGTGCATGCTGCAGAACGGCCGCTACACCATCGTCCATGCAAGCCCGGGCACCAGGCCGTTCCGCATCAGCTCCGCCACCGGTCTGCAGATACCGCTGCCCTGGACCGCATCGGGCCGACTGCTGCTGGCGGGACTGGAGCGGGCCGGGATCGAAGCCATGGTGTCGCAAGACGATCTCGTGCTGCCCGATGGCCGCAAGCTGCGGCTCGACGATTTCATCGCTGACATCGCCAAGGCGCGGGTTACCGGCTATTGCGTGACCTCGGGCCTGGTCGATGCCTATACGAAATGCCTTGCCGTGCCGGTCTTCTCAGCGCCGGGCAAGGTCGAGGCGACGATGTGCCTGGTGGTTCCCATCGACACGTCCGACGAGCGGACCAGCAGTCTCATCGGCCTGCTGCGTGATCGCGCCGGCAGGCTGTCGATCGGCGGCTAGGGGAAAGCGTTCAGGCGATGATGTCGGGAATGATCTTGTCTTCCAGGGTCATCAGCCGGTCCTTGAGCGCCAGCTTCTTCTTTTTCATGCGCTGAATCTGCAGCGGGTCGCAGTTCGTGGCGATCATCGCGTTGATCGCGGCGTCGAAATCGGCGTGTTCCTGCTTCAGCCGGGAAAATTCGAGGCGAATATCGGCCTTTTCCTGATCGGACATTCTCTACCGTCTGCACGTCTGCGGCGCCCAAAAACTGGGCCTGATTGGGCGGGGGCGGCAATTTCTGCCACCGGCGCGCAGCCCATATCACATTTCACATTGTCGTGGAATGCTACCACGCAGCATTCGACATCGCAGTCGGAAGGTGGCAAAGTGTCATTGTGCCGTCACAGAAGCGACCTGCGGTGGACGCGCCTTGACGGCTGCAATCGAGGAAACCATGAAAGGGAGAACCAATCATGTCTCTTGCATCCCATCTTGATGAGTTGCAGCGGAAACACGGCGACATCGAACGCGAAATCGATGACGCGATGAACCACCCGTCGGTGGACGACCTCGAAATCGTGAATCTCAAGCGACGCAAGCTGGCACTCAAGGATGCGATTGAGAAATTGAAAGCGCAACCGACCACGCATTGATGACTGACTGACATAGCCGCCACTATAGCGGTCTTCCTTGCCGGCGGCGATCGCCGCCGGTGTGGTTGTTTGATTTCATCACCGAGCCATAAGCCGCAGCTAATATCCTTTCAGATCCTATTTTGTGCCTTGGCCATCGCCGGGCCATCCCCTGTTTAGGTCGCCCGCCGGGATCAATTGCTGCCAGTGGCGACCTGTCGCCATTGACAAGCCATTATTGCTCCTCCACCTCAAGCCCGGACTTTCAGCGCATCGGCCCGGGGCGTCCTTTGTGCGTCCAGGTGGACGTATGGCGCTCCAGAGACAAAAGGCTGCCGGCATGACCGGATATTTTTCCTTTCCCTTCCCCCGCCGCACCTCGGTCGGCGTCGATGTCGGCGGCGTGGTCGTCGGCGGCGGCGCCCCGGTTGTCGTGCAGTCGATGACCAACACCGACACCGCCGATATCGACCAGACCGTTGCGCAGGTCGCGGCGCTTCACCGCGCCGGCTCGGAGATCGTGCGCATCACCGTCGACCGCGATGAGAGTGCCGCCGCAGTGCCGCGTATCCACGAGCGGCTTTTGCGCCTCGGCATCAACGTGCCGCTGGTCGGGGACTTCCACTATATCGGCCACAAGCTTCTTGCCGATCATCCGGCCTGCGCCGAGGCGCTGGCCAAATACCGCATCAATCCGGGCAATGTCGGGTTCAAGGACAAGAAGGACCGGCAGTTCACCGATATCGTCGAGATGGCGATCAAGCATGACAAGCCGGTGCGCATCGGCGTCAACTGGGGCTCGCTCGACCAGGAGCTTTTGACCCGGCTGATGGACGACAACCAGGACAAGGGTTTTCCGCTGACGGCGCAGGAAGTGACGCGCGAGGCGATCGTGCAGTCGGCGATCCTGTCGGCCGAGATGGCCGAAGAGATCGGCCTCGGCCGCGACAAGATCATCCTGTCGGCCAAGGTCAGCGGCGTGCAGGACCTGATCGCCGTCTATACCGAACTCGCGACCCGCTCCAACCATGCCCTGCATCTCGGCCTCACCGAGGCCGGCATGGGCTCGAAAGGCATCGTCGCTTCGTCCGCCGCCATGGGCATCCTGTTGCAGCAAGGCATTGGCGACACCATCCGTATCTCGCTGACGCCGGAGCCGAACGGCGACCGCACGCGCGAGGTGCAGGTGTCGCAGGAATTGCTGCAGACCATGGGTTTCAGGCAGTTCGTGCCGATCGTCGCCGCTTGCCCCGGCTGCGGCCGCACCACCTCGACCGTGTTCCAGGAACTCGCCCAGAACATCCAGGCGGACCTGCGCAAGAACATGCCGGTGTGGCGCGAAAAATATCCAGGCGTCGAGAACCTCAAGGTCGCGGTGATGGGCTGCATCGTCAACGGGCCGGGTGAGTCCAAGCATGCCGATATCGGCATTTCTCTGCCCGGCACCGGCGAGACGCCGACGGCGCCCGTCTTCGTCGACGGCAAGAAGGCGGCGACGCTGCGCGGACCGTCGATCGCTGCTGATTTCGAGAAAATGGTCGCCGACTATATCGATCAAAGGTTCGGTCGCGGCGGCAAGGCCGCGGCAGAGTAGACCAGATGCAGCGTTTCCTCTGGGTGGCGCTGATTGTCCTGTGTGGTATGGCCTGGTCGACTCTTGCCGAGGCCGATCCGCCGCAATCGGCCAAGCAGCGGCTGATCGACAAGGTCTGCAACCTGATTCAGGCCCATGCCGACCAGAATGGCCTGCCCAGGGACTTCTTCGCTCGGCTGATTTGGAAGGAAAGCCGTTTCGACCCCAATGCCGTCAGCCCCGTCGGCGCCGAAGGCATTGCCCAGTTCATGCCGGGCACCGCCAAGATGCGCGGGCTCGAAAATTCCTTCGACATCAACCAGGCGATCCCGGCCTCGGCGAAGTATCTCGCCGAAATGAAAACCAGCTATGGCAATCTTGGCCTGGCGGCGGCCGCCTACAATGCCGGCGAAAGCCGCGTGTCGCGCTGGCTGGGCTCGGGCGGCTTCCTGCCGATGGAGACCGAGAGCTACGTCTTCGACATCATGGGCGAACCAGCGGACAAGTTCGCCGATACCAGCTATGCCGGAACCATCCAGCCGCTCGACAAGAAGGCGAGCTTTGCGGATGCCTGCCGCAAGCTACCGGTGATCATGTCGCAGACCGTGGCGATGGCCTCGATCAACATAAAGCCGTGGGGCGTCCAGGTCGCCGGCAATTTCAGGCGCGGGGCGGCGATCAACCAGTGGCTTCGGGTGAGGAGCCGGTTTCCGGCCCTGCTCGCCGGCCATGATCCGGTGGTGAGCCGGGTGCGCACGCCGATCGGCCGACGCGGCATCTATGCCGTCAGGATCGGCATCGACGATCGTGCCACCGCCAACGTCATCTGCCAGAAATTGCAGAGCGTTGGCGGGGCCTGCGTGGTGGTGCGCAACCGGTAGGACATGTCACCCAATGGCGACCTATTTTGAGCCGTCTTCGGTCGCCCATTCCTCGCAAGTGCGGGCCATTGTATCGCTCTCCCACATCTGCGGAATAATTCTCCCGTCAAGTTGAAGGAAAGCCCTATGGGCAACTTTGGGGTCACGCGAGATACAGGCGAAGCGCGCAAAGGAATTGAGGTTCCAGTCATCTGGGTACTGCTTGACCAGGCTCTCGAACCCGGCATTGATCCTCGGCCAATAGGTGGTCGAATTCTCGAACATCTTGCGCCTCAGGGTCCAACCCATTGCGAACCAATAACCTCGCGCGTAGAAGCCGGAGCCATCTTCAGGCTTGGTTAGCGCCACGGCGTGTTCTATCAGCTTGTTGACGTCCTCGATGCTGCCGCCCCACATCGGAGACTTGCGTGTGATCGCGGCGAAATACACTTCGTAGTAATAGGCCTCTCGAGCGGTTGCTTCGTCCAGGAGCGCATCGAATTTCGGCTCCGGCCAATTTTCTCCCGTCGCGACGTTTAGCATGATCGCATACCAATGCGGATCCGATGACGCGAAGGCCTTGCTGGCCTCAAGCTGCCTGCGCGCTTCCGCGAGATACTTCAGGAACACCGGCCATTTTCCCGGCGCAACGGCGGAGGCGTAGTCGCTGCCTCGAACGAAGAAGGCGTGCTGGTACAGCAAAGTGGCATAGGCGATGTATGCGGATTTCGACTCCGGCGCCTCATCGATCCATTTTTTTGCCTGTTGTTCAAGGCGATCGAGAGATCGCTCGCCATAGGCCGGAGAGTCTCCGAGTGTGTCAAATGCAGAATAGAAGCGGCTAAGCTTCCACAATCCGCTGCCTGTCCGCGCCTTTCTGTTGCGGTATTCGTCGGCAAGCGCGTCGAGTTTCTTGAAATTGCCATCGAGAAAAGCGGATTTGACAGTATCGGTGATGCCTTCGCGATCCGCGATCTCGTCCGCGCGGCTGTTCGTTACAAAAAAGAGCGACAGTACTATGAGAATCAATTGAAGAATTCGCATGGATAGTCTCCAAGTCCGCCGCCGACGCTTACACGTCTTGGTTGAAGCTAGAGTTAATCGGGTGTGCCAATTTTGAAAGGTCGCACGAAAACGGGTTGTTGATTGCCGTCGCGTCGTGGGATCGACAATGAGCGATCTCGAACGACCTCGGGCTGGTGGGCAGTGGCAGGAATACGGGCAAGATACGTCCGTTGAAGTCAGGAGTTCGATTGACCATGACCACCAGGATCATTGTCCTCAATGGCGTCGGCAGTGCCGGCAAAAGCTCGATCGCCAGGGCGTTGCAGACAATAACCGCCGCACCGTTCCTGCATGTCCAGATGGACAGTTTTCTCGACATGCTGCCCGATGCCTTGCAGGACCATGCCGATGGTTTCTCCTATGAAACCGTTCAACAGGACGGCAAGCCCGCGGTCGTGATCAGGGTCGGACCGGCGGGCGAAAGAACCCTGCGCGGCATGCGCCACGCCGTCGCCGCCATGGCCGGGCAGGGCAACAACCTCATCGTCGACGAGGTTCTGTGCAATGGCGAGATATCGGACTATGTCGAACTCTTGTCTGCCTTCGACCTCCATCTGGTCGGCGTCATGGCGCCGCTGGAGGTCCTGGAGGCCCGCGAAGCCCAGCGGGCAGACAGGCTGCCCGGGCTGGCGCGTTGGCAATATGACCGGGTGCACAAGGATATAAATTACGATCTCGAAGTCGACACCAGTCGGCTTACGCCGCTCGAATGCGCCCAGCGCATCCAGCAAAGGTTCCATCTATAGCGGCCGGCATCTCTTATCGCGGCGACAGTTTTTGCCACTCAACAACAACGCCAGCAGCTGATGTTGCAGCAAGCGGCGTCGGTCGGAGCGGCGTCGATTAAATCTTAATAAGTTGTGCTATAGCAAAGGCAGGATCAGTATTTCCGGCGCAGATATGTTCGCGCCCTTTGACCAGGGGGCATCATACCGATGGCAAATTTCCTTAGAAAGATTGTCGGCGAACTCGAAACGCCGCGCTCCAAGCGGCCATTCGGTTCCGGCTGGCTGTCCGGCTCGATCGCTTTGCTTGCCGGGGTCACCGGCCTGCTGATGGTCATCGTGTTGCGCTACCCGTCGCTGACCTCGATGCCGGATCTGGCGCCTATCCATCAGATGCTGTTCTTCAAGCCGGTCCTCTATTTCGTGCTCATCTCCGGCTATATCCTGGCCATACTGAGCATGATGCTGCGCAGGGAAAAGACGCTCGGCGCGGCGGCGATGTTCACGGTGCTCCTGGCGTCACTGATCGGCATGCTGCCGGTTCGTCATCAGCTGCAGATTGACGGCGTCTTCTTCGGCCTCGATTTCTTCATTCTGAACGCCCTGTTCATGGGCGTGCTGTTCGTTCCGCTCGAACGCATTCTCGCCCGCAACAAGGACCAGACGGTGTTCCGCGACGAATGGCGCGAAGACCTGTTTTACTATCTGGTCTCGTCGCTGCTGGTGCAGATATTGACCTACCTGACCCTGGCGCCGTCCAATCTGGTCAACGCGCAAGGCGGTCTTGGTTCGGTGCGCGCCTGGGTCCACGACCTGCCTTGGCTGGTGCAGTTGGTGGCGGTGATGTTCCTGACGGACCTCGCCCAATATTGGGTGCACCGGGCCTTCCATCGTATTCCGTTTCTGTGGAATTTTCATGCCGTGCATCATTCCGCCAAGTCGATGGACTGGATTGCCGGCGCGCGGATGCATTTCCTGGAAATCATCGTGCTGCGCAGCCTGACCGCCACACCGATGTTCGTGCTGGGGTTCGATGAATCGGCGATCCAGACCTATATCCTGATCGTCTATGTCTACTCGTCGTTCATCCATTCCAACATCGGAACGAGTTTTGGCCCGGCCGAAAAATTGTTGGTGTCGCCGCGCTATCATCACTGGCATCACGGCCTCGAGAAAGAGGCGATCGACGTCAACTTCGCAATCCATTTCCCGCTGCTCGATCGGCTGTTCGGTACCTACCATCTGCCCGAGGGACGGTGGCCGAAGGGCTATGGCATTCACGGCCATCCGGTGCCGAAAGGATATTGGCGGCAATTTCTCTATCCATTCAAGCGCGGCTAAGGCGTTCACAGGTTTCGCGGAAACGGCGAGCCGCTCCATCTCCAGCACGCCCGTCGCATCCAGCAGAAATTTCGGTTATAGGCCGGTGCCATGACCGACAGACTCTACAGCGACCCGGACCTCGTCCAGTTCTACGATATCGAGAACACAGGCGGCGACGATTTCAACTATTGTGTCGGTTTCGCCGGCAATGCCCGCTCGGTTCTTGATCTCGGCTGCGGCACCGGGCAGCTGGCCGCAGCGCTCAGCCAGGGGCGCAGCGTCACCGGCGTCGATCCGGCATCGCCGATGCTCGATGTCGGGCGCGGCAGGCCTGATGGAGACAAGGTCGACTGGGTTGAGGGAGACGCGCGAACAGTTCGGCTCGGGCGGCGCTTCGATCTGGTGTTGCTGACCGGGCATGCCTTCCAGGTGTTTCTGACGACCGAGGATCAGTCAGCTGTGCTGCGCACCATCGTCGAACATCTTGCAGCGGATGGCCGCTTCATTTTCGACAGCCGAAATCCCGTTGCGAAGGAATGGCTGGAATGGACGCCTCAGCGATCCGAAAGGATCGTGTTGCATCCCAACCTTGGCGCGGTGAAATCCTGGAACGACGTTGAGCGCGATGCCGAGACCGGCATCGTCACCTATTCGACGTTCTATGAAATTCCAGGTGGCAACGCGGTTCTGGGCGCCGAATCGAAGATCGCATTCCCGGCAAGGGAGGATCTTGCCGGGATGCTCGGCGAGGCCGGTCTGCTGGTCGAGCAATGGCTCGGCAATTGGCACGGCGAACCTTACGTCGATAGCGCGCCGGAAATCATTCCGATCGGTCGGCTGCGCTGATCCGGTAACCAGACCGGACGCACTCACGCCGTCTTGGCAATCACCGTTTCGCTAAGCCATGTGCCGATCTTGGCGCCGAGGCGATCGGGCGAGACGGGCTTCGGCAGATAGTCGTCCATGCCGGCCTCGATGCACTTGTCGCGATCGCCCTTCAGCGCATGCGCGGTGACGCCGATGATCGGGATGTGGCCGCCCGACGAGGCCTCGATCGCCCGGATGGCGCGGGTCGCCTCGTAGCCGTTCATCTCCGGCATCGAGACGTCCATCAGGATCAGTTTCGGATGCAGCGACCGGTACATCTCGACCGCCGTGCGGCCATTGCCGGCGATGCGGTAGCTGAGACCCAGCCCGTTGAGAATCTGGCCGAACACCAGCTGGTTCACATCATTGTCCTCGGCGATGAGGATGTCGATCGGGCCGTTCGGCGTGGTGGTCGATTCCGGCGCCGTCGCGACCGGTATGGCGGGACCACGGATGACGGTGAAGGCAGGCGGAGCCGGCTGCGGCATCGGCTGGACCGGCTCGCGAACGAAATGCGCCTTGCCGACTTGTGAGCGGGCCTTCTGGATGACCGAGATGACCGTGCCGAGCAGGACCGCCGAGCGCGCCGGCTTGGTCAGATGGGCTGATATGCCGAAGTCGATGATCATCTTGCCGAAATCGACCTGGTCGACCGAGGTCAGGATAACGATCGGGATGGCCGACAGCCGGCTGTCGGCGGCGATGGCCCGGGCGACATCGGCGCCGTTCATGCCAGGCATCTGGTAGTCGAGGATGATGCAGTCGACACTGGCGCCCAACTGGCAGGCGCGATCAAGGAAGGCCAGCCCCATGGCGCCGCTTTCGGCGGCAGCGCAGTCGAAGCTCCAGCTCCTGAGCTGCTCGAGCAGGATCTCGCGGTTGACCGGATTGTCGTCGATGACCAGCACGCGCGCTCCGGTGACGTCGACCGGCACGATCGCATCGCGTGCCTCGGCATGGTGCACGGGCAGCGGCACTCCGAACCAGAAGACGGAGCCGCGCCCGATCTCGCTCTCGACACCGATCTTGCCGGCCATCAAATCAACGAGGCGGGCGGCGATGGCAAGCCCAAGGCCGGTGCCTTCGTGGCGGCGAGTCGAGGAGCCATCGACCTGCGCGAATTTCTCGAACACGTTCTGCAATTTTTCGGCGGGGATGCCGATGCCGGTATCCTCGACCCGCAGCTTGAGCTGGACGACGTCATTGACGGTTTCGCCGCCGACATCGATCAACACATGGCCCTTCTCGGTGAACTTCACCGCATTGCCGACCAGATTGGTGACGATCTGCCGGAAGCGGCCGGCGTCGCCGACGACATGGGCCGGCAGCCGCGGATCGACGCGCACGATCAGTTCGAGGTTCTTTTCCGCGACACGCGCCGAGACCAGCGTCGCCACATCCTCGACCGCTTCGGTGAGACGGAAAGGGGCGGGGTCCAGGGTGAGTTGGCCGGCATTGATCTTGGAGAAATCGAGGATGTCGTTGATGATGGTGAGCAGCGCATTGCCGGATTTGACGATAACGTCGGTGAAGGTCTTCTGGCGTGGGGTCAAATCGGTCTTGGCCAAGAGTTCGGCCATGCCGAGCACGCCGTTCATCGGCGTACGGATCTCGTGGCTCATATTGGCCAGGAATTCGGACTTGGCGCGGTCGGCGGCCTCGGCCTTGAACAGGGATTCGGCCGATTGGGCAAAGGCGCGGCGGATCGCCTGTTCCATCGGCCGGAAGACCCAGAAGGCGACGATGGCAAGGACAGCGAACAACAGGCCGCTCGCCCACAGCAGCAACCGGTCGCTGGAGGCGTCAGCCAGATGGCGCTCGTCGTCCATGGCGGTGCGGAAGCGGACCAGCATCGGCTGGACGAACAGGTCGTTCTGGTTGCGGATTTCCCGATAGCTCCATTCATCGGCCTTATGCGCCACCGACATCAGGTTGAAATTGCGCACCATGTCATGCGCCGACCAGAACAGGTCGCCGTTGACCGAGGCGGTTTCGAGTTCGTTGATGGTCTTGGCCGACAGGCGTGAGCGTATCGCGGCGAACTGGGCGGTCAGCGTGTCGATCTCGCCGGTCAGGCGTTCGGAATGGTCGCGCGCCGAAGCGGTCAGCGCGTCGCGCGTTTCGTTGCGCCAGGCGGATCCGGTTGTCTCGGCAAAGCTGGTCGCGTTGCGCAGGTCGCGGGTGAAGACGACGAGGTTGCTGCTCAGCGCATCGATCTCATGACGGAAGGAATTGACACGGTTGAGCGCAACCATGACGGCCGTGGAAGCCAGCGCGAAAATCAGCAATCCTGAAAGATAGCGAATCCGGACAAACCGGATGAAGGAAGAATATTCCGGCATGCGCAACCCCAACACATACGCATTATTTTAACGACCGGGATTACGCTTCATTTACATTAAGATTTCGTTCGCGCGCATGTCCGATTGTTGACATGGCCTGCCTGGAATCGAGCCGGGCCCGGAACACCTGATAGATATGCCCCACTACCCTCCGGCCAGGGGGAACTCATTGGCGATCGTGACGTGATGGTGGATGCGGCCCTCGAAGTATCTGGCCAGAACCGCCTCGGTCGCAGCGCGCGATTCAGCGCGGACGGGGCTGGCAAGGGCCGCGTCGACGGCCGCCATGTCGCGGTAGTTGATCGCCAGGATCAACGGGAATTCCGGCGCGCCGTCGTCACGCTTTTCGGCGAAGGAGACGCGCACGTCGAGCGCGCCGGGAAACGCCTTCCACTTTGGCAGGACGGTATCGAGGACGGCCTGACGGAATGCCGTGGTCTCACCGTCTTTCACCTTGCCTTCAAACAGCGCATAGCGAGTGATCATGTCGGGTACTCCTGGTCGTTGTTGCGTTGGAAGAATTCCATCAATGCGGCCTGATCCTCGCCGCCCAGCCCGGCCGCCGTCAGCAACCGGTGTATTTCGGCGCAGACGGCCGTCAGCGGCATCGCCGTGTGCGTGCGCCGCGCCAGATCCTGCGCGGCGTTGAGATCCTTGACCATGTTGTCGATGCGGCCCGTGCGCCGGTAGTCGCGAGTGGCGAAACGGGGCAAATACTCCTGCAGGATGGCACTGTCGGCGCGACCGCCTTTCAGTGCTTGAGGGATCTTCAGCACGTCGACGCCGGCGTCGATCGCCAGCCGCGTCGCTTCCGCGACAGCCATGAAATTCAGCGCGCACAGGACCTGGTTGATCAGCTTGGTCGTCTGGCCGGCGCCCGCAGGTCCCATATGGGTGTAGTTGGCGGCGACGTGGCGCAGCACCTTGTGAGCGTCCGCGACGTCCTCGGCCTCGCCGCCAGCCATCAGCGTCAATTCGCCAGTCAGCGCCTTCGGCGCGCCGCCGGAGAGCGGACTGTCGACCCAGCGCAGCCCCTTCTCGCTTGCGTCGGCCGCCAGTTGGCGTGTCGCGTCGGGGTCGATGGACGACATGTCTATGATCAGCGTGCCGGGCTTCGCCCCGGCAGCCACGCCAGCCTCGCCGAACGCCGCGCGACGCACAATCGCCGCCGAATTGAGGCTGAGGATGACGCAGTCGGCGGCGCCGGCGGCCTCGGCCGCACTTACCGCGGCCGCGGCGCCCTTGGCGAGCAACGCCTCGACCTTGGCTTTGTCGAGATCGAATACCAACAGGCGATTGCCGGTGGCGAGCAGGCGCTCGCCGATCGCCCCGCCCATGGCGCCGGCGCCGATCAGTGCGATGGTGTTGGTCATGGTGGTGGAACCCCGATCTTGGCTGTTATGTCGGCAACAATCCGGTCGAGCGGCGCGTCAATCGCTATGGCGATCGCGTTCTCGTCCTTTCCCGGCACCTCCAATGTCGCGAACTGGCTGTCGAGCAGGCTTGTCGGCATGAAGTGGCCGGAGCGCTCGCGCATGCGCCGGGAAATCAGTTCGCGCGAACCGTCGAGATAGATGAACAAGACCGGTGCTCCGGCCCGTTCGGTGATGAAATCGCGATAGGCTCGCTTCAGCGCCGAGCAGCCGACGATGACGGGACCTGTGCCTGACCTCAGGGTTTCGCCGACCCTGGCCAGCCAAGGCCACCGGTCAGTGTCGGCAAGCGGGATGCCGGCGCTCATCTTGGCGATGTTGGCGTCGGGATGCAGCAGGTCGCCGTCGACGTATTTCGCGCCGATCGAGCGGGCGAGCGCCTCGCCGATCGTTGTCTTGCCCGATCCGGCGACGCCCATGATGACCATGTGGCGCGACGGTTCAGATCGACGCTGTGATGCCGCCATCGACATAGAGGATGTGCCCGTTGACAAAGGACGACGCGTCGGAGGCGAGGAAGACACAGGCCCCGACCAGTTCTTCGACCTTGCCCCAGCGGCCGGCCGGTGTGCGCTTTTCGAGCCATCCGCTGAATGCCGGGTCGGCGACCAATGCCGCATTGAGCGGCGTGTCGAAATAGCCGGGTGCGATGGCGTTGCACTGCAGTCCGTGTTTGGCCCAGTCCGTCGCCATGCCCTTGGTCAGGTTGCCGACCGCGCCTTTCGTCGCCGTGTAGGGCGCGATGCCCGGGCGGGCGAGTGCCGTCTGCACGCTGGCGATGTTGATGATCTTGCCGCGACCGCGCCTGATCATGTGGCGCCCGACCGCCTGACCGACATGGAAGACGCTGGCGACATTGGTCTGCAGCAGGCGCTCGAACGCATCGGCGGGAAAGTCCTCGAGCGGCGTGCGAAACTGCATGCCGGCATTGTTCACCAGTATGTCGATCGGCCCGCCGGACAGCTCGAAAGCGTCGATGGCGGAGCGAACCGCATCATGGTCGGTGGCGTCGAAGGCAAGTGTCTCCGCGCCTTGTATCCGCGCAGCAGCCTCGGCGAGCTTTGCCTCGTCCCGGCCGTTGAGGACTACTTTGGCACCGGCTTCGGCCAGGCCCTTGGCCAGCGCAAAGCCGATGCCCTGGGAGGAGCCGGTAACGAGCGCCGTGCGCCCGGTGAGATCGAACAGTGTGGACGACATTTTCCCGATTGCCTCTCGTCGTTGAATGTTGTTATGTTATCGATAACATTGTTGTCAAGTCAGTTGGAGCGAAAACCGATGCAGCGGCCTCACATCCTTCAGGTTGGACCTTATCCAGCGTGGGACGAGGAGCCACTCAACCAGGCCTTCATTGTCCACCGTTATTTCGACGCGGGCGACAAGGCGTCCTTCCTCGCAGAGGTCGGGCCGCGGATACGCGCCATCGCCACGCGCGGCGAACTCGGCGCCAGCCGGGCCATGATTGCGGCCTGCCCTTCGCTCGAGGTCGTCAGCGTATATGGCGTCGGTTACGATGCGGTCGATCTCGCGGCATGCCGGGAACGCGGCGTGCGCGTGACCAACACCCCCGACGTGCTGACCGGCGATGTCGCCGATCTCGGGATCGCCATGATGCTCACCCTGTCGCGCGGCATGATAGGGGCGGAGCGCTGGGTGCGCGACGGCAGCTGGGCGGCCAAGGGGCTCTACCCGCTGCAGCGCCGCGTCTGGGGCCGGCGGGCCGGCGTGCTCGGTCTCGGCCGCATTGGCCATGAGGTGGCCAAACGCCTCGCCGGCTTCGGCATCGACATTGCCTATTCGAGCCCCACGCCGAAGGGTTTCGCGTCGAACTGGGAGTTCGTCGCCGATCCGGTCGCGCTGGCCAGCCGTTCGGATTTCCTGTTCGTGACGCTTGCCGCGTCGCCCGCGACGCGCCACATCGTCAACAAGGATGTGGTGGCGGCACTCGGGCCGGAAGGCATGCTGATCAACATTTCGCGCGCTTCCAACATCGATGAGGATGCGCTGCTCGACGCGCTCGAGAAGAAGACACTCGGTTGCGCCGCACTCGACGTCTTCGAAGGCGAACCGAAGCTCAATCCGCGCTTCCTGGCGCTCGACAATGTGCTGCTGCAGCCGCACCATGCGTCCGGCACCTTCGAAACGCGCAAGGCCATGGGCAAGCTTTTGCGCGACAACCTTGCCGCCCATTTTGCCGGCCAGCCGCTGCTGACGCCCGTGCTCTAGATTTGTTTGCCGCAATTCCGAACAGAAAACCGTCACACACTTTTCCTGGAATTGCTCGAGGAGTTCGCCACCATGAAGTCGATTGTCATCCACGCCGCCAAGGACCTTCGCATCGAGGACCGGCCGGTCGAGGCGCCGGGCCAGGGTCAGGTGTTGCTGCGTCTGGCCACCGGCGGCATCTGCGGCAGTGACCTGCATTACTACAATCACGGTGGCTTCGGCACGGTGCGGCTTAAGGAGCCGATGATCCTCGGCCATGAGGTCTCCGGCGGCATCGAGAAGGTCGGTCCCGGCGTCGACGGGCTGCAGCCGGGCCAGCTGGTCGCGGTCTCGCCGTCGCGGCCCTGTTACAGCTGCCGGTACTGCCGGGAAGGGATGCACAACCAATGCCTCAACATGCGCTTCTACGGTAGCGCCATGCCGTTCCCGCATATCCAGGGCGCGTTCCGCGAAATGCTGGTGGCGGACGCGCCGCAATGCGTGCCAGCGGACGGGTTGAGCGCTGGCGAGGCGGCGATGGCCGAGCCGCTGGCGGTATGTCTCCACGCGACGCGCCGGGCCGGCGAGATGCTGGGCAAGCGTGTTCTGGTGACTGGTTGCGGGCCGATCGGCCTGTTGTCTATCCTCTGCGCGCGGCGCGCCGGAGCCGCCGAGATCGTTGCCGTCGACATCACTGATTTTACCCTGTCCATGGCCATGCGTGCCGGCGCCGACAGGACGATCAACACACGAACCGATCCGGACGGGCTAGCGCCTTATTTCGCCGACAAGGGGACGTTCGACATCCTCTACGAATGTTCCGGAGCCGCCGCAGCACTGGCGCTGGGCATCGCGGCGCTTCGGCCGCGCGGCACGATCGTCCAGCTCGGCCTTGGTGGTGCCGAGATGGCACTTCCGATGTCGGTGGTCACCGCCAAGGAACTGTCCATCAACGGGTCGTTCCGCTTCCATCCGGAATTTGCCGTGGGCGTCGAATTGATGCGCAAGGGGCTCATCGACGTAAAGCCTCTGATCACCCACACCGTGGCATTCGCCGAGGCGCTGTCAGGCTTCGAAATCGCCAACGACCGCAGCCAGGCGATGAAGGTTCAGATCGCCTTCTCGTAAGCCGCGACGGTGCGTTGCATTCCACAGTGATATCGATAACGTATGGCCATGCAGCCTTCGCCAAAACGCCCGACCATGGCCGATGTCGCGCGTCGCGCCAACGTCTCGACGATGACCGTGTCTCGCGCCTTCAAACGCGATACCTCCATCAGCGCAGACACGCGCGACCGTATCATACGGGCCGCGGACGAACTCGGCTATGTCTTCGACAGCATCGCCGCCAACCTGTCGTCGCGCCGGTCCGGTTTTGTCGCGGTGACGATACCCTCGATCAACAACGCCAATTTCGCCGACACGGTGCGCGGCATGACCGAGGGTCTGCGTGACAGCGGGCTGGAGATCCTGCTCGGCTTCACCGACTACAATGTCGAGGAGGAAGAGCGTCTGGTCGGCCAGTTGCTGCGGCGGCGGCCGGAGGCGATCATCGTCACCGGCGGACGGCACACGCCACGTTGCCGCAAGATGCTGGAGAATGCCGGCGTCCCGGTGGTGGAGACCTGGGACCTGCCGGCCGATCCGATCGGTCACGTCGTCGGCTTCTCCAACGCCGAAGCCGGGCGGCTGATGGTCGATCATTTCGTCGCGCGCGGCTATTCGAGGCTCGGCTTCATCGGCGGCGACACATCGCGCGACACGCGTGGCCTCGATCGCCGGCGCGGTTTCGTCGCGGCACTGCAGGACCGCGGCCTCGACGCCTCGCGCATTATCGCTTCGGGCGTGCCGCCAATATCGATGCGCGAGGGCGCCACCGCCATGGTCGAGATGATCTCGCGCTGGCCGGACACGCAAGCGGTCATGTGCGTTTCGGATCTTTCCGCTTTCGGTGCGCTCATGGAATGCCTACGGCGCGGCATCCGAGTCCCCGAGGACCTCGCGATCGCCGGCTTCGGCGCCTATGACCTCGCCGAGCAGTCGGTGCCGTCGATCACCACGATCGATGTCGAGGCGCATGAGATCGGCATCCGTGTCGCCGAACTCGTGCTCGACCTGCTCAACGGGCGCCGGGCGCCTGACGACCGGGTGGTCGTCGGCATGACGCCGAAGGTGATCGCGCGTCATACGGCCTGAGCCTGGGCGAAACAGAACGGCCGGCGAGTTGACCGCCGGCCGTTGACTGTCCTGCCCGTTGGCAGAGGTATTCGTCGGCGCCTATTTGCCCCAGATCTTCTTGTACTGGTCGCGGTAGCCGTTGCCCGGATCGAAGCGGTTGTCGGGGCCGCCGTCAAACTCGACATTGTCCGACGTCACAACATGCAGCGGCGAGATGTAGCCGGACCATTTCTCGCCGGCCATGGCTCGGTTGAGCTCGTCGACGAGTTGCCAGCCCTGCAGGTTCAGCGGTTCGGCAACCGTCACCTTCTGGAACTGGCCGGAGCGGATGCGCTGGTAGGCCGATTCGGAACCGTCGCCCGCCGCCACGTTGATCGGCGCGTCGGTGCCCGATTTTCCGGCCGCCGCCAGCGACGGTCCCATGAAGTCGAAATAGAGGTCGTTGATCGCCAGCGAATGCGTCCACTGGTCACCGTATTTCTGCAGCAGCGAGGTGGTGAGCTGCGGCATGCGCTGCGAGGTCTCGGCGATCGGCGTGTCGACATATTCGAGCACCTTGCCGCCGAGATCCTCGATTTCCTTCTTCATCCGGTCGGCCTTGGCGATGGCGATCTGGTAGGTGGAATCTGTGAAGATGATGACGCCGGGCTTGCCCTTGGCGTCGACAAAAGCCCAGTCGGCGGCCGCCTTCGACACTTCCATCGGATCGGTCGAGACGTTGGCGATGATGCCGAGATCGTCGATCGGGCCAACAGTCGGTGCGGCATGCCATGCCGCCATCGGAATCTTGGCCGCCCTGGCCTGCTCCATCGCCGGCTTCTGCTCCACGGCATCGAAGCCGTTGATGATAATGCCGTCGGGGTTGAGCGCCAGTGCCTGGCCGAAAGCCGCCGTGCGGCCGCCGATGGAGCCTGCGCCATCAAGCGTCTTGACGGTCCAGCCAAGGGCCGCCGCTGCTTCCTCGACACCCTTGGTGACGCCAAGGATGCCGCCGTTCTTCATGTCGGCGCCAAGCACCACGATGGTCTTGCCGGCCGCGCCCTTCGGTCCGGTCGTCGGGCCATCCCATTTGTCGACCTTGCTGGCATATTTGTCGACCACCGCCTTGGCGTCGGCCATCGGGTCGGCCAGCGCGTTCGAGGCAATGCCAAGCGCTAGGCAGGCGACGCCGAGCTGAAGGACTGTTCTGCGATGCATGTTTCTTCTCCCATTAAGCATTGTCGTTTGCCTTTGTTGGTTGGACGACTGGTTGAGTGGCGGATGCTTGGGGCGGCACGACAGCGCCGCGGCGCCGCTGCGCGTAGCCGGCAATGCCGATGGCGACGAGCAGGGTGACGCCGTTGAAGAGCGGCTCGACCCAGAACGAGCCGCCGAATTGCTGGATGCCGGAAATGCCGGCGGCGAGGATGACGACGCCGATGATCGTGCCCCAGACATTGACGCGGCCGGGCTTGATGGTGGTCGACCCGAGAAAGGCGCCGACCAGCGCCGGCAACAGATATTCAAGGCCGACGCTCGCCTGGCCGATGCGGAGCTTGGAGGCGAGCAGTACGCCGCCCAGCGCCGTCAGCGCGCCCGAGGCGACGAAGGCGCCCATGACGAATTTCTGCACCGGTATGCCGTTGAGCGCGGCGGCCTTGGGATTGGCGCCGATGGCATAGAGGTAGCGGCCGATCGGCATGTATTCGAGCACAAGCCACATCGCCAGCGCCAGGACGATCACGTAGTAGCCAGTGATCGGCAGGCCGAACAGCATCGTCCCGTTGAGGGCGAGGAAGCCTTCGGGAAGCACGCCGACGACTTGCCGGCCGCCCGTGTACCACATGGCCAACGCATAGAGCACGGTGCCGGTGCCGAGCGTGGCGATGAAGGAATCGATGCGCGCCACCTCGACCAGCAGGCCGTTGATGAAGCCGGTGACGACGCCAAGCAGCAGGACGATCAGCACTGCGATCGGCCAGGGGATGCCGAACGCGGTCTGCAGGCTGATGGCCAGGATATGCCACAGCACGATGCCGTAGCCCACCGTCAGGTCGATGCGTCCCGAAGCCATGGGGATCATCGCCGCCAGCGACAGGAGCGCAATGATCGCCTTGTCGGATATGATCGAGCGCAAATTGAGCAGCGTCGGGAAGGTACGCGGCAGGAGCAGCGAGAACAGCAGGATGAGCAGCAGCGTCAGGATCGGCAGGCCGTAGACCGGCAGGTAGCGCGCCGCCTTCTGGCCAAAGCTGAGCCCGGAGAGTTCCGAGCGGGTCGGCTCCAGCGCCGTCGATTTGATCGAGTTCATGGATACTCCTCAGGCGGCTTCGGACACGGAGGCGGCATGGATCAGCGCCGCCGTCGTCAAGGCATCGCCGGCCAGTTCGAGCACGATGCGGTTGTGCGAAAAGACAAGGGCGCGATGGCAGATATGGGCGACCTCCTCGAAATCCGTGGAGACGACGACGACCGCCAGTCCGGCTTCGACAGCTGCCGCGATCAACCGATAGATTTCGGCCTTGGCGCCGACATCGACACCCGCCGTCGGATCCTCGGCGATCAGGAGCTTGCGACCCGTCGCCAGCCAGCGGCCGACGACCACCTTCTGCTGGTTGCCGCCGGAAAGCGCCTCGATCGGCAGATGCGGATCGTTGGGCCGCAGCCCGAGCCGGGTGCCGAGTTCCTGTGTCAGTTCGCTTTCGCGCGCCGGCGTCATAAAGGAGAAAAGCCCGCGGCCGACAGCGGACGGGTTGAGATACATGTTTTCGCGCACGGACAGCGACAGCGCCACCGACTCCTCGGTGCGGTCGCGCGCAATCAAGCCGACGCCGGCGGCAAGGGCTGCACCGACCGAGGACAGGTCGAGGCGTTTGCCGTCGAGCGAGACCTTGCCGTCGAAGGGCTCGGCGCCGAACAGCGCGCGGCCGACGGCCTCCTGTCCCGCGCCGCGCAGGCCAACCAGTCCGAGAAGTTCGCCGGATCGCGCCTCGAAGTGGACCGGTCCGACACTGCCGCAGCGCAGGTTCTCGACTTTCAGCCGCTCGGGTCCGTCCTGCCAGCGCGACTTGGCGAACATCTGGTGCGCCGGGCGGCCGACGATGAGATCGACCAGTTCCTGCGGCGTCGTCTCGGCGACGGGCTTGACCGCCACCATGCGGCCGTCCCGCATCACGGCGACCCGGTCGGCGATGCGGAACACTTCATCCAGGCGGTGCGAGACATAGATCATGCCGACGCCGCGCTCGCGCAACGGCCGCAGTGCCTGGAACAGGCGTTCGACCTCATCGGCGGGCAAGCTTGCCGTCGGCTCGTCGAGCACCAGCACGTCGGCTTCGGTAGCGAGCGCGCGGGCGATGGCAACCAGCGATTTCTCGGTGCGGGACAGATCCTGGACGCGCGTCGCCGGATCGAAGGCGCAGCCAACCAGGGCCAGGGCGCTCTCGGCACGACGCGCGGTGTCGCGCCAGTCGATGAGGCCCGAGCGGCGCGAGAAGCCTTGCGCCATACCGACATTCTCGGCCACCGTCATCCATTCGATGAGGCCGAGATCCTGATGGATGAAGGCGACCTTCTGCGGCTGGTTGGGGCGCGACGGGCGGTGGTGGTAGTCCTCACCGCGAAACCGGATTGTTCCCTGGTCGCGCTTGTAGATGCCGGCCAGCGTTTTGATCAGCGTCGACTTGCCGGCGCCGTTCTCGCCCAGCAGCGCCACGATCTCGCCCTCGTGGATGTCGAGCGAGACCGACTTCAACGCCAGGGTGCCCCCGAAGCGCTTGGAGATGTCGATGAATTCTATGAGCTTGGGCCGCATCTTCTTGGCCTCCTCCAAGCCAAACAACCGGACTGAACTGCGACCAATGTTATCGCTAACATTTTTGCAGGTCAAGTCTTGAAAATGGCTAGCCGCGAAGGCTAACGATAGGCCGGTTTCATGGAGGACAAGGCATGTTCGGAGACATAGAGGGCGCAGGCTTCGAGGTTCTCGATGAGCGGTTCGAGAGCTGTTTCGTCGGCCATGTGGCGGTCGAGCGGCTGTGGACGGGCGGGCGTTGGCTGGAGGGACCGGCTTGGTTCGCGGCCGGGCGGTACCTGGTTTTCTCGGACATCCCGAACGACCGTATCATGCGCTACGACGACACCAATGGCGTGGTCTCGGTCTTCCGCGCGCCGTCCAGTAATGCCAACGGCAACACAGTCGACACTGAAGGGCGGCTGGTCACCTGCGAGCACCGGGCGCGGCGCGTCACCCGCACCGAGCATGACGGGTCGCTCACGGTGATCGCCGACCGTTTCGAGGGCAGGCGGCTGAATTCGCCAAACGACGTGGTGGTGCGCTCGGACGGCACAGTATGGTTTTCCGATCCGCCCTACGGCATCGCGACCGACTATGAGGGCGACCGCGCCGAGCAGGAGATCGAGGGCTGCCACGTCTACCGCGCCGACCCTGCAACGGGCGCGGTGGCACGCGTCGTCTCGACGATGGCGAAGCCCAACGGCCTCGCCTTTTCACCGGACGAGACCATCCTCTATGTCGGCGACACCGGTGTCACACACCAGAAGGACGGGCCGAGACACATCCGCAAGTTCGCCGTCGAGGGCGCCTCACTGAAAGAACTCGGCGTCTTCGCCTCTTGCACCGCCGGCCTGTTCGACGGGTTCAGGCTGGATATGTCAGGCCGCGTATGGGCGGGTGCCGGAGACGGCGTCCATTGCTTCGACCCCGATGGCACGCTGATCGGCAAGATCCGCATTCCGGAGACGGTGGCGAACCTGACCTTCGGCGGCCCGAAGCGCAACCGCCTGTTCATCACGGCACGGCAGTCGCTCTATTCGGTCTTCGTCGTGGCGAATGCCGCGGGGCGGGGGTAACCTGCCTGCCCTGCCAGGCCGGCTGTTCGAACCAAAAACTCAGCTGTTGCGTGTCGCGACAAATGTGGCGGCGTCCTTCAGCAGCGCTGCCTTGTCGCCATAGGGTTCGAGCAGCACGTGCGCCTGGTCAACGAGGCCGTGAAGCTGGCTGCGCGCCCAATTCGCGCCGTGCAGCGCCACCAGCGTTCCCTTGCCGGCGGCGGCGTCCTTGCCGGTCGCCTTGCCCATCTGGCCGGCGTCCGCCGTCAGGTCGAGCAGGTCGTCGGCAAGCTGGAAGGCAAGGCCGATCGCGGAGCCGAATTCCGCCAGTCTTTCGCGGTCCTCGGCCGGAGCGCCGGCAATGATGGCGCCGGCCTCGCAAGCGAAGCGGATCAACGCGCCGGTCTTCATCGCCTGCAGCCTTATGATGCCAGACTCATCCGGCGGCGTCTGTTCGGCTTCGAGATCGAGTTTCTGGCCGCCGACCATGCCGCCGGCGCCGGCGGCCCGGGCAAGCGCCAGCACCAGAGCAGCCCGTCGCTCCGCCGGCAGCACGGTCGCCTCATCGGCGATGATGTCGAAGGCCAGCGTCAGCAACGCGTCGCCGGCCAGGATGGCGGTTGCCTCGTCGAAGGCCTTGTGCACGGTCGGCTGGCCGCGGCGCACGTCATCGTCGTCCATGGCCGGCAAATCGTCATGGATCAGCGAGTAACAATGCACGCATTCGAGTGCGGCGGCGACGCGCTGCGCGGCCTCGCCATCGGCGGAAAACAAGGCCGCACTTTCCATGACCAGGAAGGGACGAAGGCGCTTGCCGCCGTTCAGCACGCCATGGCGCATCGCCGCCATCAGCCGCTCAGGCCGCGCGATCTCGCCGGAAAGCGGGCGGTCGTCGAGCAGCCGCCGTAGCAGCACCTCGACGGCCGCCGCCCGCCGGATAAGCGCCATTTCGAACGCCATTTCGTCGTCATTCGTCATGGCCGGGAGCGGTAGCCGACACTCAGACGTTGCGCAAGAAGGCAAGCGCCATTATGCCGGAGCAGTAAGAGCCCGTTTGGAAACTCTACTCCTGCGGTCATCTGAAGGCGTTTTCTATGCTTCCGGTGCTCACGTACTCAAATGTACGCTCCGCTCCGGTTCTCGAAAACACCGTCATATGACTCACAGGAGCGCGTTTCAAAACGAGCTCTCTGGCACGGGTTGGGCGGCTTGGCGGAACCGATCGTCGATCATGAAACCGAAAAGCTGGACATGGCGACGAGATCGCGCGGCTTGAACCGCCGCAGTCTCAGACGCTGGGTCCGGCGCGGCATCGTCGTGGCCGCCGTGCTGGCGTTGATCCCGACAGTGCTGACCTTTCTTTACCTGCCGTCCTTCGTGCATCCGGTGTCGACGCTAATGCTGAAAGACCTGGCGACCTTCTCCGGCTATGACCGGCGTTGGGTGTCGATCGACGATGTCGCGCCGGTATTGGCCCACTCCGTCATCATGTCGGAGGACGGGCAGTTTTGCTTCCACCGCGGCGTCGATCTCGGCGAACTCAGGGGGGTCGTCGACGATGCGCTGGCCGGCGAGGCGACGCGCGGTGCCTCGACCATCACCATGCAGACGGTGAAGAACCTCTTTCTCTGGTCACGCCCGCTGGGCTCAGTGCGCAAGGTCGTCGAACTGCCGCTGGCGGTCTATTTCGACGCGGTGATGTCGAAACGCCGCATCATGGAAATCTATCTCAACATCGCCGAATGGGGTCCGGGCATCTATGGCATCGAAGCCGCGGCACAGCATCATTTCGGCATTCCGGCAAAACAACTGTCGCGCCGGCAGGCGGCACTTCTTGCCGTCACCTTGCCGAATCCGATCGCCCGCAACCCGGCAAAACCCGGCTCGGGGCTGAGACGGCTCGCCAATCTGATCGAGCGCAGGGCCGGCCGTTCCGGTGCATATGTCGGCTGCCTCGAGTAGGGTGTATCGATGTTCAGGTGATGCCGGCCTGCAAACGGTGGATCCCTGCGCTTCCGGTGCTCACGTACGAAAAGTACGCTCCGCTCCGGTTCTCGGTATCCATCGTTTTCGGCTCGGCCTGACCTGAACCTCGATACACCCTAACCAAGCCAATTCAAAAAAGTTCGTGGTAGCGCTGGCCAAAACGGCACAGGGCGTGTATAGGCACCCGACTTTCTCAGATTTAGGCCCCGACATGGCCCTTTCACGAGGGCGGGCGGGGCTTTTGACCATGTAGTGGAGCATATCCATGGCCGTTCCGAAACGCAAAACTTCTCCGTCCAAGCGCGGCATGCGCCGCTCGGCCGACGCCCTCAAGGCCCCGACCTATGTCGAGGACAAGAATTCCGGCGAAATGCGCCGCCCGCACCACATCGACCTGAAGACCGGCATGTATCGCGGTCGCCAGGTGCTGACCCCCAAGGAAAGCTGAGACCAGCTTTTCCCAGGGTTTGAGTTACAAAAAGACCGGCCTCTGGCCGGTCTCAGACTGCTGACAAACCCCGTCGATTTTCGGCGGGGTTTTTTTGTTATGTGATTGAAGTGTCTTGGAATGTTTGTGTCAGGAGATTTTGACAGGAGGCGTAGGGCCTCATGCGAGGGCCGGTTTGGGGTTCGGCCATAGGCAAAGGGCGATCTTTTTGATGTTCTGGGCGGCGGCGGCGATCAGGCACTGGCAGGCGACCCTGATGAGACTTCGGAACCGCGCATAGCGGTGACCATGCAGTTGCTT